>JAJDCM010000107.1 GCA_029260825.1 Planctomycetota bacterium | reverse complement strand
TTTCATTAAACGTTCCCGCGGAGCCCGAAAACGAGATCGAAGGGTCGGTCGAGATCCAGTTTGAACTCGCTGCCAATGCCGAAGCGCTGCAGCTGGACTTTCGCGAAGAAGCAAAGAAAGTCATTAACGTCAACGTAAACGGCACTGACATCGTGCCAGAAATTCGCGACGAACATATTCTCATTCCCGCCAGTAGCCTGGTGGTAGGCCCGAATCAGGTATCAATCAATTTTGTTGCCGGGGATTCTTCGCTGAACCGCAACCCGGAATACCTCTACACCCTGTTCGTGCCCGACCGGGCCCGCACGGCTTTTCCGCTTTTTGATCAACCCGACCTGAAGGCGAACTATACACTCAGGCTTAGCGTTCCCGAGGGCTGGACCGCCATGTCGAACGCGCCGATTGCGGCGGTCGAATCTGCAGGTGCCGGCAAAGTCTATCAATTCAGGCGTTCGGACCTGATCAGTTCGTACCTCTTTTCGTTTGTCGCCGGCAGGTTTGAGGTGGTCGAACGGGAAGTCAACGGTCGCCTGATGACCATGCTGCATCGTGAAACAGACGACGACAAAGTGGCGCGCAACGTAGACGACATTTTTCGCCTGCACGCGGCGTCTCTGGACTGGCTTGAAGAATATACGGGTATTCAGTATCCGTATCAGAAGTTTGGTTTCGCGCTGATACCGGCGTTTCAGTATGGCGGCATGGAGCACGTCGGCGCAATTCAGTACAGGGCCAGCAGCCTGTTCCTCGACGAGTCGCCTTCCGAGACCCGTTTGCTTGGTCGTGCGGGGCTCATTGCGCATGAAACCGCGCACATGTGGTTTGGCAACCTTGTCACGATGGAGTGGTTCAACGATGTCTGGACGAAAGAAGTTTTCGCCAATTTCATGGCTGCCAAGATCGTCAATCCCGGCTTCCCGGAAATCGATCACGACCTGAATTTCCTGGTGCGCCACTATCCGCGCGCCTATTCTGTTGATCGCTCCCGCGGCGCCAATCCTATTCGTCAGGATCTGCCCAACCTCAACGAGGCAGGCCAGATGTACGGTGCGATCATCTACAACAAGGCCCCCATAATGATGCGCCAGCTTGAGATGATCTTGGGCGAAGCGCTATTCCGTGAGGGCATGCGTGAATACCTGGACAAACACGCATTCGCAAACGCGACCTGGCCGGCCCTGGTCAGCATCCTCGACGACAAGACAGACGAAGATCTGCTTGGCTGGAGCGAGATCTGGGTCAATACGCCCGGGCGACCCGAGATGATCGCGGACGTCGACGACACCACCGGCAGGTCTACCTTGCAGCAACATGACCCTGCTGGCCAGGACCGGGTCTGGCCGCAAATATTCAGCGTCGCGAGCTGGCACGAAGGCGTACGTGGTGACGATTTCTCACTGGCGTCCAGGTCACCGAAAACGGCTTTTGCCGTGGCAGGAGAACCTGCCGGGAAAACCGTCTTATTCAATGCGGATGGCCGGGGATACGGCGTGTTCAGGACCTCTTTCGGCATCCTGCGACACTGGGATCAGCTGCGTGATGTCGAAAAGGGCTCGACCCTTATCAACCTCTACGAAGATGTTCTTAATCAGGGGCAGGTCGATCCGTCCGCCTATCTTGCCGCACTCGGCGAGATCGTTATCGAGGAGCCAAATCAGTTAATCCTGAACCTGGCGTTAGGCCAGATTAGTCGCATTTACTGGACGTTGGTGCCTGCGGCTACGCGCGATGAGTATGCGCCGGACATTGAAGCGCAACTCTGGGATGCAATGCAGCGGCAGTCCGACAGCAGCAAAAGGAAGATTTTCTTTGACGCGTTTGCCGATGTCGCTATTTCCAGGAACAGGATCAGAGACGTTTACGAGGTCTGGTCCGGATCGCGCGTCATCGACGACCTGCCGTTTTCCGAGAACGACCAAATAGCGCTTGCGCGGCTACTCGCGATCAAGATGCCGGACAAGGCTGGAGAAATCTTCGACGCACAGCTGGCGCGAACAGAGAATCCGGACAATCGACGTAAACTCGCTTTCCTGGCGCCATCAATGTCTGTTGATCCGGACGTCAGGGACCGGTTTTTCGACTCCCTGAAGGAGGAAAAGAATCGAGCGGTCGAGTCGTGGGTGCTGGAAGCGCTCGAAAATATACATCATCCACTGCGAACGAATTCTTCGGAAAAGTATATTCTGCCCAGCCTGGAACTCTTGCAGGAAATTCAGATTACCGGAGATATTTTCTTTCCCAAGCGCTGGCTGGACGTAACCCTGGCTAACCACCGGACGGCAACAGCGGTGCATACTGTCGAGACGTTTCTTGCCGAGCGACCTAACTACAATGCGCAACTAAAAATGAAAATCCTGCAGTCAGCGGACATGATGTTCCGGGCCAACCGCCTGGCCAACGCCGATCGCGCGCGAAAACAGCTGCGCTGAGATGACAGACTTCCTACTACTGTTAGTCGGTTTGGCCGGGCTCTGGCTGGGTTCTGAGACGCTCATTCGTGGCGCGATGTCGCTCGCCGACCGATATCGTTTATCAGACGCCATGTTCGGCATGCTGGTGCTGGCTGTTGGCACCGACCTCCCCGAACTCTTTGTTGCATTCGATGCCTCGGTTCGCAGCCTGGCTGGCGAAGACCTGTCCGGCATTGTCATAGGCAGTGCGATAGGCAGCACGATCGGGCAATTTGCACTTGTGTTTGGCGTCGCGGGTTTTATCGGCTACAAACCGATGCAGCGCAGGTTTTTGCCGCGCAATACCATTTTTCTGGTCGGTGGGGCAGTAGCGCTTCTGCTGTTTTCCTGGGATGGCGTCATCTCCCGGTTCGAAGGCATGCTGCTATGTGCCTTCTACTCTGCGTACCTGTTTTCGCTATTTTATATGCGCGCAGAAATTCCTGACGAAGCACACGAAGACGAACAACTCGCCATCTGGAAATCGTGGGTCGTTCTCGCTGTCGGCCTGGGACTGCTGCTCATTGCCGCCGAGCTCACCGTTGTGTCGGCGTCAAGTTTTGCCGCCGAGATGGGCATGAGCAATATTGCTGTTTCAGCGATCGTCATTGGTATGGGCAGCAGCCTGCCTGAGTTATCAGTTTCTTTCGTTGCGCTGTTACGCAAGCGTGGCGGTTTGTCCGTTGGCAACCTGATTGGCAGCAACGTTCTTGATACCTTACTGGTGCCGGGCATCGCAGCGGTCATTTCTCCACTTTTGGTGCCTGCTGCCATCCTGTGGATCGACCTGCCGGTGCTGATCGTCGTGTCCCTCCTGGTATTGGGGTTTTTGTACCTTTCGAAACGCGGTATCCGTTCAATTGAAGCCGCTGTTCTGCTGACAATTTATATTGCCTACGCGGCAGTGCGACTGGCCGGCCCCGGGTCCTGATGGCAGCTCAGGTTCCGAGCCTGGAGCACAGAATTTTTCGCAGTTCGGTCGCACAGCCGGGATCCATGATGTTAAGTGCGTCTACTCCTGAAAGTTCGCGCACCAGGTCAATGGCAGCCGACGTGCTCGTTGCCGGGCCGGTTACGAGGTCGGGTTTCAGGCCGAATGCCTTTTCGACACCGACTACCGCGTAAGGATCAGAAGCGCACAGTACGGTGCACTTGACGTTGTTGCCGAGCATATCGATGGCGGCGGCGCCATTATACGGCTCGAGGGGAGAGGCGCCCGCTTCGGCGACCAGGAAATCCGGCTGCAGCGAGTCGATGTGCTGCAGGAGCGGCCGCGTTACCTCGCGGAACCTGCGTTCAGGCTCGACCGTGGAGGGCAGGCCGGCATCCACGAAATCGAAGATTGCCGCTGCTCCGGCGTCTTTAAAGCTTAAGACATCGCGATAGCGACCGGCACCGGTCAGCTTGGCGCCAACCACCTTGTAACCCATGTTATGCAGCTCGTGCACGATCAGTCGGCCGGTTGTCGTTTTCCCAGCCGACATGGAAGTGCCGACCAGGAGAATGGTCGGAACGTGGAACCCACTATGTTCAGACTTTATCGCGAAGTCCGACATGGTGACCTTGCTGCCGTTTCTGACAACGTGGCCAAGATAAGTCAGGCTAAGCGTTGGCGGCAGCAATAGCGACATCGATGTTATCGCCCCGAACAGTCCCGCACTCGTCATGGCGTGCATGGTGTTGCCCTCGATTGCAGCCCAGCTGCCTACGCCTTCGAGCGTTGCTGCGCGATTGCCAAATGCACCGATGACACGATCGCCAGGCAGTGCCTGCACCATTCTTCCGGACGCGAGTTCGAGTCCATAGACACGGTGCGAGGTGCCGGTAATTTCTCCCGCAACGTAATCGCCACTGTCCCAGTGGTCCCTGTCGATCGCTGCAATGTCATAGGCCCTGGTCGCCAGGTCTGAAATGCGGGTCAGTGATGTCAGTGATACGACCGTCATGCCAGGCCTCCGTGCAGAGATGGCTGGGTTAGCAGGAGCGTCAGCAATGCTGCGCGTTCCAGTGTTTTATCGATGTAAAGGAACTCATGCTCCGCGTGCGCACCGTGGCCCACAGGGCCGAGCCCGTCGAGCGTCGCCGTGTACTGACTGGTCGTGTTTCCATCGGAACCACCGCCGGCGCAGCCGTGCGTGAGCTCCAGCCCCAGCGTCTGGCCAAGTTCGAATGCCAGCTTCCATAGCGCCTTGTTACGCGGCGTAAACTCCATTGATGGCCTGCCAATACCGCCGCTGATGTGCAGCCGTACATTTTTTGTAACCGGCGCGATGCTGTGAATCGTGGCCTCGATTGCCTTGCCGGCCGCGATGGTTGGCACCCGCACGTCAACCACCGCCTGACTGTGCGGCGCAATCACATTAGGCTGAAGTCCGCCGTCTACGGTGCCGACGTTGACCGATATGCCTTTGTCGGCATCGTTCAATGCGAACAGTGTCTGAATTACGTGCGAAAGTTCGAGGATAGCGCTGGCACCGCCTTCCGGGTCGAGTCCGGCATGCGCGGCCTTGCCATGCACGGTAATGGTGAAACGGCCGATTCCCTTGCGCGCTGTCTTGATTGCACCTTCTTCGCCCAATGCCGGTTCGAGAACAAATGCGCGTTCCGCCCGGCGTGCCAGCGCGCGCACGTACCGGGTCGAAGACCTGCTGCCAATTTCTTCGTCGGAATTGAAAAAGATTACCGGTTCCAGAAGCAGGGGCAGATTTAGCTCCGCAATCGTCTGTAACGCGAGAATAATCTGGGTCAGCCCGCCCTTCATATCGAATGCGCCTGGTCCGCGGATGATATTGCCATCGACCGTTAACGGTCTTTTCGCGGTCGTTCCCAGCGGCCATACGGTGTCGTAGTGACCGATCAACAGCTGCAACGGCGCGCCCCTGGAGCGCTTTTTCCGCGTAGCGAAAATATGCTGATAGGAACTTTCGGTGTTGACAACACGAACCCGTAAACCAAGGCCGGTCAGCGCCTGGGTCAGTACAGAGATCACCAACTGGTGCGTTTCCGGAAAGGCCGATGGTGACTCCGCGTCGACGAGGTGACGCAACCACTCGATCGCCGCGTCACGTTGCCCGGCGACAAAACCCAGGACGCGCTCAGCCGAGGAAGAATCCATCAAATCCTTACCTTTTCATGTCGGCCGGAAAAGGAAAAGCGTTCGACCGGGTGATGGTGGAGAAGCGGCCGGGTGGCAGGTAGGCCAGCAGCGGCGCCTGGTGGATCAGCTCCTGGTCATCCAGTTCCGATGACCGAATAAAATCGGGGTGAGCATACGCGGCAACGACTTCGCCGGTGATCAGGCAATTTTCGCCAAATCCGTCTATCGTTTTGTGGTGAACGCACTCCAGGAACAGGTAGGCCTCTGCAATGAACTCACCTTTGATTTTTTTTGCCGGAAAGGTTGTGAAACTTTGCAGCACGGTTTTTCGTCCGCCCGCATAGCGTGGCGACGCTGCAAGACTCGCATAGAGAACCTGTGAGGGTCGCGTGTAGCTAACGGTAAACTGGCCGCTGCGCTCGATATTGGTATAGGTGTGATGCGTGTCGCTGCAGACGAATCCGAAATAGTTTTGCCAACCCATCGGCATCGCCATGTGTTTTGGCGCCAGGTCGAGAGAGCCGTCCTCATCTGTTGTACCGATAAGCACCAGCGGGGCCACCATATAACACCGGTCCCATACCGGAAGTGACACATCCAGTTCAATGATCTGTTTTTCTGACGGCGATCCACTCACACTATCCCCCCGGCACGCGAAACGCATGCGTATTGCCTCAACCTCAAGCTACCGGGGAAATCGGCTTACCTGAATAGGTAAATGCCGTTAATCGTAGAGTGAATTGCTTACTTGAAGCGCTGGCCTCCCTTGATTACGACGTCGACGTTTTCAAGAATGCTGATATCGGCCAGTGGATCACCGGTCACGGCAATCAGGTCTCCATAGCGCCCGACCTGTACCGCTCCAACATCGTCTGCCCAGCCGATGTACTTTGCAGCCACGGACGTCGCGGCCTGGATGGCTTCTATCGGTGTCATGCCGCGTTCGACCATTATGCGAAACATTTTCGCATTGTCGCCGTGT
The DNA here is from genome assembly GCA_029260825.1 of Planctomycetota bacterium. Lineage (GTDB taxonomy): Bacteria > Planctomycetota > JACOTG01 > JACOTG01 > JAJDCM01 > JAJDCM01. The sequence goes on along the minus strand of JAJDCM010000107.1, from coordinate 5,128 downwards.
GGGTATACACCGGCGTCAGTACCAAAGATAATCGGCACACCGGCGCGATGCGCTTTGGTGAAAACCTGTCGCTGTGCTTCCGTCGTTTCATCGTTCTTCCGCAGGAATTCCTCCGGCCAGTTTTCCTCGCGACCGACTGACGCAATGTGACTGCCGTTGTAAACATCCATGGAAAAGGCGACGTCATGCAGTGCAGCCAGGGCAATCGCCTCGTCGTCTGCGAGAGAGGCGTGCTCGATGGAGTCGGCGCCGGCAAGGATGGCATCTTTAATCGACTGTGCTCCGTGCGCGTGCGCAGTCAGTTTTATTCCCGCGGCATGCGCAACGTCTGCGACTGCCTCGATTTCCTCCGGCGTCATTTCCGGCCCACCCGGTACGCCGCCGTAAGCGAGAACAGCACCTGATGCGATCGCCTTCAATACATCGGCGCCACCGTCGACTGCCTGCTGCGCCTTGCGTCGAAATTCTTCAGGCCCGCGCGATACGCCCATACGCACGCGTGCTGGAATATCCTCCTCGGGAAAATCAGGGATAACCAGATCGCCGCCGCCACCCGGAATGGTCAGGTAGAAACCTGACACCTGCATGCGTGGTCCCGGGATTTCGCCGTCGTTTATGCGGTTCTTGAGTGTTCGGCCAGCCCAACCGTTGTAAGCCCCAAGGTTGCGTACTGTGGTGAAACCGGCGTTCAGTGTCGTCGCGGCAAGCTCTGCTGCTATTTCCTGTTCCACGTCGAGGCTGCGCGTATAAAAAATGCTCAGGTCCGCAGTATCCCCGGCAGACTCAACCATGTGCGTGTGCGTGTCGATCAGCCCAGGCAGGCAGGTATGGCCAGATAAATCCAGGAAGTCGTCAATTCCCGGCGCGCCGCCTGTTACAGAAGAGATTCTCCCATCTTCGATGGTCACCGTTTGATTTCGTGCAGGCGCAGCGCTTAACCCGTCGATCAGCGTGCCGCAGAAAACGACTGTCGACGTGACCGCAGGCGCCACGCTGTCAGCCGCCATCCTGGGGCAACCAGCAAGGAATGCGGACAATAACAGCACGGCCAGGATTCGGTTCATCATCGTTGCACCTGCAATTGTCATCACATTCCGATTATTGCACTCTTGGTGTCGATGCGGGGAATCAGCTGGAAACACCATTATGCGAGTCATTGCGACAACACTAATAATTGCGACGATAGCCGGCTGCGCCGTGAATCCTGAAAAACCCGTTGATCGCCTGTTCGCGGCGTATTTAGGCGCTGGCATGCCCGGTGCTGCCGTAATGGTAATCAGGGACGGCAAAGCCGTTCTCACCCGGAGCTATGGCCTGGCGAACGTCGAAACCGGTACGCGAGTCGAGCCGAAAACCAACTTTCGCCTGGCTTCGATTACCAAGCAGTTCACAGCGACCGCGGTCCTAATGTTGGTCGAACGCGGCAAACTTGATCTCGACGATTCGATACGAATCTATTTCCCGGAGTTTGCGACATTTGCTGACCGCATCACGGTGCGACACATCCTTCAGCACACTTCGGGCATTCAGGACTATGAGCCACTATACGGCGATCAGTTTCCTGACCAGGTGCGCGATCGCGGCGTCGTTGAAATTTTGAGCGAAACCGACCGTGCCAACTTCGCCCCGGGCAGTGCCTACAGTTACAGCAATTCCGGTTACGCCATGCTTGCCGTACTGGTTGAAAAACTGTCGGGCATGTCGTTTCCAGATTTCCTGCACGAGAATATATTCGCACCGCTGGATATGTCCGCAACCGTTGCCTTGGTTGATGGCGTAACGACGGTTACGGATCGCGCACTGGGCTACAAAGTCACGGACAGCGGCGTTGAATATGCTGATCAGAGCGCGTGGAGTGCCGTGCTGGGTGACGGTGGCGTCTACTCATCCATCCTGGACCTGGCAAAATGGGATCAGGCGCTTTATTCCGGCGGGTTGCTGTCACAGTCGCTTAGAGCGGCGTCGCTGACACCCGGGCTCGAAAATTACGGCTTTGGTTTTCGCATCGACGAGTACAATTCGCATAAACGAATACACCACAGTGGCAGTACCAGCGGTTTTCGCAATCACATGCAGCAGTTCCCTGACGAGCGGCTAACTATAATAATTCTCACTAATCGCGCGGCACCGGACGTGATGCCGCTGGCGGAACAGATCGCCGATTTATATCTGGATTAGCCTGCTCGCCGCAGCCGAAATTGAAACCATTCCGGCACAAGAAATGCTATGTTCCCCTGTTCCCAAATACGGTTCAATCCAGACAGAGACGACGACGATGACGATCAGATTCATTGCGGCACTATCGATATTTGCCGGCACCAGCGCAGTTGCACAGGACTTCAGCTCATTCGAGTATCGCAACGTCGGCCCATCACGAGGTGGGCGCGTGACGGCTGTGGCCGGTACTGTCGCGTCACGTTCGACATTCTATCTCGGTGCATCCGGCGGCGGTGTCTGGAAAACGGACGACTACGGTACGACGTGGAATGTCGTATCCGATGGCTACTTTGAAACGCCGTCGATCGGTGATATTGACGTTGCGCAAGGGGACGCAAACATCGTCTACGTCGGCACCGGTAGCGACGGCCTGCGCAGCAACGTCATTGTCGGCAAGGGCATGTACAAATCGATCGATGGCGGAGAATCCTGGCAGCATATCGGTCTTCGCGACACCGGCCATATTGGCGCTGTCGAAATCGACCCCACCGATCACAACATCGTCTGGGTGGCAGCAATCGGACAGGCGTTTTCTGCAAATGAAGAGCGCGGTGTTTTCAAGACAGCGGATGGCGGCAAAACCTGGAACAAGGTTCTGTACATTTCGGATTCAGTCGGGTTCTCGGACGTCGAACTATTGCCTGGCAATCCCAACATCGTGTTTGCGACTGCCTGGAAGGCCGAACGCAAGCCCTGGACGATCATTTCCGGAGGCACGCAAGAAGAGGGCGGCATCTATAAATCGGTGGACGCCGGGTTAACCTGGGAGAAGATCACCGATGGCTTGCCGCAAGACCTGATCGGAAAAATAGACCTTGCTATCAGTCGCGCCGATTCCCGCATCGTGTATGCGCTTGTAGAGGCACCGGGTGACGATGGTGGCCTGTATAAATCCGTTGACCAGGGCAGGAGCTTTACACTCGTTTCCAATGAGGATTCGATCATGACCCGTCCGTTCTATTACGGCAACATCGATGTCGATCCAACGAACCCCGATATCGTGTATGCGATGGCCACCCGCAATATGAAATCTAACGATGGCGGCGTTACGTGGGAACGTTTGCCGCCACCGCACGAAGACAATCACGACATGTGGATCAATCCTGAAGATCCGGATCTGTTCATCCACGGCAATGACGGTGGCGCCAACGTAACTCACAACGGTGGCAAAACATGGTCATCGCAATTCAACCAGCCAACAGCCGAGCTCTATCAGGTTGAAGTTGACGATCAATATCCTTACTGGCTGTATGCCGGCCAGCAGGACAACTCAACGACCGTCGCGGTTCCCAGTATGCCGCCATTTCGGGCGCAGCATCCGGCAGCATGGCTGGTCGATTCGGGCGGTTGCGAAACCGGCCCGGGCGTCCCTAAGCCCGGCAATCACAATATTGTGTATGCGAACTGTAAGGGGCGATTTTTCGTTTTCGACAAACGCATCGGCACGGAGAAGGGCTATTACGTCGGTGCCGCCAACATTTACGGACACAATCCACGCGACCTGAAGTACCGGTTTCAGCGGGTTTCCCCCATACATGTATCCCCACACGACGCGAATGTGGTTTACCACGCCTCGCAGTACGTGCATCGCACAACGGATGAGGGTCGTACCTGGCAGACAATCTCGCCAGACCTGACCGCATTCGAGCCCGACAAGCAGGTAATTTCCGGCAGTCCGATTACGCGCGACATTACCGGCGAGGAGTTCTACAGCACCATCTATTCACTGCGAGAGTCGCCCGTCGAGGCCGGTGTTATTTGGTCAGGATCAAATGACGGCCCGGTTTTTGTTACTCGCGACAATGGCGCAAGCTGGGACGATGTCACACCGCGTGGATTGCCGCCGGGCGGCCGCGTTGATGCGGTCGAACCGTCACCCCATGATCCTGCCAAAGCCTACATTGCGGTGCTGCGATATCAGCTCGGTGATTCGAGTCCTTACATCTATAAAACAGAAAACTACGGCCGCCGCTGGGAACTGCTGACTGACGGTTCGAACGGCATCCCTGCCGATTTTCCGACCCGCGTGGTCAGGGAAGATCCGGTTCGGGCCGGGTTGCTGTTTGCGGGAACCGAGTTCGGCATGTTCGTATCCCTGGATGACGGGGAAACCTGGCATACGTTTCAGCAAAATCTCGGCGTAACGCCGGTGACCGATATCAGAGTCATTCGCGGCGACCTCGCAATTGCAACGATGGGCAGGTCGTTTTGGGTGCTCGATAGCATCCACACGCTTCGTCAGTCTGAATTTGATGAGGCAGGCGAGTCCCCGGTTGTATTCGAACCCAAAGATACGATCCGCTATCGCAATGTCTATACCGGACAATCCAGGTTCGACGTTCCCGACTATCCGCCCCCGGCAGTCGTTATCGATTATTTCCTGCCGGAGGATGTCGAGGGACCGGTTACCCTGCAAATCAGCGACGCACGCGGAAATCTGATAAACACTTATCAAAGTGCCACGGAGGACGGCGAGGACAGCGCAGATGAAGTGATCGACGATATGGACGAGAGTCAATCGCAGGTGATTGCTGATCAATCGCTCGAAAGTGAGCCGGGTATGAATCGCTTTCGCTGGGATATGACGCACCAGGGAGCCTGGTCTGACGATGCCGAAAAACGATTCCGCGATGGACCGATGGTAAGACCGGGAACCTACACAATCCGATTGCTGGCCGGCGATGCGGAATCTGAAACGTCGTTCGCACTGGTCGTCGATCCAAGAGTCCTGGAACAGGGCACGACCCTTGCTGATATCGATGCCCAGGTTGATTTCGAGCTGCAGGCCGTTGAGCTGCTATCCGCAGTTCGCAGACTGCAAGAACGTGTGGCAGACGAACAAACGGAGCTTGAAAATCGCCGGGACGAACTGTCGGTGTCGGAGGAAAGCAGGCTGACCGTGGTCACAGGC
>JAJDCM010000106.1 GCA_029260825.1 Planctomycetota bacterium | reverse complement strand
TGACCAAGTCGGGTTACATCTTCCAGATGTTCCTTCCGGGTGCAATGGGCGCTCCTGCTCCAGAAGCTCCGGGTGGTGGTGAGGGAATGACCCCCGCCGATGACAATCTGTCTGAAGGTATCTGGTGCTGCTACGCCTGGCCTGCCGTGAACAGTAACACTGGTAATCGTGCCTTCATGATCAACCAGTCGGGCGACGTTCTTTCCAGTGATAACACTGGAATGATGCAGGGATACTCGGGCAACATCACCCCGATGGCTGGCGACGCGGCCTTTACCGCCGGGGGCGATATCACCAGCCCTGTCTCCATCAATGGTGTTCCGGGCGCTGCCAATGATGGCGGTATCTGGCGACCTGCTAACTAATCACTAGCAAACCTCGGAAACGAGGTATTGGGGATTGAAGCGACCGTTCTCCTGAAAAAGGGGGCGGTCGCTTTTTCTATTGATCTTTGATGCAGATCCCTCACGGACGCGGAACGGCAGAAAGCACATCATCGATCAAATCGTCCGGGGTTACATCATCTGCGATTCCTTCAAAGGAAATCGAGATTCGATGGCGTAGCGCGGGAGCGCAGACGGACTGAATGTCGCTGACCGCGACGTGAGCTCGGCCTTGAGTGAGTGCGCTGACCTTGGAGGTGAGGGCAATGGCCAGAGCGCCACGTGGGCTCGCACCGTATTTCACGTACTTGCGACACCGAGCCGGACTGTCTTCTCCCTCGGGATGAGTGGCGGCAACGATCCGAGAGACATAGTTTTTCAGCGGAGCCGCAAGAACGACCTCGCGAGCCAGCAATTGCTGTTTGATGATCTCCTTCGCGTCGGCCACAGGATCTACTTTCACGTGAGTCGGTCCGGAGTTCCGGTCGAGGATCTCCTCCAGGTCGGCTACCGATGCGGCGCCGATGTTGGTCTTGAGAATGAACCGATCCAGCTGGGCTTCCGGGAGTCGAAATGTGCCTTCCATCTCCAGGGGATTCTGAGTGGCAAGGACAAAGAAGGGTTGGGGGAGATCATGGCGCAACCTTGCGACGGTAACGGAAGATTCTTCCATCGCTTCCAGGAGGGCCGATTGGGTCTTGGGAGTCGCTCGGTTTATTTCGTCGTCCAGGAGGATTTTGCCAAAGATCGGTCCCGGTTGAAACTCCAGACGGTGTGAACCCTCCCTCCCCTTGGTGAGTATGTGGGTTCCGACGATATCTGCCGGCATGAGGTCTGGAGTGAACTGTATCCGTGAGAAATTCAGTTCGAGGCTCTGGGCGACGGTCTTGACCAGGAGAGTCTTCCCGATGCCCGGGACACCTTCAAGAAGAACGTGGCCTCCTGCCAGGAGGCCAAGAAGGACCTGGCGGATGACCTCTCGATGGCCAACGATCACCTTTCCCAGATTGTCGCTGAGTCGGGAGTACGTTTCCTGGAAGGCCGCGACCTTCTTCGCCTGATCTTCCGCTGTGGGGTTTGGCCTCGCTGACTTGGCCTCGGTTTGACCCATTCCTCATCCTTTTTTGGTCGATATGCCCGTTCTTGGGGACTCCAAAAAGGGAATCCTCCGCCCATCTGAGGCTAGCACGGAGGACTTCTCCCAGCAAGGAAGCGCCTCCTCCCGGTCTGCCTGAATCGACCCCTTCCTACTTTGATATGATGTCTGTTCCCACGGGCTTGAACCTGGATTTTGCGCGCTTTCCCGAATCATCCGATCTGGAACATCGTATGCCGATAAGAAAGAAGTGGGGCGGAAAACAGCCTTCGGGTTGTGTTTGCTGAAGATCTCGGAGGAATGATGAAGATGACCGGCCCAGAATCTGATGGTGGAGAAAATGGTGCTCTTGCCATGCTGCTCACCGGGCGCATCCTGATCACGTCGGTATGCTTGGCCTTGGTTCTGGGAATCGCTCCCGGGTGCAGTTTGCTCATGGTACCCATCAAGATCCTTACGTCACTGATCTCGGATGCAATCAGCATGGCCCCGAAAGCAGCGGGCCTCTTGATGGTTGTACGGGATCCTGACCTCGAGCGGGAAGAGGGAGAACAGCCTGATTTTTCTCTACCTCTGCGCAACCTGGATCGTGAGGATCGGGTTCTTCTTGCGGAGGTAGAACGACTTTTTCGCGAAGGTGCACCGGAGATGTCTGCGTCCTCGTTGCTTCAACAGCTCCTTGTCGCTTCAGAGCAGAATCGAATACCGGATCGTATTGATTTCTTTCGGGTTACTCCCGAGTCAGTGCCGATGATTTCCCGACTTGCCCGGGCCGAAGGGAATAGCATTCTTTATTCCGTGCGGGTTCTTCCGGGTCGCAAAGGGCGGGACGCGCGAGTGGATCTTGTTGCTCGATTACAACAAAGAGGAACCATCATCGTGGACTGGACTCCGGGGACATCAAAGGGTCGACTTCCTCCTTCGGCTCTCGCTTTTCCTGGTCGTCCGGACCGGAACCTGGCCTCCCCGTGATCCTACGGGCTCCGTTTGTCCTTGCCTCTTCCGGAACCGTCCTTCGCGACGGATTTGTTCACATTGAAGGGGAGCGGGTGGTCACGGTAGGGGAGGGGGGACCCGCTTTCAGGAGGGCGAGGTCGGTTTCAAGCGCCTCCTCTCGAGTCCATTCGTTCGACGACTCGGTCATTCTTCCCGGATTGGTGAATGCCCACGTGCATCTGGAGCTGACCGCCCTTCAAGGCTTGCTTCCCAGGGAGCAGGGATTTTCGTCCTGGCTGCGCGGCATGATTCCTGCGAGGAGAGACCTGGAGTCTTCGGGTCTTGTTTCAGGAACCACGGATGGTATTAACCTGAGCCTGTCCGCTGGAACAACGACCGTGGGAGACATCAGCTCCACCGGGGTCAGCCAGGCTCTTCTGTCTTCGTCTCGACTCTCGGGAATCGTCTTTGAGGAGGCGATTGGCCTCGATCCTGACCGAGCGAAAGAAGTGGCACGCAGTGTGGTCGAGCGGGCCCGGAGGGGCAATGATTCTCCGGGAGTCTTGTCCGGGATTTCGCCCCACGCACCCTATTCGGTTTCATCGCCTCTTCTCGCTCGCCTCCTGCGGATGGCCGGGAGGCTGAGGTTTCCGCTGACGATGCATCTCTCCGAGAGCCCGGAAGAGATCCAGATGATTCAAGATGGCACGGGGCCCCTTGCGAATTTACTCCGTGAAATGGGGATTCTTGCCGGGGGGTATTCGGGCGAAGAGGGCATGAGTCCAATCCAACACGTTGCCAGGCACGGGTTGCTCTCAAGTGGTGCGCTTCTGGTTCACATGAACTACCTGACCCCGGGCGACCTCGAGTTACTTTCTGCCGACCGAGCGGGCTTTCATATCGTTTGTTGTCCGGGAAGTCACCGCTTTTTCGGTCATGAGCCCTACCCGCTCGACCAATACCGTGCGGCGGGAATTTCGGTCTGTCTTGGAACGGACGGGCTTTCGAGTAACGATTCACTCTCCATGTTTGAAGAGATGAAGGAGGCGGCAAGGATGTTTCCCGGCCTGCCCCCGAAAGAGATGGTTCGGATGGCAACAACCGCCGGAGCTCGAGCGCTGGGCTTCTCGGATCGAGGGGCGCTACACCAGGGGGCGCTTGCTGACGTCATCGTGATTCGAACACCCGATTTTCCCACCGGGAGCGATCAGGTCCTGGAGGGAGTTGTTCAGGGGCCGATCGACATCGAGCGAACCATGACCAGGGGGACGTGGGTCGTGTCGGAACGCCCTTCAGACGGAGCGGCCAATCGGGCCTGAACTGGCGAGTTTGGCCTCCTTGACGATCCTCGTTCCTGTGTGCTATGGTCCGCGTTTCAGGTGTTTCATCGGTTCGATCCAGAAAGAACAACATGCCTTTGTCACAGAAACCAGCTCTGGCTCCCACTCATCGAAAAGGGAATGAAGGACGGTCTTTGGTCGGGCTTTTGGTGGCCTTCGTCATGGTGGCCGTCGGGCTGGCCGTGTTCCTTTTCCTGCAGATGGCGCAAAAGGCAGCCATGGAAAAAGAGCTTGCGGCTGCTCTCGCGGCTGAAGCTAGAGCCAGAACCCAGGCGGAGGCGGCGTTGAAGGGAGAAGCTCAAGGTGCTTCTATGGCAGAGGTATCCGAGCAGGAAGAGCCGTCCTCGGAAGCGGGGAAAAACGAAATGGAAAACCTTCGAGCTCAGCTGGAAAAGACCTTTGCTGAGATGGAGGAGTTCAAGAAGGAACGAGATCGTCTGTCCAAGGCCTTGGGAATGGAGGCCCGCTACAATCTCGATCTGCGGCGAACGGTGACAGAGCTGGAAGAAAAGCTAGCAGCGTTTCAAGACGAAAACTAGCGGTTAAGGAGTTCGAATTCATGCCTGATCGAATCATCAAGACGGATGATGCACCCAAGCCCATCGGTCCCTACTCTCAGGCAGTTGAAGCCGGTGGGTTTCTCTTCTTGGCCGGCCAGGTCTCGATCAATCCCGCTACGAGTGAAGTCGAAGAGGGAACCGTGACCGAGCAGACCGAGCGTATCTTCACCAACTTGAAGGCGGTCCTGGGCGCTGCTGGGATGTCACTTTCGAACGTTGTGAAAACGACAGTGTTTCTTCGCGATATGGACGATTTTGCGGAGATGAACGCAGTCTATGGGGCCCATTTTACGGATTCCCCGCCAGCCAGATCCTGTGTTGCCGTAGCCGGCCTTCCCAAGAATCTCGCCGTTGAGATCGAGTTGATCGCCCACTAGCCCGGATGATTCATCCGGGCTAGCCCGCGGACTTGGACTTCACAGGCTTTTCTTTGCCATCCTTCGTCGACTCTTCGCCCCTGTTTTTGACCGGAAGCTGAAGGTCAAAGTCAGATCGAAGGATCTCAAGGAGGCTGTCAAAGTGGTCCAGGTCGTAGGTTGCCTTGGTCACGCTTTCCTCATCCTGGTATCGCCCACCTTTTCGCATTCTCACCGTGATCATGCCAATTTGATTGGGAGGGTCGATGTCATGAGTCGGGTTGTCTCCAACATACATCGCCTCTGACGGCAGGATGTTGAGGGCCATACAGGCTCTCTGGTACAGCTTCACGTTGGGTTTGCTGATCCCGATTTGATCGGAGATGAAGATCGCGGTGGGGACGAAGTAGTCGTAAAGTTCGAGGCGAAGCAGCTTTTCAGCTTGTTTGATCTTCAGCCCGGCCGTGATGACCCCCAAGATCAGAGGCGTTTTTGAAAGGGCATCCACAGCTTCCCATGCGTCTTGATAGGGCTTCAGGTTCCGCATTTTGGTGTCGTGGTAGGCGATGACACCGGCGGCCACCAGAAGGGCCGGGTTAATCCCGGAATAACAATGGGCAGGGAGCCGGGCCAGGAGCTGGTCGAAGTGGTGTTCGTAGTTGGATGAGAACTCGGAAATGACTTCATTGAGCTCCCGCATGAGGGGCTCTTTGCGCATCTTGAGACCCAGGCGGATCATCGCGTCCACGGCATTTTCCCGGGCCTTCTTGGCGAAGACGGATGTCGAGTAGAGGGTATCGTCTACGTCGAAAAAGATGGCTTTGAGGTCGGTCATGTCCGTGACTCAATGATTCGGTCTACCGGTCTACGCTCCCAAGGTCGTCTTCCCGAAGGGGAACACCCTGAAGGCGCCTTCCGCTTGAGAGAAAGCCTCCTACCATAAAAAAGGGTACCAAAGGATGAGTCCCTTGGTACCCCCAGTATGGCAGAAGTTTTTTTTGGGCTTTTGGCCCGGGGGCGTTATCGACCCAGGTTCTCTGTCTGCTCTCGAAGATCGGTGATCTGCACGGTGGCGATGATGATGAGATCCTGGATCTCTTCAGCATTGGCTTTTCGTGAGAACAGGAAGCCGACAAGAGGGAGATCCGCAAAGAAGGGAGTCTCTGCCTTGCTGTCCTGCTTGACCACGTTTTTGAGACCACCAATGATCACTGAACCGCCATCTGGCACTTTCACCGTGGTGGCTGCTCGGGAAACAGTAAGTTCCGGAAGCTGGAGGGTCACCGGAGTGGTGAGGCCGGCCAGGAACGTGGTGAACGTCGGGATCGGCTGAAGCAAAGTCGCAACCGTGGGTTGAAGTTCGAGGGTCACATACTGACGATCATTACTGACGGTGGGGCGAACGTCGAAGACGATGCCGTCCTGGATGAGTCCAATCACAGGGTCAGCAATAAACGCGGTCTGGGCGACTTCAACCTCGAAGTCCTGAATGTAGGAAATCTGGTTGATCAGGTGGATCGATGACTTCTGGGTGTTGTAAGCGGTGAGCTTGGGAGCAGTCAAAACCGAAGCTCGGTTGCTCTTCTCAACCGCTCGAATCACCGTGTTCACCTGAGTGTCATCAAGGAAAGCCCATTCGAGGCTCAAACCACCAGAAGCTGAAAGCAAGGTTCCAACCGCCTTGTCGAGGATGTTCTCGGTTCGGGCCCGGGCATCGCCGTCGGAGCCGTCATTGAAGAAAATACCCGCGGATGGGTTGCCAGCGGCTGCTGTCGGTAGGCCGGTTCCGTTGTTGTCGCGACCTCGGGAAGCATTGTCTTCGAAGCCGTTGGTAACGTCGTCAAGCAGGGCCAGATCTCCCGTCCCCGGTTGACCACCAAGACCACGGAACTCAACGCCGATGTCCTGCAGGAATCCTTCTTCCATGGTGAGGAAGCGTGTCTCGATCGTGACGATGATTCCCATGAACTTCTTGAGGTCATTCAAGAACTGGCCGACCTCTTCTTGAACTTCAGGAGTGTGCACGACGAGAAGTCGACCACCCGAGACATCAATGGTGCCAGGATTTGCGTCCCAGGTGTCTGCAGCAATGTTTGCCCGGATGAGATCAATAATGTCTTCGGGAGTGAGCTCGGGCTCGGTCTCCTCGATTTTTCCCCAGAGAGGGGGAGCCTCATCGAGGCCACCACCGCCTGAAAGATTCAGGTTAATGGCAGGACTCTCGAACTTGGTGAGGCCGATGGTGATGTCACGAATATCGTGAAGTCGTGCACTTGCTTTTCCGAAGGCCTTTTCCTTGGAAGTGATCAGGACGACCCCTTCACGGAAGGCAACATCGGCGTCGCTTGCATAGGTCAAAAGGATGTTGAGAGCCGATTCAACCGTGATGTTTTGCAGGTTGATCTGTCCCGGAACAATGATGGCTTCCAGGTCGCCGAGGATTTCCGGATCGATCAGGATGTTGATCCCGGAGACCGAACGGAGGAATTTGATGACATCGGGAAGGGCCGCATCTTCAAACTCGAGACTTGTTCGGCTGTTCTTCAGCTGATTCTTGAGGCGCACGACCTTGCGGGCGTCTTCGCTGTCCTGAGCTGAGCGCGTGTCTTCGAGTCGAAGACGGACAACGTTGTCCCAGTAGGTTTGGGAGGGCCAGACCAAAATGTCGGAATACGGAATCTGAGAGCTTCTGACATCTTCGATCCATCGTCGGTACTGCTCTCGCTTGTTGACCAGGGTGTCTTCGGCGACTTGTTGATGTCTTGCGTCTCGGGAAGTCTCGAGAAGGTCGAGAGCTTCTTCATGGAGAGGGTCGATGGCGAGGATGGCGTTGGCCATGTGCTCGGCCTGACTGTACTCGCCACGGCTGAATCGATTCCAAGCTTCGCTGAAGAGTCGTTCGATTCTCTTCTCACGTCGCAGATTCTCGAGGAGCTCTTGATTCTTGAGCTCGTTGTAGATGGCTTCTGCCCGACTCCGTCGAGCTTCCTCGGTGGCGGTGCGCTGGAGGTTTTGGGCCTCGGCAAGCGCTGCTTCCGTGTCGGCCTGCATGCTGCCGAAGCTGACGTTCTTGTATGGATTGAACTGGATGATCCGAAGAACGGCTTCGTATTCGGTGATGGCATCATCATAGTTGCCGTCGCGAACAAATGCGGTGCCTGCCTCCGACCGACGTCCTGCCTCGATCTGTTGCTGTTCGATCGAGACTTTGATCCGATCATCCATGGTTTGGGCCAGACTCTGGACCTCACCGCTTCGATCACCCATGGCTCGACGGATTTCATTGTAGAGCTCGGTGACTTCGGGATCGTTGGCGGCCACCTGTTGAGCCCGGATGATTTCCTGCTCTGCCTTGGAGAGGTCGCCGTCCGACATATAGCGTCGGGCGTTGGTTACATACGACTCTCGAAGAATCGAGCTTCGCTGTTGTTCGAGGTTGATCCGTCCCGTTTCATCAACGGGTGCCGAAGAGGTTCCTTCGGTGGCCCCTTCAACTTCTTCGACTCCGGTTGTGTCAGCGGAAGCCTCATCCTGAGTCGGCGCCGATCCACATCCCGGAAGCACGAGGAGCACTGCGATCGCGCTAGCGCTAAGCCAACGGAGCACGCCGGTCCTTGAATCACGACCAGACGAAATCGTCCAACAAGTCATTTCTCCGCCTTTCTGTTCTGGCGTTTTTGGTTCCGCTTTTCGACGTGTTGTTGTTCATGACTGCCAAGAGTGCCAGTGGCAAATCCTCTGGCAAGTCCCCCTGGCAAATCCCATGGATATATGGGACTGGCACCGAAGGTTTCCCTTCGATGCACAACACGCGTTAGTGATGGAACTGCTTCCCTTTTTTCAAGCCGAGGGTTTCCGGTAGGCACAAAATAGGTCTACCGGAAAACGCGCGAATTCTAGCTGCGCTCATCATGAGTGTCAACGCTAATCTGACGCATTTTTCAGCCTCTTTCGATCTGGGATTGTCGCCCGCAAGTCATTGGATGGCCGCGACTTCGCTGTCATCCGTCAAAGTCTACTGGCTGGTGAGGAAGAAGATGTCGGATCGTTCCAGCTACCGATTCTATGGGGCCTGGGTAACCGTCAAGAGGAGCTCTTGGGCCCGGTTCGAGAGATCATCTGGGGGGGATGGCCCGGTGGACATGACGCCCTTGAGCAGCCGTGTGACGTGCTTCCCGAGCTCTGTCTCGGAGAGATTCTCTGGGTTATGGGTCAGGATTGAACCGGCGAGCATGAATCGTGTCGTCCGATCTCCGGCTCCTCGGGCGACCGCTTCTTCGATCTCGGAAATGATGATTGCCACTTCCGTTGTATCGGTCAGCGATACGCTGACGGACGCAAGCATGTTCACGGCTTTTCGATGAAAGGGGCGAAGTTCAAGGGCTCGACGGAGGGACAGGGACGCCTGGTGGAGGATGACCGGATCCGGCGTTCCCTGGCGTCCGTGACGATTCGCCTGGTCCCGCAGGCAGTATCCAAGAATGAAATGTGCTTCCGGGTTGAGGGGATCGAGTCGGCAGGCCTCCGTTGCCGCCTCAAGAGCTTGTCTGGGATTTTTTTTCCGACGATCCATTGCCTTGTTCAGGAGGGACACCACCGGGAGTTTGTCCTGCGGTGCGGGGAGGAGGCGGTTTTCCTCCATCGTCGGTGATGAAGGGGCCGGGGAGGGCTCCACATAACCCAGGTTTACGAGGTGAGGTTGGTGTTGGAGTCGACTCGAGGCCAGGGCGGTTCGTTCCCGTTCAGCCATCAGAAGCTCAGAAAACATCTTTTTTTGGTCAGGCCGAGGCAAAAGGGGGTTCTTCTCCTCGGGATCGAGCTCCAGATTGAAGCCTTCCGTCCGACCTCCGTGATCAATCCATTTGAAGTTGCCGATTCGAATGGCTGAAGTGATCGCCCAGTTGTAACGAAGGTTTCCGTAGTGGCTCTCGGCGTAAAGAGGACGGTCCATGGGAGGCCTGGTCTTTGGGTCAAGAAGAATGGACGAGAGGTCGAACCCATCATGCCCAAGAGTGAATCGGTCCTGGCTTTTTCCAAGGAGGCTCAGGACCGTGGGGGCGACATCGACGATCGAGATCGGCTCGAAAATCTCCCGACCAGCCTGGGCATTTTGGGGGAGGCGGAAAATCAGGGGGATCCTGAGGGTTGCTTCATGAACGAGGTGGGCGTGAGTTTGCTCACCATGCTGAGATAAGCCTTCTCCGTGGTCGGCGGTGAAGACGATCAGGGTCTCTTCCGCGAGGCCCTCCGAGGTCAAGATGGAGAGCAGGTTTCCCACGCAGTGATCGACAAACGTAACTTCTCGATCATAGTCTGACCCGGGCCCTGATGCGAAAAGAGAAGGGGGAGAGTAGGGAGCATGAGGGTCAAAGAAATGGACGAAAAGAAAGAAAGGTCTTTCGCTGTCGACCTGCTTGAGAATGCGGCGAGCGCGAGAAACAACGTCTTCTCCAGTTCTCTCGGAGAAGCGGGGATCCCCCGGACGAGAGTCAAATTGGCCGTCGTAGGTCTGGAAACCTCGGTCCAGGCCGAAGCGTTGATCAAGCGGAGCGGCTCCTACGACAGCCGAGCAGGCGTACCCCTCTTCTGCCAGGATGGTCGCCAGAGTTGGAGCCTCTTTTGACAGGGGGTAAGGGCTATTATCAAGGACTCCATGACGAGAGGGCCGGAGCCCGGTCAGCAGGGAGGCGTGGCTTGGCAATGTTATGGGAGCGGTGGTCCAGACCTGATCGAACCGGATCCCGTCTTTTGCCAGTTGATCCAGATTCGGAGTGAGAGGAATGGGGGAGCCATAGCTGCCAAGCCGATCCGCTCTCAGTGTGTCGATGGAGATGAGGAGCAGATTCCTGGTTCTCACCTCGGTTTCAGGCGAGTCGCAGGAAGTGAATAGGAGACCTGGAATCAGAGCCAGGAAAAGAAGAATGGGGGCCCTGGATAAAAAAAGCCCCCGGACTACTCGTGGCAATCCGGGGGACTTTCTTAAATCTCTAGCCATGTCCATGAGCCCGCACAGGGGCCGAAGAAGAA
The DNA here is from genome assembly GCA_029260825.1 of Planctomycetota bacterium. Taxonomy (GTDB): domain Bacteria; phylum Planctomycetota; class JACOTG01; order JACOTG01; family JAJDCM01; genus JAJDCM01. The sequence goes on along the minus strand of JAJDCM010000106.1, from coordinate 22,904 downwards.
GCAATTCTTAGTTCCCTGCGGCCGTTTTCTTCTTGGGCGGGATGGAGAAGTTAATGTTGGAGATACCGGCCGCAAGGCAGGCATCCAGGGCAGCAATCACGTGCATGTTCGGAACCCGTTCATCGGGATCGATGATGCATTTCAGCTCGGGAGCCTTCCGGAAAATTGCCCCAACTTTCGTTTGCAACTGAGTCAAGTTGAGTGGAACCTTGAGAGCTTGCTCGTCCCCTGGTCCATTGGGGGCTCTGGGAATCTTCAGTGTGTAGAGTTTCTCGGAGCCGACGTAGAGGAGGGTCTCTTTTCCCTTGACCCGGAGCGTTACCCGAATGGGCTCGTCCTGGATCTCAAGAACTTGAGTTTGTTGAAGACCCACATCCTTTGGCAAGTATGAATCGAGCTTGCCTTCCAGCTGCTTGAACTTGATCGAACACATGAAGAAGATCAGCAGCAGGAACGTCACGTCAATCATTGGCGCGAGGTCTAATTTGATCTCATTGCTGTCATCGTCCATGATGGATTAACCTTTCCAGACTACTCTTCGTCGAGATGGCCCACCGAAGCGGCGAGCTGAACTTTCCAGATACCAGTGCCCGGAGTCGCGCACTGTCGCATCACGTCTTGAACCGAGTTGAACGTTGCGAGGGAGTCGCAACGAATCAAGATGGGGCGGTCGCAAAACGCGGGGTTGTCCGGGTCTCGCTCGGTGGAAGCCTCTCGATAGAGGTACTTCGCCAGCGCATCTTCATCATATTCGGTACGCTTGACGACTTTTTTGCCGTTGCGATCGATATTGACGATGATGCGCTTCTTGTCCTGGCCCTTATCTTCTACCGCACTCATGGCGGCAGGAAGGGTCAGGAGCTCAAGCTCTTTTTGCGACATGTCGGTCACGATCATGAAGAAAATGATGAGGTTAAACACCACATCGATCATGGGAGTCAGATCGAGTTCAATTTCCTCATTGGTCTTGTCCGCAGCCGATTTCTTTTTTCTTTTCATCGTTTACTCCACGTTATTATCTGAGCGTGAAGCCCAGAATCCCCTTCCCCCTGGTTTCAAAGCCCATGGGCGAAGAAGCTCGGCGGAAGGGATTTCAATTATTCTTGGGAGTCTTCGTCTTACTCGTGCGGGCGGAATCGGTCAAACAGCTGCTCGGTCACTGCGCCAATTTCCAGAACCATCTTGATCACCTTCGAACGGAAGAAGAAGAAGAAAGTCATGGAGGGAATGGCGACCAACAGACCAAGGAACGTGGTGACCAGAGCTTCCGAAATACCGGAGGCAAGATCGGACGGGTCCGCTGCGCCTTTTTTGGCAGCAATGATGTTGAACGCCTTCATCATTCCGGACACGGTCCCGAGGAGACCCAACATCGGGGCGATACTTCCGATGAGCGAAAGCCAGCCGATCTTCTGATGCAGCTTGACGGCTTCTTCTTCACCCATCTCTTGAATGCTTTGCTCCATGGCATTGAAGCCGGCATTAATTCGGGGCAACGCCGCCGCAACCACGTTCGTCAAGTAGGTCGGCTCTGCCTCACAAAGCTCGAGGCTCTCCTGGTAGTTTTCTTCTTCAAAGAGGGATTCGATCTCATCGATCACCTGAGGAGGTGCAAGCTTGTCCCGACGAATGGAGACGAAGTGCTCGATAATGAGGGCCATCGATAGGACCGAAAGGCCCAGAATCAAATAACCCACGAAACCACCATTGCTGATAACGCCACCGATTGTCAATCCGGGGGCCTCGATTGCTGCTGCGTCCTCTTGTGCAAAGGATGCACCGGCACCGGCGAATACAATGAGCGCCAGTACCAAACAGACTCTCAACGCGAGGTCGAGTTTGCTGCGGTCCTTCATCCTGACGTAACTCCTTTCTTCTTCGTAGTGCCGGGCTCGTGGCACCAACCCTTCAGTTTTGATTGAACTTGACTGAGATTCAGTTGTTTAAGATCAGACAGTTTACTTGAGTTTTTCTTTAGCCTTGGCGGCCCATTCCGAGGTTGGAAAGAAGTTCACCACATCCTGGAAGAACTCCTTCGACTTGGCCGTGGGCTTTCCGTCCATTGCTTCTCGGGTCAGTCCCGACCAATAAAGAGCCTTGGCCGTTTCGTTCGGATTCGAGAAGTACACGGCTGAAGTCTGTGAAAAGTCGATGTAGGCCTCAACATATTTCTTTTCATTGAACAACGCTTCACCGCGCCCATTGTACGCGCCCCCAAGCCTTGTCCAGTCTTTGTTTCGGCGAGCTTCTGAGATCATGGTGCTGTAGAAGTTCTGAGCCTCTCCATAGCTGCCCGCTCGGATGAGGCAGATCCCCTCACGGAGACGGGCTTCGTCAGCTAACCGGAGTAACTGCTTTATCTTGAACTCGCCAGCGGCATCGTTTGCCGGGACTCTTCTCGTCTCATTTCGAGCCGCTGTGGAGATGGATGTGTACTTGGTCCGGGCCTCCCCGTACTTTTTCTGAAGCTCAAGATTTTTTGCATTTCCGAGCTTGGCCTCGATTTCCCACTCGATTCCGTAGGTCGATCGGGCGCTATTTTCAAGACCGGTAAAGTGGTTTTCGGCGTCAGAATATTTCCCTGATGCGGTGAGACACTGTCCAAGAGCGATTTCGGCCATGGGAAGGAAGCGGGATTCGCTGAACTTTGACTTCAACTCACCGAAGACTTCGATGGCTCGCTCGAGCTTGGTCGCATCGGAGAGACCCCATTGTTGATAGCACTCTCCTATGTGGAATAGGCAATACTCTTCGACCCAGGGGCGCTTTCCCTTTTCGATGGATAGCCGGAGGCTTTGAATCGCATTTTCATACTCGCCTCGATCTTTCGCCTCAAGCCCCGTACCGTAGGCTTGGGGAGTGTCGCCGTGCCTGATTTCTTTCACCCGGGTCGAAGGGACCCGCTGATTGGTGGGCACGTTGGCGAGCTTATAAACGACTTCCTTGAAGCTCTCAGAGACGATCTGGACGTCACGAATGGGTCGCCCAGAAATGGGAATGATGGTGTCAGCCGCGTGCACCTCTCCAAGACAGAGAAGAATTACCAGAACACTCCCGATAAGACGAGGTGTCTTTCGTGCCCACGAAGTTCGACTGCGCAATTTCATTCTTCTCCCCTTCAACAACATGTTCTTTTCCTCGACTTCTTTTTCCTCGACAGGATCTTTGGTTATTCCCCAAGAACCCTCTTCAACCACTTGACTCGCTTGTCAACCTCGGTCGGGCCGAAGGGTTGTTCGTAGAGGATGACGAGGTTCTTCATCCGCTTCTTTGCGCTATCTTGATTGCCGGCTTTGTACAGAATGTAGACCTGTCCAAATTTTCCGAGCCACCAGGTATCGCTTGCCGGCTCGGTCGTTCCGACAAACCGGCTGTAGATCTTGAGGGCGTCCTCGAAACGGGCCGTTCCATCGAATTCGACGAACTTTCCATCCACCTCTTCGATCCAGCCGCCATGACATTTAGCGACACCGATGAGAAGGTCAAGGGTTTCACCGTGTGATTTGAGCATTTCTTCAAAGAGAGGTTCGGCCTCGTGATACTTCTGCACCGCCAGGTAAGACCGGGCCATGGCCAGCTTCAAGTTGAAGAGAGACTTGGTGCCCTTGTACTTGCTGTTGTTCTTGTATCGGTCGTAGGTACTCTTGAAGATCTTGATGGCCGTTCCATAATCTTTCAAGGTATAGAACTTGTTTCCGACAGTCACGGCCTGACTGAACCTTGCCCCGGAGGCCTGCAGCCACTGGTAGAGGAAGTCTGCGGACTTCTTCCGGTTAATCGCCGCGGCAGCCTCGTCGCCTGCTTCTTCCGCCTTGTCTTCTTGGGCGGCATAAGCTTGACCGATCAGAGCTAGGGCTTGCACAGTACTTCCCGATTTCGGATAGACCTTGAAGATGTGATGGGCCCACTGAGAAGCGGATTCCATGTCTTCCTTGGCCAGATAGGCTCGAATTCGGTTGTAAAGAGAAGGGGGGATCAGGCTGGGATGCTCCGCCCATCGTGTATCGAAGCCTTCGAGCACACGAAGCATCTTGTCGTAGTCTTTGAGGGTCCAGTAGGCCTCTGACTCATAGTATTCTGAAGCTGCTAGTGCCTGGCTTCGGGCGGCTGCTCTTGCCGGGTCGGGAGCTGGATAGGTTTTCGTCCACTCCCGGTATCCGTGGAGGGTCTTGATTCCGTCGTTGATGCTCTGTCTGCTTGATGCGGAGAGGTTTCCGCCGTCCTTTTCGATGGCGGTATAACCGGCCTCCATGTCACATCGGGCGATGTAGAGCTGGGCCGTTTCATAGTGACGGGTCTGGATATCGACTCGGAAGAACTTGTCTTTGGCCAGAGTGAATTTGTTTTCGTCGAAATCATCTTTTGCTTCGAAGTAGATGATATCGCCGACATCTTCTTTGAATGTGGAGAGGATGAAATTCTTTGCCTGGTCGCTGTAGGCGACTGCCGCTGCCTTCCCCGAGTCCGGAGCTTTTTTCGCAAAGGCCTGGAAGGATGAGTAGGCTCGAAATGAGTTGTCTTTGTAAAGGTCGAACGGTTCCTGATAGCGATCTCGTCCGGCGGAAAATGCGAGACCCGATTCAAAGTTCCTTCCGACTCTCTTGAGACAGTCGCCCAGTCGATTCCAGGCCTGTGCGGCCAGTTCGTTATCGCGGGATGCTTCTTCCTGGATTTCAAAGGCCGTTATGGCCTGGCGGTAGCTATAACTAGCTTGGCCGTATTCTCGGCTCGAGTAGTAGGCCTCACCACCGGCCATCAGAATCTTGGGATCTTGAACGTCGCCCCCGTCGGATCCGCCGAGAATTTCCTTGATCAGGTCGTTCGCATAACGGCCGGCGACCGAGCCCTTGACTTCTTCGGCTACTTTTCGAGCCCATGTCAGAGCCAGGTCCACGTCACCCATTTTGTGAAGGCCCTTGGCTTTCTCCAGGACAGCGAGGTGGCCGCGCTGTCCCATCCGAATCTGGGGCCCGTTGGTCTTGAAGGCCTCGAGCATCGAGTCGACTTTGACATTGGCATCCGCATATTTTTGCCATTCGTTCAGTGCCGAAGCTGCTTCGAGTGTGGCTCGCTCGAAAGTCTCGTGAAGGATGGCGAGACTGTCAGGGGCGTCCCCGATGCCTTCCAGGCCGGCGAAGCTATCAAGAGCTTCGTTCAGGTCTGACTCGCTCTTGTTCTCAAGAGACATTTCGAAGTGAGACTTCCCTTTGAAGAGGAGGGCGTAGAGCGCCGATGGTCTGGACTCGTACTCCCAGATGAAGTCTTCGAGCTTTTCGGTTGCCCGCTTGAAATTGGACTCTCTTTCGAAGGTTCCTCGAGGAAAGAGGAGGCCCAGATAATAGTAGTTTGTCGCCGATAGATACCTCGAACGCTCCAGATTGGATTGCTGGGTAATGTTGAGGTTTCGCTGAGTTTCCAGGTATCCGACGAGGTCATCGAAAAGGGTCTGGGCTTCATTGAGGGATTCGGCGGCTTCTTCGCGAATGGCTTCGGGGGATTCAAAGCCGGTTCGGCTCACCAGATCTTCTTCGATGATGGTGGCGATCGCCGTTGCTTTATCCTGAAGCAGGGATCCAAGTTCGAATGCGGCCAAAAAGTACATCGGATCCTGACGATCCTGAATGAACTCGCCGAATTCCTTTTCCGCTTCGGCGTATTTGGCGAGCTTCACTTTCGGATCGTTTTCACGGAGAGATGCTTGCCTTTTGACCCGGGCGAGGCCGAGACGACCGGCTCGTTGTCGATCTGCGCCTGCCGATGTGTCTTTCGACATGCGGGTGTACTCGATCTCGGCGAGATCGAAGTAGCCGCGCTCGACAAGACCATTGGCGTATTTGGCATCTCTGTCACTGGCGCCAGCAGACGACCCGATGGCCAGTAGTGCGGCGATCGGAAGCAACAACAATTGGATTCGTGTCATGGTGCTCTTCCCTACGGGGCGCAGGTTGGAATGATGGGGCTGAAAGACTACCCGGGTGGGATGGTTCTTGAACATTTGCCATGGACTCCATTCATGGGGTGAACAGGGTCGGCGTGCGTCTCCGGGTCGATGCAAACCATTAGCTTAGCAGAAGTCGGAAGCCGAGGGTAGGGGTCTTTCGACCCATACCCCCGGAGTATTTTACTGCTACGACCCCGTTACAGCCTCCAACCGAGATGATTAATAGTTCTCAGGTCCACTCGCAATGGGCTCATATTCGTTCATCACAATGATGCGAGCCTTGAGAAGAATCAAGAGGTTCTTGTGAGCCGTAAACGTTCCTTTTCGACCAAAGAGGAAACTCAAGAGCGGGATGTCTCGCAAGAACGGGACACCGGATTGAACCGTCCTCTCCTCGGCCGTTTTCAGGCCACCCAGCAAAAGGGTGGAGTTGTCCGGCATGGTCACAGTGGTCCGAACACGCTGCACTCTCAGGGTCGGAATCTCGATGGCAACCGGAGGACCGGTTCCCAGCGTCGTCGCGAAAGTCGGGATGGGACGCTCGAGGACCGAAACCGTGGGGCGAAGCTCCAGGGTCACAAACTGTCGGTCAGCGCTCACCACAGGCTTGACGTCCAGGATTACGCCGTCTCGGACCACATCGATGATCGGATCCGCGATGGTTGCTGCCTGGGCGATTTCGACGTCGAAATCTTTGACGTAGCTCACTTCGTTGATCACGCTGATCGATGCTCGTTCGTTGTTTGAAACGAGCAGACGAGGAGCAGTCAGGGACTGGTTTCGCTCGGACTTACGAACCGCGCGGAAAACAGCCTCGACCTGAGTGTCATCTAGATAGGTGTACTGGGCCGAGAAGCCACCGGAGTTGGTCAGGGTGTCTTCACTACCAAGAGACATGTCAAAGAGGTTTTCGACTCGAGCTCGGACATTTCCGTCGCCGAAGTCGTTGTAGAAGACACCTGAGTCGTTACCGGTTCCAATCCCACTGGGAGAATCGGGGGTTCCAAAGCCGGTAGTGGGGGCACCAAAGTCGTCGAGAGGTCGGCTACCACCGCGACCGGGAACCCCGGTTCCACCCGAATCGTCACCCAGACCACGAAGGTCGACTCCGACATCCTCAAGGAAGTTGTCTTCGACGCTCAGGAAGCGAGCTTCGATGGCTACCAGGACACCTGTCGTCCGTCGAAGGTCGTCAAGGAGCTGAACGATCTGGCCATGGACCTCGTCACTCTGACGAACCACGAGGGTGCCGGACTTGGCGTCCACCGAGGCCGGCGGGTCCCAAGCATCCGGAGCGATGTTCTCTTGAATGAGCTGAATGAGTCGATCCGAGTTGATCGCTGCCGAATCCGACTCTTCGTCGGCGATTTCCTCATCGAAGAGCCCACCACCGGAAGCTGGCTGGAGGCTGATTTCTTCCCCGGGGAAATCGTTGATCGGGTTCACAAGATCTCGAACGTTGTAGAGCTCAAGGCGCATGTCTTTGGAGAGGTCGTCCTGGGTCGTGATTTTCACGACGCCGTCTTCCACCTTCCAGACAAGAGATTTTACCTGAGTTACGATGTTGAGAAGGTCGTCTGCCGGAAGGGGCCGGAGGTCACCGAGAGTGACCACTGCCTCGTCGTCCGAGAGGGTCTCGTTGACGGCGGCCGAGACGACAAAGTTAACTCCCGTAACGTTTTGGAAAAATTGAGCGACATCTCGAAGAGGTGCGTCCTCAAAAACGGGAGCGACTGTTGTTCGCGAGAGCTTGTTGCGAATCTCTTGCTCTTCTGCGGAAACGGCAGCGTCAGCGTCACGAAACTCTCGTGGCTTTCGTTTGGCGATCTCGGCCCAGTTTTCAGGAAACTGAATGTGCTCCGTCATGGGGACGAGGCCCGTCTTGATGTCTTCAAAGTTGCGTTTCCACTCTTCGCGATGGGCTCGGGTGGTTTCCGCATCGACTTTGCGATGGCGAGCTTCGACGGCTACCGTGAGGAGGTCCTCGGCACGAGCATTCTCGTAGTCAAGTCGAAGGATCTCTCGCAGGAGCTGTTCTGCCTTGTGGTAGTCGGCCCTGGAGAATGCGTTGTCGGATTCGGCAAAGAGGATGTCGATGCGCTCATTGAGCCGTTCTTCGGCCATTCCCGCTTCCGAATCCTTCTCGCGAAGGATGTCCATCTCGCGAGTACGAGCATCAGCAATTGCTTTTTCCGCAGCGAGCATCTTGGCTTCGGCGAGTGCGCCTTCCACCTGGCCCTTTTCAAGGTCAACGTTGAGATCGTAGGGGAACCACTCATAGACCTGAATCGCTACCTCAAGCTCCGAAACCGCAGTTTCGTAATCTTCGGCAGCCATGGCCATCTGAGCCTTGCCCCAGCGGTTGTCGATCTCGATCTTGGCCTCTTGCATCCGGACCAAAGTGCGGTTTTCGGTCTGGGCCCTGAAGGCTGAGACCGAGTCACCTTGATACCCGAGCTGACTGCCAAGCTGCTCAAAGCGCCCCTTGAGCTCTTCGTTCGACGGGTCGAGCTCGAGGGCCTTGGCGTAGTCGTTGTAGGCGCCCTCAAGGTCTCCTGCGTCGTAAGAGCGACGAGCGCTCTCTGCGTAGCTTTGCCCGAGAACTTTTCTTTGCTGTGAAAGAGAAACCTGCGGTTGCTCGGTAAACAGCGTGCTCGAGTCTCCCCCTGCACTTGCTGGAGAATCTGCGGTGGCTTCATCGCCGGGCTCCGGACCGGAACCCGTAGGGTCTGCGGTCGTACTACAGCTAAGGAGCAAGAGTGATCCGGCGAGGATCGCGAGTAGACACGGAAGCCACCGGACGACTCCTTGGTTGTGATTCATCGTCCTCCACCCTTTCAGATCCAGATCTAGAGGCTTTCATAAGGCCCCCCGTGAGTCGTGTCGATCGCTTCCTCGGTACGTAGAACGTCCCGGAAAGCTTGGTCGAGTAGAACTCGGGGCCTACGTTTGCCTCGAAATGTTCCTTTTTTCTTCGAATTCAATAGTGGCACGAATGCGGAATGAAAACAGAGCGAAAAACAAATGTCAAAGGAAAAAGCTTCCCGGACGACTGACTCCAAACCTCTCCACTGCAGGGGGTCGCGCTCGCTGCCCCGATCCTTCTCGGCTTGTCTTTCTTCCAATTCTGCTCGCCTGGCCGAGCCGGCCTGACGTCGTTCCGAGCCGCAGCTTCCGCCAGGTGGCCTTCTTCCGCCTGATTTCTTGGTGATCGTGCCGGATGGACACGTCGGGGTGATTCACGGGGAAGGCCTCCCAAATCCGGCGACACCTGGCTGTTTTTCTAGTTCCCGTTTCACGGTTTTTAGATCTTCCCAGGCTTTGAATTTGTCTTCCGGGCGCCGCAGCAGATAAGCGGGGTGGAAGGTCGCGATCAGGGGAGTTTTCTCCACCAGGTGAATCCGGCCTCGTAACCGAGACAGACTCTGGTCGGTGCCAATGACCGTGCGGGCTGCAAACGCCCCGAGGGTGCAGATGACTCTTGGGCGGATCAGCCGAATCTGCTCCTGAAGGAAGGGGCGGCAGGATTCGATTTGATGCGGAAGTGGGTCCTGGTTGCCCGGAGGGCGGCATTTGAGTACATTTGCGATGAAGACCCCTTCCCGAGTCAGCTCGATTGCCTGGATCATTTTCGTCAGGAGTTCTCCGGCGGGCCCGACAAATGGCTGACCCTGCTTGTCCTCCTGGAAACCGGGGGCTTCTCCGATCAGGAGGAGGTGAGCGTTCGGGCTTCCTTCTCCGAAGACGGTCTTGTTCCGTGTGTCGCAAAGTTCGCAGCGCTCACAAGTTGTGACTTCTTTCCTCAGGGAATTCAGGTCGGTGGAAAGAAATCGAACGCCTGTTCTCCGGTCCGCATCGAGGCGGAGAACCGCTTCTTCAAGGAGTGCATCGAACTGAGAGTCAAAAGACATGAAAATCCCTCCGCTCTGAATTGGTCCTGACTCACCCCACCAGCATCTCGGTGGCCGCGGCAAGAAGGGTCTTTCGTGCTTCCACCACCGGAAGGTTCAGGCGGCATCCGGATGCCAGTTTGTGCCCGCCTCCCCCGAATTTCGCTGCCAAAGCGTTCACATCTGCTTTTCCGCTCGACCGAAAGCTCACCTTGGTGAGTTCGTTTTCGACCTCCCGAAGGAGAATTGCAACCTCGACTCCCGAAATTTGCATCGGGATGTCAATGAGATCCCGGGCCTCTCGGTGAGGAATGCCGTGTTCCAGGCACATTTCCTGGGTGACTTGAACGACGGCGATCTGGCCATTCTCAACCACATCGATTTCCTTGGCGACCGCTGCCTCCAGGTGAACGAGGGCAAGGGGTTTGTTTCGATAGATGTTCTGGAGGGCGACTGCCGGTTCGACTCCGAGCCGAAGAAATTCCGCCGCCATTTCGTGAGTTTCGGGGTGAGTGTTGGAGTACGAAAACCTTCCTGTGTCCGTCACGAGGGCGGCATAGAGGCTCCAGGCCATCTCCGGTGTCATCGTTGCGCAAAGGCCGCGAATGATTCGGAAAACCATGGTTCCTGCCGCGGACGCCAGGGAGTCGACGTAATTGACCTTGCCGAAGTGCTCGTTTCCGGCGTGATGATCGATGTTGATGATCTCCGCCCCCGGATTCAATAGATCTAAACTGCCGCGAAGGTTCTTGTAGCCTCCGCAATCGACGGTGGCCATGACATCGAATTTTTCGGTGACCGGGCCGTCCTGGAGGTTGCGAACCCGTTCGAACTCGGGAAGAAAGACGAGGTTGCCCGGAGGGGCGCCGTCGTTGATGATGGTCGTTTTCTTTCCCAGGCTCTCCAGAGTAAGAGCCAGGGCTATTTCGGAGCCCACGGCGTCGGCATCCAGGGGGTCGTGGGACGAGATCAGATAGTTGTCATGGGTTCGAAGGAAGTGAGTTGCCTCTTCGAGAGTATTGGATGGGGCGCTCATGAAAAAAAAGGCCGCCTTTCTGGTGCCGAAATTCGCTTTGGAAGAATCCCGTCGCGCGGCGACGTGGAAAGAAGGGATTGTGAGGCATGCCGGGAGTGAATGTAAAGTCTGACGTCCCGGATTCACTGGCGATTCGGCCCGGGCGGTAGGAGTCGGCGTTTTGAGCGATCCAGAACTTGAGGGAGCACCTGCTCCCTGGTTGAACGAGCTTTTGGCCTGTCCCTTTTGCCGGGGAGCTCTCGTCTCCGGTAGCGAAGATTCTCTATCCCACGGGGAAGGCGGCTTCGAGTGCCTGTCCTGTGAGGCCCGCTTTCCGGTTGTTGCTGGCGTACCTCGGCTCACCCGGGAAAGTGCATGTCGTGTGGCGCGGAACGATCAGGAAAAAGATCGGAAAACTCTCGCGGTGCGCAAGGCTTTTGAACACCAATGGCGGGCTTTTGGATCGAATCCTCGCATTTTCGGCAAGACTCGAGAGGAGATGAGAGAGCTCGTGACGGGATCCCGTATCGGTCCCTGGATTGATGAGAATTATTATCGAGATCGCCTGGTGCTTGATGCGGGCTGTGGTCACGGTCGCTACGTCCAGGAATTCGCGGAAATGGGAGCTCGAGTCGTTGGGCTGGACATGGGAGAGGGGCACCTCGTCGCCGCAAGAAAGGGGCTTCCTTCCCATCTCAAGGATCAGGTCGCGTGGATTCAAGGGGATCTTCTTCACTGTCCCCTGCAGCTGGATCAATTCGACCTCGTCTTTTGTGATGGTGTCATTCACCACACCCGTGATCCTCGTCTTGCATTTGCACGCCTGGCCGGGTTGGTTGTCCAGGGTGGGAGTCTGTACGTGTGGGTCTATCCCCGAGGAGGTCGGCTCTGGGAAGCAACCCACCGTTCTCTTCGCGCGGTGACGACCAGGCTGCCCCCCAGAGTGCTCGAGAAACTCTGTTATGTGCTGGCTCCGTTGCTTGCGATTGTTCCCACATACTCCAGCACGAGACCCTCCCGGGCGAGCTTCTCCGAATGTGCTCAGGTTGTTTATGACTGGCTCTCTCCTGCCTATCAAAGCCATCATACCGAGGATGAGGTGGAGTCGTGGTATCGGGAGGAAGGGCTTCTCAAGGTCGCCCGGTTACCCGTGGCGGTGGGAATGATCGGGAGAAAAGAGGAATGATCGGAGCTGACGGTTTGCAAATGGACCGGGAAATCGAGCTCGTCATCCCTCTTCACAACGAAGCCCCCGGTATTCCTCATCTTTTCGATCAGTTGAATCAGTTATTCACCCTGGCGCAAGAACGTCGTAATCGAATCCGCGTCGTGCTTGTCGACGATGGCTCAACGGACGAAACACTGGAGCTCCTTTTCTCGGAGACGAAGGAGAAGGAGGGATTTGAGGTCGTTTCCAGTCCCCGTTGCCAGGGAGTGGGGGGGGCGATGAAGCTCGGGTTTTCTCACTGCAAAGGAGACCGGGTCGTCTGCTACGACGCGGACTGCACCTATCCCGTCGAGGATATTCTCCGACTCGCCGAAGGTCTAAAGGAGTACGACGTCGTGACGGCGTCTCCCATTCTTCATCGAGGCGACCTTCGTGATGTCCCCTGGTTTCGACGCTGGATGACTTATTCAGCCGCACTTCTCTATCGGGTAGTTCTTTGGCCTCATTCCAGAGAAGTCAGCTTGTTTACATGTGCTTTTCGCGCCTATCGGGGCCCGGTTCTTCCTCGAGTCTCCCCCACGTCGGATGGTTTTCCGGCAACGGCCGAGATCTTGTGTCGCGCTGTTCTCCTCGGTTACCGGGTGAGAGAGGTGGCGTCTCCACTCCGGGATCGTCAATATGGTTCATCCAAGATGAACACCCTGAAGGCGGTTCGTGGGCACTTCCAGGTGCTGGCTCGAACGTTGGGCATGCGGCTTTTTCGGACCCATCGTCGGCAGTCTCCCGGAATGGAACCGATCGAGTGAAGGTGGGAAGCAGAGGTCTGAAAAGCTATGGTTCGGTCATGGAAGGAAACGGCAACAGGGTTCCGAACAAAGTCGAGGGACAAGAATTCCCCTTCGAGAAGCAGGGGCTATCTGTCTTTGAATGGAATCGCCGGCTCAATCTTGACCACGACCAGGACCGGCTGTTGCAGCACGGTAATCCCCTGATCCGGTGGATCGAGGCAAGGCGCCGAAGAACTCTGGGGCGATTGGTAGCGGCTGCGCTCAAGGGGCAAAGCTCTGCCCGGGTCCTTGACGCGGGGTGTGGGACCGCGATTGTCGCCTCGGATCTGGGCCCCCCGGTCGATCGAGTGATCTATGTCGACATTGACCCTGCGGTTGTCTCCCGGATCAGCGATTTTTCCCGGGTTCATCGAGTGGCGGCGGATCTGACCCACCTTCCCCTGGCAAGCGAGAGCCTCGACGTCGCCATCGCCTCGGCGGTTCTTGAGCACATCCCCGATCCGGACCGAGCCCTTGATGATTTGACTCGAGTTCTCAGGCCGGGGGGGAGCCTTGTTCTGTGCGTTCCTTATGACCGAGCTGTCGTCGCCTTGAAGGGGGCCTTGCGGCGCCTTCGGCTGACGTGGTTAACTCCAGGACTTTCTCCCGGACTTGCTCCGGGGCACTTGCACGTTTTTTCCGGTCGCGATCTTCGGTCTCGCCTGGCTCGAGTGGGTGAAGTGTGCGATTTTTCCTACGATCCATTCTGCTTTTGCCTGTTCGCTCGACTGGTCAAGAAGGAGCATGATGACTGACGAGAAGAAGACGTCGGTGTTTCCTCTACTCGGGGTGTTTCTTGTGGTGACCCTCGTGTTCTCGAACTCCTTCTTCAACGGGTTCGTGAACTGGGACGATGCGGGCGCGATTGTCACGAACGAAGCAATTCAAGACCTCTCTCCCGGAGGGGTGGCAAGGCTTTTTGAAAAGCCCATCTTCTTTGCTTACGTTCCTCTCTATTTTCTTTCTCTTTCCATCGACTACGGGTTCTTTGGCCTCGACCCGTTCGGGTTTCATCTGTCGAATCTTCTCTTTCATCTGATGAATGTGATGCTCGTATTCCTTCTGGTCCGAAGGCTCTCGGGATCGACCTCGGTGGCGGCTCTTTCCGCGTGTCTTTTTGGTGTCCACCCGGTTCAGGTCGAGTGCGTCACCTGGATGTCAGGTCGGAAGGATGTTCTTGCCACGTTTCTTCTCCTGGCCGGTGTCTTTTCTTTTGAGATAGCTCTTTGTACCGCTCCGAGCCGGGCGCGAACGATTCGATTCGGCGCGAGCTTGATCTTGGTTTTTCTGGCGACAATGGCCAAGGCTACGAGCTTGGTTTTTCCCGGATTGTTTGTTCTTTGGCAGCTCGCGTGTCGTCGTCAGGTCAGAAAGAATGCTGGCTTCGGGTTTCACGGATTGTCTTTCTTACTTGGACTTGGGGGCGTCGCTCTGCACTACGGTGTGGCGCTAAAGCAGGGAGTCGTTGCGGATCGCTCGGGAGGAATGGAGGCTACCATCGCCCGAGCTCTCGACGCTTTTTCTTCCCAGTGTGTGACCCTGGCGGCTCCTTTTTCCCTTTCACCAACTTATCCGGATCCGGGAGCTCTCACGTTTACGTCGATCAATTTCATGATCGGCGCGGGTCTGGTCCTGTTTCTTCTCACCCTTTGTCTTTCGGGTTTGTTTTCTCGCAAGACGGGAGGAGGATTCGCCGCGGGTCTGATCCTTGTGTCCTACCTTCCCTATAACACGATTTTTCCCGCGACAGACGTCATGCGAGCCGATCGCTATCTCTATCTGGCTACCGCTGGTTTCGGGACCGGAGTCGCTCTTCTTTTGTTTTCCGGTATGCGCCCGCAGAACCCTCGGCGAAGAAAGGCTCTGATCGGTACGGCGGCGCTGTTGGTTTGTGGACTGGGATTTCTCACCTGGAAGCGCAACTTTGACTGGAGAAGCTCGCTGAGCCTCTGGGAAACTTCGGTGGCCCAGCAACCAAGAGAGGCCTTTCCTCGGATCAAGCTCGGTGAATCCTATCTCGAGAAAGCCATGACCGAATTGCGGAAAGCGGATCGGGAGATGCTTCTTCAGGCAGCTGCAACCGAGCTGAGAAATGCGCTGAGTCTCTTGCCGACGTCGGTGCAAGAGATCCAGGCCCGGTCCAGGCTGGGGCGTGTTTATCTCCTTCTGGGGGATAACGACCAGGCGGCGAAAGTCATGGGCGATGTCATCGAGCTCGTGGGAGAAGGTTCCGGAGAGCTGAACGGGAAATCACCAGAAGAGCTGGCTCGTTTTCGGTCCGATGCTCTTCTCAACCGGAGCCAGGCTCTTCTTGCGAACGGCGAGCAGGAAGACGCCATGAAACTGCTTCTTCTTGCGATCGAAGCGAATCCGGAAAGCTCACCCGCCCATTACAATCTTGGAAACCTTCTCTGTCGAAAGGCCCTTTTGGATGGGGTGGAAGAGGGAATGCCGGGAGCCGATCTTCTCGCGAAAGGAAGAACGCACCTGACTCGCGCAGCCGAACTGGATCCCGCGTCGTCTCTTCCCCTTCTGGTTCTTGGAGAGGTTGCCTATTTGCTTTCCCGTCGAGTAGAAGCGGTGAACTGGTTCGAAGAGGCGATCGTGAGGGATCCTTCCAGCGTGCAGGCTCACATTCAGCTTTCCAAGGTCTACCTGGGAGCATCCGATCCGGAATCTGCTCTGCGTGAAGCCGACCTTGCCGTTCAGCATGAGCGTAAAGCTTCTTATCAGGCTCGGTTGAATCGAGCCCATATCCTTGCGGCGGTCGGAAGGGCGAAGGAGAGTCGGGATCAACTGGAATCGTTGCTGGTCCAGAGGCCCGATGCCGAGCCCATCAAGGCAGAGTTGACCCGGCTTGCCCTCGCCGAAGCCAGAGCGGGGTTGAGTCAGCTCGCTCAAGGACGAATCCCCACCTCGGAAGGTCGTGTTCGTGTTCAAGACGCGGTCCTCTCCGCCTCAACCCGGGCGGCGGGGCTTTCCCCTGAATCTGTGGACGCGTTTCTGCTCCAGGGAGAGATTCACAAGTTGCGGAGAAAATGGCCGGAGGCTCAGGAGGCATACGATCGAGCGCTTTCGCTGGCTCCGGATCATCCGGGTGTCAAAGATGCAGCCGGGAACTTCTACAAGGATCTTGGCTATTTTTACTTCCTGGCATCGCGCAAAACGCGGGTCGAATCGCCCGAGAAGGGCAAGGAAGAGGAGGAAGTCGGGATTGGCTTCTTTGAAAAGGCCATCGAGCTTCGACCTGGAGCCCCGGAGTTCAGCGCCATCCGCAACCTGGTGTCTCGTTTCCACGAGCGGGAGCTCGATGAGGTGGAAAGCGAGATGGAGGGAAAATCAGACCGGGAGGATGGACCCTGAGAAATCGAGCCCGAATCGCTGCTCGTAGTCCTTTTACGCGCTCCAAATGCGCTTACTTCAGGGCGGTCTGGCGTGTTTCCTTCAGGCGTTCATAACGATCGGAGACCTGCCGGTACTCTTCTTTCAGGAAGTTCAGGCGTCGCTCCAGCCGCGCGGTACGCTCCACGTTAAAGGCTAGCTCTCTTCGGAATACACGAATGAATCCGACGAGCAACACTGCCAGGCCACCTACGACGAGGATTGGCCAACTTAACATTGCGATCCCCACATTGCGTAAGGATGGTGCGTTCCTTACATAACCGTTTTAGTTCCAGGAACATCGTACCACGACTGACCCCGAACTTCCACGGCTTAGAGGCTCATTACCCGGGGCCATTTGGTCGAAAGGTGACAGTGGACGGGCCTCCTGGGTGGGGGCCCTCAAATTGTTGGCTTTGGTGGGAGGCGTCAAGTGCTCAAGCGAATTGGCCAGATCGTCCTGATAGCCCTTGTTGCGGTCGTGCCTTATCTGGGCGTGATCGATGGTCCGTTTCTCTATGATGATGCACTCTATGTCACTGGAAACGAGCATGTTACACAGGACGATGTGAGCCTGTCCGAGATCTTCTCGGCGTCCTACCCGCCAGGGGATCCCTCCCTTGGACTCTACAGACCGCTTTTGACCGCGACCTATCGCTGGAATCGCTTGCTCTCCGGGGATGATCCAAGGTCCTATCATCTCCTGAATATCATGGCCCACCTCGCGGCGAGCCTTGCTCTCTTTGGGCTCTTGAGGTCAATGATGCCAAGGAGGCGCTTTCCCCTGATTGCGGCCCTGATCTTCGCCGCCCACCCGGTCCACACCGAGGCGGTGACCTGGATCGTCGGGAGGGGCGAGATCTTCTCCGCTCTCTTTACGTTCCTCGCTTTTTGGTGCCATGTGGCCTGGTGGAAGCGGCCGGGGGGGGCTCAAAGAGCAATCTGGCTTCCTGTCCTTTGTGGCGTGTTCTTCTGTCTGGGCCTGCTTTCCAAGGAAATGGCGATCACACTTCCCGTGGTCATGGTCGTCCATGACCTCATGTTTCGCCGCTCGACCTTTCCTGCACTATTTCGAATTCCCACGTACTGGATTCTTGGCACCGCCAGCGTTGCCTATCTCTTTGTTCGCTTCTCGGTTCTGGGTCGCTTCGGACCTGATGCGGGTCAGCAAATTGCGGCTTTTCACGAGGAGGCTGCGGTTGGCTCGATCATGATTTCGGCCGTGGCTGGCTATCTTCGGGTGATTCTTTTTCCGTTCAATTTGCAGGTGGATTATCCGGTTCGCCCGGATGGAGGGGTGGACGGACTTCCGTCGATGCTCCTTGCTTGCTTCATCCTGGCCGGCTTCATCTTTTGCTTCTTTCGGGCCCGTCGCTCCCGCTCGAACCTGTTCTTTCTTGTCTGGTTTGCCGTCGCTCTTTTTCCTGTATCAAACATTATTCCGATCGGTACTTTCATGGGAGAAAGACTGGCCTACTTGCCATCTGCGCCTCTTCTTGTCGCGTCTTGCCTGCTTCTTGAAAGAGCTCTCCTTGTCTTGCGGAAGAGACGGGGAGCTTCGTTTGCCGGTGAGTTTGCGGTGGGTATGACTGCGGTGTGCCTCGTTGGACTTTGTTTGGGTTCCTGGTATCGAAATCTCGTCTGGCAGGATGAGAAATCATTCTGGGAGGCGGCAGCAACCGATTCGCCCTATAGTTTCAAGGCCCACGTCAATCTTGGAAACCTTCTCCAGGAGGCAGGCGATGCGGAGGGGGCAGAGCGGTGTTTTCGTCAGGCGATCGAGGTCAAGCCGCGTTTGATTGAGGCTCTTTCGAACCTGGCCGGGTTGCTCGCTGATCGTGGGGAACACGAGGAAGCAGAAGGGTTCTACCGCCGGGCGCTCGAAGTGAACGGACGGATTTCTCTTCTTCAATTCAACCTGGCGAATCTCCTCTTTCAGGCGGGAAGAGATGAGGAGGGGCGAGATGTTCTCAGAACAACGATCCAGTGCGAGCCGTATCTTCCGGTGGCGGTCCTTCGACTGGCGGCGTCCCTGGGTAAAGAGCACCCGGAGGAGGCGATTGACCTTCTCCGAGCCGAGGGCGAAAAGCACCCGGAAATCGCTGAATTTGCGTTTCAGCGGGGGGAAATATACCGATTTATCGGTGAGTTTTCCGGGGCGGAAACCGGATACAGGGATGCGCTGGCAGTGGATGGGACGCACCTCGGTGCGAGGATGAATCTGGGAGCGGTTCTGGCCAAAGTCGGACAGAACGAGGCGGCTCATCAGGTTTTCATGGACATTGCACGGGATCATCCCGATCTGGAGATGGCCCGAAAGAACCTTCAATTCCTCGAGAGCAAGATGGAAGCAGCATCCGCTGCTCCGCCGGATGGATCCTGAGTCCATCAGGGACCGATGCTCGCCTTCTCTATGAATGCGGATCGGGCGGAGAACAGAGTGAGATGTTCTGGATCTCCATCAGGTGTCGAGACTTGTGAACGTAGGGGCGATTGAGCTTGAGGTGAGTTTTGGGAAAATGAAATTATAAGCTGATTGATATCAATCGTTTACACTCTTCTTCTTTCGCTTCAATGGTTTGGGAATACGGGTTGCTCAAGCCTAGGTGAGTCGAGAGTCATACAATCCTTAGTCTCCCAAGGGTTTCTGCGAGT
This sequence comes from Planctomycetota bacterium, assembly GCA_029260825.1. GTDB lineage: Bacteria > Planctomycetota > JACOTG01 > JACOTG01 > JAJDCM01 > JAJDCM01. The sequence continues at coordinate 4,027 of JAJDCM010000106.1, read as the reverse complement.
GACTCTCGCTTCATCTGACTGATTGATTCATGACACACCCCCTTCTGCTGCTTCTACGCTTTCGGGGGAGGAGATCGCACGTCTCCTCCCCCGTTTTTTTTCTCGCGGCCGCAGCGCTCTGGCATTCCGTCGTACTTTCGCCTCTACCCGGCGCTCACCACCGCTGAAACCAAGAACGCGGCCGCTGTCTCAACTCGCAGGACCGTCGGAGTGAGCGCGACCGGGATGCATCCGTGGTCCTGGGCCAGTCGGACCTCTTCGGCGGTGAAATCTCCTTCGGGTCCAATGAGAGCCAGGACTCTTGTCGACTCCCGGGTGTCGATCAGGACCTGTTTCAGAGGAACGGTCTCTGCCTCGAGGCAAGCAATGATCTTCTGATCGAAATGGGCGTCCGTGTTGAGGAAGCTCTGCAGGGAGTTCGGGTCCGCGATCGCAAGAGGGCGGGTCCGGCGGGACTGCTTGGCCGCCTCAAGAGCGATCCGTTTCCAGCGATCGGCCTTGCCGTGAGTTTGGGAGGGCTTGATGACCGTTCTTTCGGTGAGCAGGGGCCAGAGCTCTTCTGCGCCAAGTTCGGTGATCAAGCGAACCAGGAGATCAAAGTGCTTTCCCTTGGCGATTCCTGCGGCGACGGTGATTTTCGGAGTTCCGGTGGCTGGGGAGCGGGGTGCGGCCTTCTGGAGGTGAATGGTGGTGGCCTGAGGATCTGCGGTCTGGATGGCTCCAAGGAACGCCTCGCCCTGTTCATTGAAAACGGCGACGGGTTCTCCCGCGGTCAGACGAAGGACTCGGATGGCGTGCTTGGATTCCTCACGGCTCAGGGTGACGGTTTCCCCGAGGGTTGCGGTGGGAACAAAGAAGCGACGTGGATGGCTCATTCGGCGGGTTCGGGCTCCTTTTCCCCATCTGGATCCGAGTCAGGCTCTTTGGCCAGAGTCTTGACGACTCCCTGAACTCGCTCTTCGGTGGTTCGAATTCTCTCCCGGCAGATGCGCACCAGATCGGCGGCTCGTTCGACTTTTCCCGATAGTTCATCGATGTCCACGTCTTCTCGCTCGATGGCTTGAAGGATCGCGTCGAGCTCTTCCATGGCTTCCTGGTACCGGACCGAAGGGCTCACGTCGTCGGAGGTTCTCTCCTGCTTCTTCTTCTGAGTCATCAATTTTTCCTCTTTGTGTCGGACGGTGGTGTTGGGTTCTGAGAGTGGATGTGAACGCTCTCGATCTTTGCCTCCGCTTCCCCGTCCTGGAGCTTCACGGTGACCGCCTGTTCCCGGGTCAGATTTCTGGCTGTATGAACGATTTTGCCCGAATCGTCGATCAAGAGGCAAAAACCTTGACGAAGCAATCTCTCGGGATCCCTGGCTTGCACTCGAAGAGCGAGGCTCTCGATCCTTTGGTTGCCTGCTCGAAGAACGACACCGGTCCCCTGGAGAAGACTCCTGGCAAGACCATCGATTCGAGTTCGCTCCCGATGGATTCTTGGCCTCAGTCTCTCCCAATCGAGTCTCTCGCGCTGAGTGTTACTGGTTTTTCTGGCTTCCTTCAGGGTCTGGCTGCAGCTGCGGACGATCCGGTGAAAACGGTCGAGGGTGCTGGTGTGGGCCCGAACAAGGCTGCGGCCTGATGAGTCCACCACGCTCCGGAGAGTTTTCGTGAGTCGTTGCCCCTCCCAGGAAAGAGTCCGGCGACTTTCTCGGGAGAGTCGGTTGACGGTGTCGGCCAGATGTCTCTTGAACTCTTCCATCTGACGGGATGCAGCGGTCGCCAGAGCCTGCCCCTTTGTTTCAAGAGCCTCTTCTGCAGCCCGAACCTGGCTGACGAGGAGAGCGCCTACGGCGGTTGGAGTCTTCCGGGAGGTGGTGATCAGGTCCAGGATGGAGACGTCCCGGTGGTGGCCGATTCCGCAGAGGACCTTGAGCGGTGCCTCGGCAATCCTGACAGCGAGGTCCAGATTGTCGAACCAGGCCAGGTCGGACCGGGATCCGCCTCCCCGCACCAGCACCACGGCGTCATAACGGCCGGCGTCTGCAAAAGCTCGGTCGAGAGCCAATCCCAGAGTCTTTGGAAGCTTGGGGCCTTGCATATGGGCGTCAAAGACGTCGACCTCGAAGCGGTAACCAGATCTCTCAAGCTCGTTTACGACATCATTGTAGGCATCGCTACCTGAGCTTGTGATGAGGGCGACCCGCAACGGGAGTCGGGGGATCTGTCGGTTCAGATTGCGTTCTCTCAGGTTGCGCTGGTCGAGTTCTTGAAGGATTCGAGCTCGGTTCTGGGCCATTTTCCCCAGGGTAAAGATGGGGTCGATGTCTTCGACGATGAGCTGGTAGCCTCCGGACGGAGGATAGAGGTCCACCCGGACGAGGAGCCGCACTTCGACTCCGTCTGCGAGCCGAATGGGCTGCTGGGAGGATGCCAACCTTTGTTCGAGGAGCTCTTTTCTGCTCTCAAAAAGGACAGCCGTCACCGCTGCCTTCGGCCTGGCCTGGTTCTCTTCGCGCTCGGCAATCTTGAAGTAGACCGTCCTTTTGTGGGAGTTCCGGTCCCATTCCAGGATTTCCCCTGAGACCCAAAGATCCTGGGGGAAAGCGTCGAGAAGAGCGGATCGAACCCGGAGATTGAGCTGGGATACGGTGACTGTGGCGACCTCAGCTCGCAGATTGGCTCCCGTGATCCCGTTTTTCTCTTCATCGACCTCGGTCGCGGCAAAAAGGCTCTCTTGCTCGGGTGAGGTGCCAAGTTGACCCTTGGAGGACGAGGATCCGTCGAGAATGCCCCGAGCTTCGGGGCTCAACAAGAACCCGAACGGCTCCAAGGCTTTGACGGTCTCTCGAATCGAGGAGGAGGAGACGGTCCAGACCTTATCTCGGGCGTTCCAGCGTCTCCCGGGGAGCGAGCGCACGACCGGAATCACCCGGGGGTCGTAGGGGAACCGGATGACGAGGTCCTTTCCCCTGGGATCGAGATCGATGGTTCTTGCCATTCTGTGTCCGCCCGATTTTATTGGCCCTTCAGGGGGCACTTACCCGCCCTCCGTTGCCTGATTGAACTTTTTTTACCATCTCGATACACTGGGCGTGCAGGGTTCGGGTCTGGCGTGGTCGCATCTCGCCTTCTCTTCCCTGCTCGTGAAGAAGAAAAAAGGAAATCGTTTCGAGAAGAAAAAGGGAGAGCTCCCGGGATCCGGGAGACTTCGCATTCCTCCTTCTCCCTTGCCGGAAAGTGCATTCACGCATGGCACTCATTAGCATCAGCTCCGACGGGAACGAAAGTCAGATTGAGGTCAACGAAGATCGCATCGTCATCGGACGGGCTCCGTCTTGTGAGGTGGTCATCGACGACACGGCTTCATCCCGGAAACATTGTGAAATCGACAAGGGCAAGAAGGGTTGGCGAGTCACCGACCTCGACAGCTCGAACGGAACCAAGCTCAATGGCACCCCGATCGAGAGGGCGCCTCTGAAATCCGGCGATGTGATCATGATCGGTCACACCAAGATTCGCTTCGAAGAATCGCCGGTGGAGGAAGAGCTGATTCCTGTCGCTCGGGCAGAAGAGTCCGAGGAAGAAGAGGAAATCGAACTCTTTGGCGCCGAGGAGGAGTCGAGCGGCTTCATCCTGCGTCTCTCCACCGGAGATGAGATTCCCCTCGTGAGCGGAACGAATCGAATTGGTCGAAGTAAAAAGAATGAGGTTAGCCTCACCGAAACCGGAGTGTCCGGGGTTCATGCCGCTTGCGAGGTGACTGCGTCCGGAGTAGTCGTTCGAGACCTGGGTAGCACCAACGGCACCCTTGTCAACGGAGCAAAAGTCTCCGGCAATCAAGCGCTTGCTCACGGTGATCGCATTCAGCTGGGCACAGCAAAACTTCAGTTTGTTGACGTGGCTCGTCGCGGACTGGAGGGGGACGACGCACTTGACCTGACCGAGGATGAAGCCGAAGACATCGAAGTTTCGACCCTTTCTGCCGGGGGCAAACGATCGGGTTTCGGGTCGCTTCTTTTCCACTTGCTCTTTCTCGTCATACT
>JAJDCM010000105.1 GCA_029260825.1 Planctomycetota bacterium | reverse complement strand
GCGTGCATCCTCCATTGACTGCACGACCGAGGAACGGATGCTCAGGTCATTCTCGGTGCTCTCTATAATCTCGTCGTACTCAATGCATTTGTTGGGGTATTGAGATCGGGGGCTCTGGGGGTCAAACGGGAAGCCTTCGCGGAAGACCGTCTCGTTTTTCAGGATGCGAATATCCTCAAGGCTTTCGGCGGAGTAGATCTCGGCCTGGCAGACGTTGCTTGCCAAGAACAGCATAGCTGCGAGTGACAGAGAGAATTTTCTCATTCGTGAGAGTCTAGAGTTAGTCATCGGTTTGATTCCTTCTTTCTTGGTTGATTCGCTATTCGGTGAAACTGCACCGAGGTCCCTGTAGATCGTTAACAATTGCATCATTTCTCCTTCTTACTTGTGCTCGCGCAAGGCATCGATACGCTCCCTGAGAATCGAGGTATCAATCTGTCCAGTCAGCTCTTTTCCGTTCAAGAGAAGTGTTGGAGTGCCCGTGATTCCGGCGGCGATAGCTTGGTCTTTGCTCTCTCGAACTCGCTCTCTCAACCGCTCGGACTGCCGGTCGATTTCGAATCGCTCGACGTCCAAACCTGCGATGCGTGCGCGAGTCCTGAAGCCGCTAACGTCAAGTGGTGCGGCGAGGTCAAAGAGGAGCCAGTGATAGAGTCGGAACTTACCTTGCAATGCCGCTGCTTCAGCAGCAACCGCGGCTTCAAAGGCCTTCGGGTGACCCTTGAGCGGGAAGTGGCGATGTTGAATTGCAAGCTGTTCTTCCGAGTAGAAACGCCGAAGGTGCCGAAGGACCTGGTCAATACCCTGACAATCCGGGCATTCGTAGTCCGAGAAAACGGTGAGTGTGACCTGTGCTTCTTCGGAGGCATCGCGATTCGCCAGAGCCTCTGCCTGCGCTGCGGTCACGGAAATTTCACTCGACCAAGCACGGTTCTGAGTCAAAACGCCCATGAGAGCTGCAAGGCCAATTGCGGCCATCGTGCCCGAAGCGAGCGCGGAACGAGGGTACCCACGATGCTCGGTAGCGAGTGATGATCGCCAATGAATGGCGGTCAAACTGAACGTTACAATTGATGAGAGAACACAGAACGGGCACAGCGCCTGGATAGCCCAAACCTGAATCGAGAGAAGTATTCCGGAACAGGCAGACGCGGTGAACAGGCCGATTTTCACCGAGGTGTCGATGCGCTTTCGCAAGGCACTGGAGCGGCTTCCAAGGAGGAAGAGTTGCGCGAAGAGAACGGAGAGGAAAAAGGCGAGGCCAAGCCAAGACAAGGGGATCCCGCCAACTACGGAGAACGAGCTCTTCAACACCTCGGAGCAGCCAAAATACTCGCTACAACCAGGTCCAGCAAACGAATGCAGATAGGACAGGTAGGCAGTGTCAAGGACTCCCAAAAGGGAGAGGACAATCGCGACCAAGTAGACCAGTGGGGGTCTAAGCGGAGCGGTCTCCTTTCCGGCTCGCGTCCCATCGTGACAGTGCTTCCCGTGGGAATTCTTACCTCGCATCGCAATCACCTCCTGTTGTTTCGTTGCCAAGTGGTCCAGCGGCGTGTTTCGCCGCTCGCAGAGGTGGACGGAAACGAGGTGGCAAACCGGAACGCGAAGGCAGAATAATTCCGGAATTACAACGTCAATGCGGGGGATGGATGCGCGCCAAAATGCCGTGGCGTAATCTCTTAGGGACTGGAAAAGAGTTTGACAGTCCGAGCGAAATGCCCCCTAATATCCTGGGAATTCTCAAGGATCAGGAGGAGTTCGGACCAAATGGAAACGTCGCGCCTCCTCGAGGCATGGTACGGAGGAAATGATCGAGCTCTTGATGAGCTTCTCGATCGACACCTCCCTACGATTCGGGCCATGGTTAGAAAAAGAATGGGTCGGTCGCTCCGGGCAAGGGAAGAGTCCGGTGACCTCGTCCAGGATGCACTTATCCGGTTCCTTCGGAGTCGACCCATGGTGCGGATCGAGAACACAAAGGTTCTCAACGCATTCCTTGTGCGGGTGATCGAGAACGTTCTCAAGGATAAGTTTGACTTTTACTCTGCCCAGCGACGCTCATCGGACCGAGAAGAGCGGTTCCCTTCGCAGGGCATTCTTCACCTCGAGACTCCAAGCGTAATTTCATCCCGGGAAGAGCAGCGCGAGTGGGTGAGGCTTGGTGTTGAGTTCCTGTCGGAGAAGGACCGCGAGGTGGTGATACTGAAGGAATGGAAACAGGAGACTTTTGTTCAGATCGGAGAGAAAACAGGTGAGGAGCCGGACACAGTTCGGAAGAGACATCGGAAGGCGATGATGCGGTTTTCCGAAGTTCTGCTGCGTCTTCAGGAGGGACAGGTTGGGGAGATGCTCACGGAGTCGGGACACTTGGATGGTGCACAGGATGAGCGATAGCGACAAGACAGAGAAACGGCGAAACGGCCACCTCGAGGAAGCCCTCAGCGAATTCATCGATGCGTACTATGAGCCTGACGCACCCAACGTTGACACGTTCTGTGCTCGCTATCCGAGCCTTGGCCCAGGCCTGAAGAAGCGGATCGAAGCCTTTCTTCTCGTGGCAGACACGAAGAACCGCGACAAGCACGAGCCTTCCCATCCAGAGCAGATCGGTCCCTACAAGGTGCTTTCGGCGATTGAGGAAGGTGGGATGGGGATCGTCTACCTTGCCGAGCAGGAAAGACCTGTCCGTCGCAAGGTCGCCGTCAAGCTCATCAAGGCGGGGATGGACAGCAAGGCGATCCTCACCCGGTTCGAGTCCGAGCGGCAGGCGCTGGCGATGATGGACCACCCCAATATCGCCAGGATCCTCGGCTCCGGCACCACCGACGACAGACGCCCCTACTTCGCGATGGAGTACGTCAAGGGGATCCCGCTGACCGACTACTGCCGGAAGCATCGGCTGCGCCTGAACGACCGTCTGAACATCTTCCAGCAGATTTGTGAGGCCGTCCAGCACGCACACCAGAAAGCCATCATCCACCGGGACCTGAAACCGCTGAACATTCTCGTCACCGACCACAACGGGCAACCCGTCCCGAAGATCATCGACTTCGGCCTCGCCAAGGCACTCGGCGGGCACAGCCTGACGGATCAAACGTTTATGACGGCCCAGGGAATCGTAATGGGGACGCCTGAGTACATGAGTCCTGAGCAAGCGGACCCTTCCGCCCTCGACATCGACACCCGGACCGATGTTTACTCGCTGGGTGTGATCCTGTACCGACTTCTGACGGGCGTTCTGCCTATCGACCTCCAGGAGCTTCGCGCGAACGCTCAAATGGCCGCCATGGACGCGATGAGAAGCAAGATCTGTGAGGAGGACCCCCCGAAGCCCAGCACCCGGATCGGAAGTTCTTCGGATCTCGGGAAGGAAACCGCCGAACGACGCCAGATCGATCATTCCAGCCTGACCCGTAAGCTCAAGGGCGACCTGGACTGGATCACGATGAGGGCTCTGGAGAAGGACCGGAGCCGACGGTACGCGGCAGCGTCGGACCTTGCTGCTGACATCGAGCGACACCTGAACCATGAGCCGGTGTCGGCGGGTCCCCCGAGCCGAAGATACAAGCTCCAGAAGTTCGTGAGGAAGAACCGCGGTCTTGTGGCAAGCCTTGCGGTGATCCTTCTCGCGCTGCTGGCTGGCGGCACCACGGCGACGGTAGCGCTCGTCAGGGAAGGCGAGGCGAGGAGGGATGCTGAACGGGAACGAACGAACGCCCAGAATTCCGAGGCACAGGTTCGCGAGGAACGCGACGCCGCCAGGGACGCGCGATCCATCGCGGAGCGGGAACGCCAAAAGGCCGAAGCGTCTAAGCGGGAGGCCGACGCCGCCAGGACGCTAGCAGAAGGAATGCTTGACGAGATCCTCCGTCTCTCCGACACGAAGCGCCTCGACCAGCTCATCACCCAGGCAGACGCGCTCTGGCCTCGCTTTCCGGACAAGGTCAAGACCATGGAATCCTGGCTGGACAAGGCCCGGAACGTCGCGGGCAACCTCGACGGCCATCAGGCCGCACTCGCGGAACTTCGGACGCAGGGGACGTTGATCGCCGACGGCGAAGGATCTCACGATGAAGCGCAGAGCGAAGGCACATGGAAGTTCGGTGACACCGAAACCCAGTGGCGTCACGACGTACTCGCCGAACTCGTGACCGATCTCGAGAACTTCGACCACACGGACCCGAAGCTCGGGCTCCGGGCCGATGTGGAGCAGCGCCTCAATTTTTCCCGGACCGTCGGGCAAGAGACGATCGAGACCTACGACGTGGAATGGGAGGAAGCCATCGCGTCCATTGCGAACGAGGAGGAGTGTCCGCCTTACAAGGGTCTCCAGCTCAAACCCCAGATCGGGTTCGTCCCGATCGGAAGGGATCCGGCGTCGGGTCTTTGGGAGTTTGCGGACATCCAGACCGGCGAGATCCCGGAACGCGATGAGGATCGGAAGCTCGTCCTCACCGAGGAGACGGGACTGGTGTTCGTGCTGATTTCCGGCGGCACGTTCTCAATGGGAGCGCAGAACGCCGACCCGGAGAAGCCCAACTACGATCCACAGGCCCGTAGCGACGAAGGCCCGGCCCACGAGGTGACGCTAGATCCGTTCTTCCTCTCTAAGTATGAGATGACCCAGGGCCAGTGGGAACGGTTCACGGGGGAGAATCCGAGCAACTATCAGTCCGGAGGGCTCGTGCCGAAGCCCGGTCTCCACCCGGTAGAGCGGGTGAGCTGGGAGGATTGCAATCGGGTTCTCTCCCGACTCGGTCTTCTCCTACCGACGGAGGCCCAGTGGGAGTACGCAGCCCGGGCCGGGACGACGACCGTCTGGTGGTGTGGTTCTTCGGCAAAGAGTATCGGTGATTTCCGAGCGGGAAACCTCTACGACTCCCATTCCTATGAGGTTGAACCGCAAACGCGAAGCTGGGGAATCCCGGAGAAATGGAAGGATGACCACATCATCCATGCTGCGATAGGCAGCTATTCCGCCAACGGCTTCGGTCTTCACGATGTCGTTGGAAATGTCTGGGAATGGACACGGGATGGCATTACGGGGTACGGCACCCCCGTACGAGAGGGAGATGGTGCCCGCCTTCTCTCAGGCGCTCGCAGCCGCGTCTACCGTGGCGGCAGCTTCAGCAGCCCCGCCTCGGGCGCGCGGTCGGCCTTCCGCTCCGGCAGCGCGCCCGGGTTCCGGGGCGACATCCTCGGCTGTCGTCCCTCCAGGGTAGCCACGGAATAACTGTCACTTCTTCTCTCCCGCCACGTTGACATGCGAAGAGAAAAAGAAAAGAATTTCAAGAAAGTGGTGGAAGGCTGGGGGATCGTGGGCGATGGGAGGACCTATGGCGATTGCACGATTGCACACCTAGGAGCCTTCCCCATGCGTGTCAAGATTCTCAGCTTCCGGTACTCGTCGACCCTCGGTGGTTTCGACGAGGCGGCCCTTCAGGATTTTGTTCGAGACAAGGAGATCGTCTCGTTTCGTGAGCACTTCTATCGTGTTCAAGATGTCCCTCATCTGACCTGTATCGTCACCTATCAGGATGAGGTTGTGTCTCCCACCGTAGCCTCCAGTAGCCGCCGTTCTTCCTCCACACCTCGCAGGAAGGGGAGTGCTCCCGACCCAGCGGCTGACCTCGGCGAAAGCGACCGGACTCTCTTCAACACGCTCCGGGAGTGGCGCCTCAAGACCGCCCGAGCGGAGGGCGTTCCCCCCTATGTGATCTTGACAAACAAGGAACTTCTTGCCGTCATCGAGAAGAAGCCGGAGAGCATCACCGCACTCGGCAACGTTGAAGGACTTGGCCCGGGCAGGTTGAAACGGCACGGTCAAGAGATCCTTTCCCGGCTGAACGGAAAACGCAACGAACCGGCAAGAGAAACGACACCGCTTCCCGTGTATTCCCAAGATGCCGTGAAGAACGGCACGGCGGTCCAGTGACCCCGACGCCGCTCGATCGACCCGCCGCGAAGAAGGCCGGCCCCGAACTTCTCGTCCTCTCCCGTTGGGAGGAGTTCACCGGCTGGCTCCTTGACCACACGGGACGATGGCCAAAATCCGCACGCTTCACGCTGACCCAGCGGATCGAGAACCATGCCCTCGATGTGACCGAGATGCTTGTCGTGGCCCGGTACGACCCCCGGAAACGGAGAAACCTCCTCGAACGAACCAACCTTCTCCTGGAAAGGATGCGGTTCCTTTTCCGGATCGCACGCAAGGGGAACGTAATGCCAAAGCGCGGGTTCGAGGTGGCCATGCGAGGTGTCGACGAGACGGGTCGCATGCTGCACGGCTGGAGGAAATCCCTGGAAGAACGAAATGCTGGAACCAAACGGAGATCGAGGATTTGAGACGGCATGGGAATCTCTGGGACAAGATCGTCTCCTTCGAGAACCTGACGCAAGCCGCAGGACGCGCAGCGCGGGGGAAGCGGAGCGTTGCGGGGGTGGCTCGTTTTCTTGATCGCCTCGAGCCCGAGGTGCTGGGGCTCCAGCGCGATCTCGAACAAGGTCTTTACGTTCCGGGCAATGCCTTCCAGTTCGAGATCCGGGATCCGAAAGTCCGAACCATCACGGCTGCACCGTTCCGGGACCGTGTGGTCCACCACGCCCTGATCGATCCCCTGGAGCCCCTCTTCGATCGGCGGATGGTCTTCGAGAGCTTCGCGTGCCGTAGAGGAAAGGGGACGCACGCCGCAATTCGTCACGCCCGTCGACTCGTCAGGAAGTACGACTTCTTCTTGAAATTGGATGTTCGGAAGTGCTTCGACTCGATCGCACACGATGTTGTCATGGAGACGATGGGAAGGATCGTCAAGGACCGCAAGGTGCTCGATCTGTGCGAGACCATCGTTCACAAAAGCGGAGACACCGGGCAGACGGGTGTCGGGCTCCCCATCGGGAACCTGACAAGCCAGTGGTTTGCCAACTTGGTTCTGAATCGACTCGATCACTTCGTCAAAGAGGAGATGAGGATTCCGGGGTACGTAAGATACATGGATGACTTCGTACTCTGCTCCGAGGATCGAGAGGAACTTCGCCATGCAAAAGTGGAGATCAAGGGTTTCCTCCGTCAATCTCTTAGGCTCGAGCTGAAGGACCGGGCAACTATCCTCGCACCGGCGCGTCAGGGTCTTCCGTTTCTCGGCTGGAGGATCTACCGGGGAACAACACGACTCCGACCGGGGAATTTTCGGCGAACTCGAAGCCGATTGAAACACCGCCGATGGCAGCATCAGTTGCATTTGATCGACGACTCGCAGCTGGCGGACGCGGTGCGGTCGGTGGCCTGTCATCTGGAGCACGGAAGTACGTTGAATCTGAGACGGAAAATGTTCATGGATGACTCTCATCCACCTTGAACGTCACGATCATTGACTTGATGTGGGGGAGCGGATCAAAAAGCGCTCGCAACCGCGTCAACCGTGGCGGCAGCTTCAACAACACCGCCTCGAACGCGCGGTCGGCCAACCGCAACAACAACACGCCCGAGAACCGGAACAACAACCTCGGCTGTCGTCCCTCCAAGGTGTCGCATCGCCAGATCGCGGCGGTCGCCAGACGTTCGGGATCGTCGCGCCGTGCCCGTGATACCCAGATCCGCTTCCCGTGTCGGTGGCCAGAAAGACGTTCACCGACCGAAGAGACTTGGGCCGCCGGGGGTCGTAGGTTCGTTTGAACCGAGCCCCCTGGCGGTCGCCCTCCTCGGTTGCATGATCATCGGGACCGACAACAGTCTGAATTATCTCTGAATTCGAGAATTTCTACTGGAGCTGGCAGAGATGATCAATCGCGCATTTCACCGCCTCAGGTAACCCCGCCCAAGCTTGGATGATTGTCCCCAATCGTTCGTCTCGGGTTTCCCATTGTGCTGATATTGTGCTCATCGAGTCTCCGGGATAGGTGTCAGCAACGTCCCCCTCGTTCCGACTTGCGCCCTCCCCTCCATCCTCAACCCCATGAAGGATTCCGACTTCCGCCCCACACGTTCCGGAATACGCCTCATTTCTTCCGCTCTCGTAACTCCTTGTATCTTCGTTGGTCGCAGGTTCAAATCCTGCCCCCCTTCGCAACTCCAGAATCACCGGAAATGGCTTGTCCGCATAAGGCTCCCAGCTCCTAACGCCACTCCCCGTCAAGCACGAACGCCCCCCACGTTGACGGCAACCCCACGCCGTCCTCCTTCCGATTCCTTTCGAGCATCCAGAGCTGCGCCTGACGCAACGCCTCGAGCTTCCCCATCTTCTTCAGCCACAGGTTCTCGTAAAACCTCTCCATGAGCTCCTGGGTGCTATCGTCTCGCACCTTCCAGAGAGAGCTGATGACCGTCCGGGCTCCCGCCATTCGAAAGCTTCGTCGCAGACCCAGCATCCCCTCGCCACCTTCCGGTCTTCCAAGCCCGGTCTCGCAAGCCGAAAGCACCACAAGGCTACAGTCCGAAAGATCGAGGTAGGTCACTTCTGATCTTACCCCGGAATTGTGGACACCCAGTAAGAGAGCTATAATGGCTCGAGAAAGGATGTTCACAATTCCGGGGTAAGATCAAAACCCGTTTGTTGAGATTCCAGTCTGACTGACGTTTTCTATTGAACATCAAGCACAACCGCATTGGTTACGCTGTAGCCTGTTGAGTTGGCAGCGCCGTTATCCTGAACCAAACCTTGAAGGGTCAAGACTCGCCTTTGGCCAAAGCCGGTAGAACGAGTCCGGCTCCATGGCACGGTCGCTGGACCAGAGATCTCATTCACACCCTGGCAGACCAGTGACGGCAGACTTGAGCTTCGAAGGCACATGAACGGCTGAGGAGTACGTCCAACGTGAAGTGGCGTCGGGTTCGACGTGCAACCGAGAACTTGCCCCACTCCATTCAGAGTCATGGGACTCGACGGCCCCCGTGCCCAAACCCAGAGAATATAGGAGGCAGGTGAAGGTCCCATGGGGGCTGGATCGAAGCTAGCCGTGATCGGCTGTCCGATGGGCATGTTGACTCTCCCCGTATTGCCGTTGAGGCGAAAGACGTCTACGACGGATTCCATGCCGGAATTGACTGTCCCTGCGCCGCAGGGAAAACCGGCCACGTGAACGACAGAGTCCGCTGAGTCTCCATCGCCGTTTAGATCGATGTTTCCCTGATTGCTCTCTCTCACTCTGAAAGCAATCAGATGATTACTTTGGGTCTCTCCGGACGATACGAGCTGAAGATTTGTCGTAGTACCTAAAGTTGTATTGTGTACGTGAAGAACGAAATCAGAAGATGAAATGTCCCCATCGCCATTCAAATCGACTCCCTCAAGAAACTCACTAGCTCCAAAGAGAATCGAGTCTCCGTC
>JAJDCM010000104.1 GCA_029260825.1 Planctomycetota bacterium | reverse complement strand
AATCGAGGAGAAGGCTCTTGGTTCCGACCACTCGGATGTGGCCACGTCGCTTCACAACCTGGCGGTTCTATTCTACGTCCAGGGTCTTTTTTCCGAGGCGCGTCCCCTCTACGAGAGATCGCTCAAAATCCGAGAGAAATCACTGGGTCCCGATCACCCGATTGTGGCGAGCACGCTGAACGCCCTGGGCTATCTCCTCTACCTCCAGGGCCTCTCTTCCGAGGGGCTTCCCTTCCTCGAGAGATCACTCAAAATCCGGGAGAAGTCTCTTGGTCCGGACCACCCGGATGTGGCGACATCGCTGAACAACTTGGCGGTTCTCCTCCAGTCCCAGGGTTTCTTTTCCGAGGCGGTTCCCCTTTTTGAGAGATCGCTCAAAATCCGAGAGAAATCACTGGGCCCCGACCACCCGCTTGTGGCGCTGGCGCTGAATAACTTGGCGAATCTCCTCTACCTCCAGGGTCGGTATGAAGGGGTGCTTCGCCTTCACGAGAAGTCGTTCGGAATCCGGGAGAAGTCTCTTGGCCCCGACCACCCGGATGTGGCCGCGTCGCTGAACAGTTTGGCGCTGCTCGAGTCTGGGCGCGGTGGAGGCAGGCGCGCCTTCGAGCACGCGCGCCGGGCGATCCTCCTCCTCGAGTCGCATCTCGATTCGAACCTCTGGTCCCAGACCGGGAGCGAGAGGCTGCGATTCGCAGCGATCCTACGAGCTGATTTGGAGATTTACCTGAGCGTGGCCCGGAGGCTGGCCGGGGGACCGGACTTGAATGAGGTCGTCACCCGCATTCTCTTCTGGAAGGGAAGGGTCGCGCGCAGTCTCTCCGAGGACGGAGGGAGGAGGTTTTCCTCACTCTCTCCCGCGGAGCGGACGATCGTCGAGAAGCTGCGCATGGCTCAGAAGCGTCTTTCGGATGCGCTTTACTCGCGGGAGATAACCGACCGGGTGGCCCACGGGAAGCTCCTTGTGAGTCTCCGCGAGCAGAGGCGGGAGCTGGAGCGTTCGCTCGTGCGGAGCCAAGCGGAAGGGGAGATGGAGAGGGTGGAGGGGGGCGATGCGTCGGCCCTGCAGCGAGCTTTGCCGCATGGCTCCGTCGCGATCAGTTTCTACGTGCACAGAGTCTACAAACCAGGCGAGTGGAGGGACGAAAAGCTTGTTGGCGAGGGCATTTGGGAACCGCCCCGGGTCTCGGCCTTTGTCGTTCCGGCGGGCGAGGCCTCATTGCGCTGGCTGGATATCGGTGAGGCGTCGGTTCTGGAGGAGGCGACCAAGGAGTTCCTCGACGAGGTGGTCACTCTTCGGGGTGTCACGCTGAGCCAAGACGAGACCGGCAAGTCTTCTCCGACCACGGCCGCGACGGACCGACTTCGTGAGCTCCTGTGGGATCCGCTGCGCGAGCTCGTTGGGGAGTCGGAGGTAGTGATCATTTCTGCGGACACGTTTCTGGGAACGCTTCCGTTCGAGACGTTGCAAGAGGAGAATGGGAGCTATCTTGTCGAGAGCCGTTCCTTCGTGTACGTCGAGGACCTCATGAGTCTGGTCACCAGGGAGAGGGAGAGGAAGGCGGTGCCGCCGCGTCTTTTCGCCGTCGGAGGGATCGACTATGGACGGAGGGGCAAGCTCGACCCGGAGTTTCTGGAAGAGCGACTTGTGGCGCAAGCCGAGACGCGTGGAGGACTCCCGCCGCGGTGGGGCCGTCTCTCCTTGACGGGCCAAGAAGCTGATGCGATTGTCGGGCTCTTCGAAGAGACAAGGAGTGAGGACACAGACGAGGATGCGGAGGACGCCTTCACTTTTCTCATGCGACGAAAGGCGACGGAAGAAGCGGTCAAGCATCACCTCGAGCGCCACAGCCATATTCATCTAGCAACCCACGGCTACTTCCAGCCGGAGGGACTTCCTTCGGCGTGGAAGAAAGCCCAAGAAGAGGCCGACAAGAATCGAGGTGGGGTTTCCCTTGAAGAAACCGAGCAGGTCATCGTGGGCCTGATGCCGGGACTACTCTCGGGGCTTGTGCTTGCGGGTGCCAATGAAACGCCGGAAGTAGAAAGAGATAATGGTCTGCTGACCGCCGAGGAAGTGACGTATCTCGATCTTTCTCGGTGTGAGTTGGTTGTATTATCGGCGTGCGAAACCGGGCTTGGTCGACCGGAAGGTGGCGAGGGGATGATCGGGTTGCGCCGTAGTTTTCGGCAGTCGGGTGCACGGACGGTGATCAGTTCTCTTTGGCAAGTGCGCGACGATAGCACGCAAGAGCTGATGGAGCGGTTCTACGAGAACCTGTGGCTCGAGAAGATGGGCAAGCTCGAGGCGTTGAGGCAAGCTCAGCTTTGGATGCTCAGGAGGAATCGAGAGGAAGATGGCGAGGGGTTGCCGTCGACGTGGGGGGCGTTTGTGTTGGATGGGGATTGGCTCTGAACTCTGAAGGATTCTGAAGCGCGAAAGTTCTGGGCCCCCATCCTGAAGGTCCCCCCGGGGATAAGCACGAACACGATCCCCATCTCCTCCGAGAGCCACAGCTCACCGTCCGCTGTGCGGTCGGGGACCTCGCACTGGAGAACTTCGATGAAATCAGGAAGCACCTCAACGTCCGGAGCCGGAACTCAACGGAGATGGCGACAAACGGAAGCACGGGAACCGTCCCAGCCATTCATGTGTCTTCGCAGCCCGAATCTACCGGGTCTCGTGTGTCAGGGTGTGACTGAGATTCCTGGACCTGCCAGGGTGCCTTGGAGTCGTACTCGGGCCACTGGGTTCGGTCAGCGTCGGACTTTCACGATGCAGGGTTTGGTGCAGGACAATGGCGCGGGGAATTCAACGGGGTTCAGCGTAACCAACGCGGTGGTGTTGGATGTCAGGTAGGGGACTTTGGGGCTGGCCTTTCATTCCACGCGGGAAATAGCGTCGCTTACCAACCTCAGAAGAATTCGACCACCACTGCGTTCGTCACGCTATATCCGGTTTGGTTATCGGCCCCCGCATCCTCTAGAATTCCTTGGACGACGATGGTGAGGGGGAACGGTCCACGGTTCCTTTGAAGAGACCAGGGAGCGCGGGCGGGTCCTGAGATTTCGGGGATCTGACCACAGACGCCGCCGGGTAGATTTGAACTTCGGATGCACCGAAACGGCTGGGGCGTTTCCAAGGGGTTGAGGTAAGTTGGATTCGCAGTGCAACCTAGAAAACGCGTACCAAGTTGAAGGTCGAAGGGCCGAAGGGTATCCGCCACCCAAACCCAGAGCAGGTAGGTTGCGGGTGAGGGACCAAGCGGTGCGGTCCCGAGGCTAAACTCGATCGGGCTGTCAACCGGCACCACTGTGTTGGCGGGGATTCCGTTGACCTTTAGGACTGGTGTCGTGGGGCCGTTACCGAGATTAACTGTGCCAGCGGCACAGGGGGTTGGGCGGGGTTCGAGTTCGATGAGATGGACGACATCGCCAGTCGTGCGACCGTCTCCGTCGAGGTCCATGTTGCCCTGATTGCGCTCGGTGACCGCGAAGGCAACAGCACCGAAACCGAGGACTGGATCCTCCACAGTGCCACGAATTGTGAGCCCGGTATTGAAAATGGAACCGTCTGTTGCATCGTAGAGATGCAGGACGTTATCCATGGTATCGCCATCTCCGTTCAAATCCGTCCGTGCCTGGGCGTTCTCACCGACGCGGAGCGAAAAGAGAGAGCCATCGGCCACGTTGTTTGGGTACCACATTGACAGGCGAACCGCGAGGCCCACGTTGGTCACCTCGCCCGAAGCCGAATCGAAGATGTGGACGACTCCGTCGGTCGTATCTCCGTCTCCATTGAGATCACTTTCGTTCTGATCGTTTTCACTCACTACGAAGATAAGCCTGCCAACGCTCACCACCGGATCGCGTGAACCGCTGCTCGGTCTCGCAACCGCAAGGCCGAGATTGCGAGTGACACCACTCGTCGCGTCGTATAAGTGGAGAACAATGTCGTTCGCATCGCCGTCTCCGTTCAGATCCGTTTCACCGTTGTCGCCCTCATCGACCTGAATCGCGACGAGGTCTCCACCGACTCCTAGTCCCCAGCTTCCCACCGGAAGAGCCAGATTCTTCGTTTGCCCTGTCCTCGCATCGTAGACGTGACCGATCGTGTCGAAAATATCCCCGTCCCCGTTTAGATCGGTTTCCCCATGGCTGATTTCCTGGACCGCGAAGGCGACCAATTCGTCCCCCACCCGGTAGGGGAAGCTAACAAAGGGGGCACTGGTCGCGATCTCCAAATTCGTGAGGTTTCCGGTTCGACGATCAAAAACATGAGCGACCATTTCGTCCGTAAAATCTCCGTCTCCATTGAGGTCCATTCCGCCATTGAGGTACTCGGATGCCCCGAATGCGGCCAGGTGACCGTTGGCATAGACGGCAAAATCTGGGGCAGCCAAACCAAGGATGAACAGAGTCTCTGACAGGAAATCGTAGACTTGGACGATGGCATCAAGCTCATCTCCATCTCCGTTGAGGTCGCCTTGGGTGAACTCGTTTGCACGGCCCACGACTAGCTGATCTGTCGTAGTGAGCCGACGTCCCGTGAAGGATGGGAAGGATGTGGTTGTGGATTCCAGAACGTTGTAGACCATAATATCGCGGCCTGGATGTAACTGATTGAATATGACGAAGTTTCCCCGGACGGCGATCTGGGACGCCTCGATGCCCAGATTGGTGAGGATGCCTGTCGCTCCGTCGTAGATGTGTAGGATTGCATCTGTCGCGTCCCCGTCTCCATTGAGATCCATTCCACCTTGGCGTTTCTCAAAGACTCTGAACGCGAGAATGTCGCCATCCTGCGCGATCTGAGGTTCGTACTGTGATTGTGCTGTTGCCAGGCCCAAGTTGCTGGTTAGCCCCGAGGCTCGATCGTGAACGAAGAGCATCCCATCGACCAAGTCTCCGTCTCCATTCAGGTCACGCTGTAAATCCGACTCTGTTGTGAACCACGAGACGAGATTGGGTCCAATCGTGATGTTGGTTCCCACGTACAAGTCACTGGGAATGTCAACTTGCACGCCCAGATTGTAGATCTGGGGTGTCGATAAGGATGAACGAGGGTCTTGCGGTGATGATTCTCCAGGCTGTGGCAGAATGAGAGCGGCGAGACATCCCAAGACGAGCCAAGCCAAGATAAGCCAAGAATGATGAGCAGGTTTTGATGGCCGCATACTCTCTCCAGATCAACCAAGTCGCGGGTAGGTTAGCGCCGACCTGGCGCGTCTCTATTCTAGCAGGTCCGCCGGGTGGGGAGCCAGCCGGCTGCGGCAGCGGATCCAAAGTCGCCAAAAGTTGTCCCTAACGCACATGGTACCGGTCGCTTCGATACGGCGAATTTGGCTTATCTGACTCACCCCACTAAGCATTAGGGAAACTCCGAGGTGCGAGGGCCTCGGTTGCTCCCGATCAGCGGTGACTCGAGGCCATATCATCGAAGCACCCGCCTCCATTTCGCGCATCGGGCGCATCGGCCCTTTCCTGGACATCCAACATGACTCATGGTATGATTCATTGTGAGTCACAATTCGAGTCATTTGGATGAGGATCCTAAGTCGTGAATCAAATTACGGTTAGAGGTTTCGGGGATGACCTCAAGGAAGCGATCAGGAGGCTTGCGCGGTCCGAAGGAATATCCCTGAATCAAGCCGTTCTTCGGCTTCTGAGCAGGGGGGCTGGGATCGAGAGGGCTGGAGTGTCCCAGACGAATGAGATCGGGTCGGCACTCGATGAGTTCATCGGCTGTTGGTCAGACGAGGAGGCGGAGGAGTTCCGGAACGCGGTGGTTGATTTCGACAAGCTCGATCAGGATCTTTGGCGATGAGGACCCTGGTCGATACCAATGCCTATTCGGAGATGCTTCGTGGTCATCGGGGCGTAGCCGACTATCTACGACGTTCCGAGGCCGTCTTTGTCTCCGCGATTGTTGTCGGAGAGCTTCTCTTCGGGTTTCGACGCGGTTCTCGTTTCGAGACGAACGCTTCCATTCTCGAACGGTTTCTGGCCAAGAGTTTTGTTCACTTTCTTCCTGTCGGACGCACGACCGCGGATCGATTCTCCAGAATAGCGGCGGAACTCAAGAACAACGGAACACCGATCCCAACGAACGACATATGGATCGGTGCCCACGCAATGGAGACGGGCGCAGACCTGCTGTCATTTGATCGCCACTTCGAATGTATCTCTGGGTTGGCGTGGGTCGTTCCTCCAGAGTAGAAGACGTGTGAGCCCGGTCTGCCTCGTTCCGCCTGGCCTTGGAATCGCAGCAATAGCCTTGGGCAGGCACCCTCATTTCGGGGTGCCTGCCTTCGTCGGTCGTCTTCGAGTCAGATACTGGCCCGTGATTTGGGGTTCATCTCAAATCAGAACAGCTCGAGAATCACTGCGTTGGTCACGCTGAAGGGAAGCGGGTTTGCGCTTCCGAAGTCCTCGATCATTCCTTGAAGAATGAACTTTGCGTTTGGATTGCTGATCCCGTTGCTGTTCACCGTCCAAGGAGCTCTCGCGGGGGCGTTAGCCTCGGTCAAGTTGCGGCAGATTGCCGAGGAGATCCCCGTTCCCCGCAAGCAACGGAAGGGCTGAGGGCCTCCCCCTTGAACTGGACCTGGGTTAACCAAGACGCCGAAAGTGGTTCCGGCCGCGCTAAAGATTGTAGGGTTACTCGAATCGCCCAACCACACGTAGAGAGACTCGTCGTCCGAGATTGATCTGCTCGGCTTCGTAGACGATGCCCATCCCGCGCCGCGGCC
>JAJDCM010000103.1 GCA_029260825.1 Planctomycetota bacterium | reverse complement strand
CCAATCTATCTCTTCTGGATCAGCGCGGTGATCCTGTCGTGAGCGCCATTGCCGACCAGGGCGTGCTGATTCCGACCGATCAAACTCAAGAGCATCCGACGTCGATCAGCGACATTCTGACGACGGCCTCGAAGTCGCCGGTGATCTATCTCACCACGCCCGTTCAAAATCTTCAAGGGCAAGAGACCGTGGGCTGCCTCGTCGCGTGGGTGCGGCCCTGGGCATGGGTCGTCGGGGCTCTACAATCCGAATCCCTCCGGCTTCGTGCCCGGGAGGAAGAAACCGAAGTCTTGCTGACCCTTTTTGATGGGAAAGGAAGGGGACTGCAAGTCCCTGAGGCTCTAAGACCAGGAACGTGGGAAGGAGAAATCGCACCCCGGTTGTCTCTCCTTGCGGATGAACATCGGGTGGAACCCGACTCCTATTCGCCAACAAGGGCCACTTTCTCCAGGACCTTCCCCATCACCGGAACGAGCTGGACGGTTCAGGTAAAACTCAAATCTCACAATGCCCTCAACAGCATTGCCAGTTTCGAAAGTCGCCTCCTGGCCGTGGGGACGGTTCTTGCGTGCCTGGCTTCCCTGCTGCTTTTTTTCCCCATGCGCTATCTAGTCCGGCCCTTGGTGCAGCTGGATGCCGCGTCCCAACGAATCAAACACGGACACTTCGACACCCGGGTCCCTGTGGAAAGCGGCGGAGAGATCGGAGAACTGACCCTATCCTTCAACGCGATGGCCGAAGGCCTCGAGCAAAATACCCGGGCACTCCAGGAGAAAGAAGAAGAGGTTCGTCACGAGCGCGATCGACTCAATGCGGTCATTTCCTCCATGCAGGACGGGCTGATCGTTCTGGATGCGGAGGGAAAAGTTGAACGATCCAATCATGCCGCCAGTCCATTCTTGAAACTCCTCAACAGAAACGATGTGCAACCGGCCCCCCATCATGTGTGCAAAACAACAGCGGAAAACGACCACGGAGGGGATTGCGCCTCCTGCCTCTTTGCCCCATCCCCCCTCCCTCGATCTTGCATGATCAATGTAGGATCCCAGGTCTTCGAGATTCACGCCGCTCCGATCGGGCGAGGCACTCCCGCATCAGGGCGGGTCTTCGTGGCACGGGATGTGTCCGATCGCATAGCCCAGGACGAACAACAAATCCATCAGGGGCGTCTCTCTGTTCTTGGCGAAGTCGCCGCTGTGATGGCGCATGAACTGAATAATCCCCTGACATCCATCAGCATGTTCAATCAAATGCTCAAGACCGACTTTTCTCACGACGCCGAAGTCCAAGAATGTGTCGAGGTCATCGAAAGAAACACGGATGCCTGCAAGGAAACGATTCACAACCTTCTGGACTATTCGACCGGTGCGACTCCCGAGGTCGAGATTCTCGATGTGCATGAAACACTACGAGAAGTGATTCGGTTCCTGGAACCGGTAAGCAGACGCACATCCATCAAACTCAGCCTCGATCTGGAAGCACAGAATGCCCTTGTGCACGGGGATGAAGTTCAACTGAAACAGGTCTTCGTCAACTTGATGATGAACGCACTCCAGGCCATGGAAAATCAGGGGACTCGACTCACCATCAGCACCGAAAAAGACGAGCACCATCTCGTCATTGACGTGGTTGACGACGGAGCCGGCATCTCCGAAGAAGCAAAAGACAAGATCTTCCAGCCTTTCTTTACAAGCAAGCCCCGAGGAACTGGTACCGGACTTGGTCTTTCCACTTCCCGTCGCATCGCCGAAATGCATGGAGGAGGCCTCGAATTGGTCGAATCCAGGCCGGGCAAAACAGTCTTTCGAGTCCGTCTTCGTTGTCACGAGAATACGGAGAGAGACGATCCAATTCTCCCGATATCCTCTCCACCGATCCACTCCAACAAGTAGGACTCTCGCGCAATGAACATGACTACCGATCTCGGTCAAATCAGGGTACTCATCGTTGATGACGAAGCGGACATTCGTCTTGGCCTCTCAAAACTGATGAAGTCCATTGGAGTCCATGCGGCAGAGGCATCCTCGGGAAAAGATGCACTTTCGTGGCTCCAGGAGAATGACGCGGACATCGTCCTCACCGACCTCATGATGCCAGGAATGTCCGGAGCAGAACTTTTGACCGAAATCAAACATCTCTTTCCGGAGATGCCGGTCGTCATCCTGACCGCCTTTGGAACGATTCAAACCGCGGTGAGCTGCTTGCAAAACGGAGCCGCTCATTTTCTCACCAAGCCATTCGACAACAAGAACGTTCAACAAATCGTCAAGAACTTGAGCCTGCACGTTCTTGCGTCAAAAGGTCGCTCCTCCATCGAAGAGACTCCCAGTGATCAGAAGATCATTGCGGAAGACCCACGTATGAAGAGGGTCTACGCCCTCGTTTCCAGGGTATCCAGGAGCCCGGCCCCGGTCTTGATTGAAGGGCCAAGCGGCGCCGGAAAAGAGGTCGTCGCTCGCACCCTCCACCGGCAAAGTTCGGTTTCAGAGCTTCCATTTCTCCCGGTGAATGCAGCCGCTCTTACAGACACTCTACTTGAGTCCGAGCTCTTCGGTCATCGACGCGGAGCCTTCACCGGCGCGGACCGAGATCACAAGGGACTGTTCGAAGAGGCTCGGGGAGGAACGGTTTTTCTCGATGAGGTGGCAAGTATGTCCTCCGCATTTCAGGGGAAGCTCCTGCGGGTTCTTCAAGAACGGGAGGTTCGCCCCGTTGGAAATGCAACCAACATCCAGGTGGATTTTCGTCTCATCGCCGCAACGAACCGAGATCTCTCCCAGTTGGTTCGGCAAGGCAAGTTCCGAGAGGATCTCTATTATCGACTTCGGGTGGTCAGCATTCCCGTTCCGGCCCTGCGCGAGCGGTCTCTCGACATCCACCCTCTGGCCATGTTGTTTCTTGCTCGAGCTGCCTCCCTCTGTCTTCCTACCGGATCTCCCCTGCCTCAACTGAGCCAAGATGCTTTGGATGCTCTCCTATCCCATCCGTGGCCGGGAAACGTCCGGGAGCTCGAAAACGCCATTCAGCGGGCCGTGATCGTCTGCGGAAGCTCGGTCATCCATCCTCATCACCTCGGGCTCATCGAAAGAAGCTGGGAAACGACGAGCTCTAGCACGGCGGATCAAGATTACGGAGAAGCCAAGAAGAAGATGGTCGAGAAGTTCCAGCGAGAGTTCGTCCAGAGAGCTCTTGAAGGCACCGGAGGCAACGTCTCCAAGGCCGCCCAATCTTGTGGTCTCACCCGTGCAGCGTTTCAAAAAATCCTCCGTCAGCATGGAATCGATCGAAAAGCTTTTGAACCAAGCCATTCGTCGATCGACCACTCCTGATTCCGCTGCATTCTCGTGTGCCACCCTCCGGGCCGGGGATGCATTCTCCTGAATGCACCACCAATTCACTTTCTCCCAGGCAGTTAGCTTGATTGGTAGGATTCACTGCATTCTGCAGGATGCAGTGGAGCCACTCCGAAGAGAATCCGGCCTTCCTGCGACCTGCCCTACAACATCCTCGAACCACTCGCTTTAGGATCTTCTCGTGCTTCATGTGCCTGGCATGAAGAAATTGGCATGGAAGTTGTTCTATGTCTCCCCATGCAAAGCAACAATCATTACCTTCTGGCCATCATTCTCACCGTCGCGGGATCCAGCGTTCTTGCCGGCCGTTCTGCATCTGCTCAGCAACCTCCTTCGGAGGAGACCATCGCGTTCTTCCGGCAGAACTGCTACAGCTGCCACACGATTGGCGGCGGCCGACTCGCGGGTCCCGACCTGAAAGATGTTTCCAAGCGCAAGGATCGGTCTTGGCTCCTGAAGTTCGTCATGGACCCGAAGGGAGTGATCGACAGCGGCGATCCATACGCTCAGAAGATCTTTCGCGAGGCTCGGGGCGTCTATATGCAGGCGGTTCCCGGAATCCAATCCTCCCGCGTGGAGAAGTTACTCGACCTCATTGACGCCGAATCGGAAGCCGAGTCTCCCCTCTTTGCCGGAGTACAAATCGATGATCGACCGCTGACTGCGGCCGACGCCGATCTAGGAAGGCAACTCTTTTCCGGCCTTGCATCTTTTGAGAGCGGAGCTCCCTCCTGCATCTCTTGCCATACTCTTGCAAGTTTGGGTGGATTGGGCGGTGGTCGCCTCGGACCCGATCTCACCACCGTGTACTCCCGACTCGAGGGTCGAAAGGCGCTAGCGGCGTGGCTTTCCACTCCTCCCACCGACATCATGAAACCGCTCTTCGCCCGACACCCGATCAGCAAGGACGAAAACCTCGCCCTCGTTGCCTATCTGAAGCAAGTCACCGAACAGGGCACCGAGGAAGCTGAACCCAGCAACATGAGCTTTCTTCTCATCGCATCGCTCGTCGCCGCGCTCAGCTTGGTGCTGATTGATTTCATCTGGCGCGCTCGCTATCGAGCCGTCCGCCGCCCCTTGGTTGAAGCAACCACTCGCTAGTGGTGCTCGTTCAGAGTTCTGTGCAGAACCTTTGATTCTCCCCACTAGCCCGGATGATTCATGAGTTTGAGCCGAAAATTGTTCCAGGTCGTTTCTGGCAAGGAGTTCAGGTGATTTCGACCGCAGGCGTGTTTAGAGACACATCGAGGATCGAAATTGCCTTAACGACGCAGCCAGTGGCGACCTGGGGCGATTCTCGCCAAACTCGTGAATCATCCGGGCTAGAGCTGAACCAGAAAGAAGAATCCATGAGCCAGAGCAACGGAAAGAATCCGTTCATTCAGGACAAAGTCGCCCCGAAGACCCGGTCGTGGGAAGAGTTCTATCGAAACCGATGGCAATTCGACAAGGTCGTGCGCAGCACCCACGGGGTCAACTGTACCGGTGGATGCTCATGGAATATCCACGTCAAGGAAGGGATCGTCACCTGGGAGATGCAGGCCCTTGATTATCCCGTCCTGCAAGACGGAATCCCTCCCTACGAACCTCGAGGATGTCAAAGAGGAATCTCCTACTCCTGGTATCTCTACAGCCCTCTTCGCATCAAGTACCCCACGATCCGGGGCGCCTTGCTTGATCTCTGGAAAGAAGCCAAGGCCGCTCATCAAGATCCAGTGGACGCCTGGACCTGGTTGATGAGCCAACCCGAAAAGCGACAGAGGTACCAACGAGCGCGAGGAAAGGGAGGCTTTCGCCGCACCAACTGGGACACGGTTCTTGAGCTCATCTCCGCCAGCGCGGTTCACACCATCAAGGAGCACGGACCGGACAAGATCACCGGATTTTCTCCCATCCCGGCGATGTCGATGCTGAGCTACGCGGGCGGGTCCCGCATGTTGCAGCTCATGGGCGGTGTCAACCTCTCATTCTACGACTGGTACTGCGATCTCCCCAATGCATCACCCGAAACATGGGGAGAGCAGACCGATGTGAACGAATCAGCGGATTGGTATCACGCAAAGTTCCTGGCGGTCATGGGAAGCAATCTCAGCATGACCCGGACCCCCGATGTTCATTTTGCCTGCGAAGCGCGACACAACGGCTCAAAGATGGTGGTGTTCTCTCCAGATTTCAGCCAGGTCAGCAAGTACGCCGACGAATGGATCTCCCTTAACGCGGGGCAGGACGGAGCCTGGTGGATGGCTGTCAATCACGTCATCCTCAAAGAGTTCCACCACGATCGAAAAGTCCCCTTCTTCATGGACTATACAAAGACCTATTCCGACGCTCCCTTTCTCGTCGAGCTGGTCAAGAAGGGAGATCACTACGTTGCATCCCAGCTCCTTCGCGCCAACCGAATCGACCGATATGCGGAGGAGGAAAACGGAGACTGGAAATTCCTCGAGTGGGACAACAACGACGATCGCCCGGAGATGCCGATGGGGAGTGTGGGCCATCGCTGGGAAAAGACCAAAGGCAAATGGAACCTGCTCCAGAAAGACACGGACGGGAGTGCCATCGACCCGGAGATCACCTTCCTCGAGAAGAATGACGGCATCGAAAGTGTGAGGCTCGACGATTTCGCCTCCGGATCAACCCATGATCGGGGAGTACCGACCCGCAAGGTAGAAACAGATACCGGAACCGTCATCGTCGCCACCGTCTATGACCTTCTGATGGCTCAGTATGGTGTTCCACGCGGGCTCCCCGGAGCCTATCCATCGGACTATGATCAAGAAGATATGGTCTATACTCCCGCGTGGTCGGAAAAATACACGGGGATTGATCGCAAGACCCTCATTCGGTTCGCCCGAGAATGGGCAAGCACCGCCGAACACACCAAGGGGAAATGCACGGTGGTGATCGGAGCTGGCGTCAACCACTGGTACCACGCAAACCTGATGTATCGAGCCGCCATTCACGGCCTCATGTTCTGTGGGTGTGTCGGAACAAACGGAGGTGGCCTCGCTCACTATGTGGGCCAGGAAAAACTCGCTCCCATGGAGCCCTGGTCCAACATCGCTTTTGCCAAGGACTGGTATCCGGCATCCCGTCTTCAGAATGCTCCGAGCTGGCACTACATGCACAGCAATCAATGGCGCTACGAAAAGAGCTTTCGGGACTACCACACCGTCCCGGAGGATCAACCCGAGGGATCTCTTGCCGAGGGACATACCGCTGATGTGAACGTGCGAGCCGTGCGCAACGGCTGGCTTCCCTTCTATCCTCAGTTCGACGCAAACCCCATCGATGTCGTCCGTGAAGCAGAAAAGGAAGGGGCAAAAGACAACGCAGCCATCATCAAACAGATCGTCTCGAACCTTCAGAGCAAGAAACTCAAGTTCGCCATTGAAGATCCAGACGACCCCAAATGCTGGCCGAGACTCTGGTTCATCTGGCGCGGCAATGCACTCATGTCCTCCGCAAAGGGGCATGAATACTTCCTGGATCACTATCTTGGCACTCACACCAACAGAATCTCCCAGGATCTCGCCAAAGATCATGTCAAAGAAGTGGCGTGGCACGACATCGCTCCGAAAGGAAAGATGGATCTCGTCGTCGACCTGAACTTCCGGATGGATACTTCCGCTCTCTACTCCGACATCGTGCTTCCCGCGGCCACCTGGTATGAAAAGTCGGACCTCAACACGACTGACATGCACAGCTTCATCCATCCCCTCTCGGCAGCGGTTCCCCCCTGCTGGGAGTCAAAGAGCGACTGGGACGCCTTCCGGGAAATATCCAAGAAGTTCTCCGAACTCGCAGAGAAGCACCTACCGGGAAAGACAAAAGACGTCGTCGCCGCACCTCTTGCCCATGACACCCCGGCAGAAATCTCCCAGCCCAAGATCGCTGATTGGATCAACGGTGAAGTCGAGCCAGTTCCCGGAAAAAGCATGCCGAACTTCGTGGTGGTGGAGAGGGACTATCCCAATCTCTACCGTCAGTTCATCTCCTACGGTCGAAAGGCCAGGGACAATGGCCTTGGCGCTCACGGCACAAGCTACCGCATCGACGATTTCTACGACGAAATTGTAGAAGCAGCTCCGACCGCAACGTGGGATGAGGTGACCTACCCCTCCCTCGAGGACGCGGAAGACGCGGCAAACATCATCCTGAAGCTGGCGACCGTGACGAATGGCGAGCTCGCCTATCGCTCGTACAAGAACATGGAAGAAAAGGTCGGGCTCCCCCTCGCCGACCTCGCTGAAAAGAACCGGGGAGTACGAATGCGGTTCGAGGACCTTCAAGCCCAGCCACGGCGCCTCATCAATAGCCCCATGTGGTCCGGGCTGGTCGAAGACGGTAGGACCTATGCTCCCTTTACCTACAACCGGGAACGCATGGTTCCCTGGAGGACTCTCACCGGACGTCAACATTTCTATCTGGATCATCCGGGCTATATCCAATATGGCGAACATCTTCCTACCTATAAACCAAAGCCCCTCCCCAATGAATACTCGGACCTCGTCTTCAGCGAGGAAGTCGGGCCGACCCTGATGCTGAACTTCCTCACTCCCCACGGAAAGTGGCACATCCACTCGACCTACGGAGACAATCAACGAATGAGCACCCTGTCACGCGGGTGTGAACCCTTCTGGATCAACGATACGGATGCTGAAAGCATTGGCGTTGTGGACAACGACTGGGTAGAGGTTCACAACGATCATGGGGTTGTCGTTACCCGAGCCGCGGTAACCGCTCGCATCCCCCGAGGAATCTGCATCATTTACCACTCCCCGGAGCGAACCTATTCGGTACCCAAATCTCCCCTTCGAGGACAGCGACGAGCCGGCGGACACAATAGTCTGACCCGAACCCGGCTCAAACCCAATCTGATGGTGGGCGGCTATGGCCAGTTCACCTTCCACTTCAACTACTGGGGACCTACCGGGTGCAATCGTGACACCCACATTCTCGTGCGAAAGATCAACAAGGTCGTCTGGTAACCCAGGAACGAAGAACAAGGAGAGAGAGAGACATGGATGTTCGTTCTCAAATCGCGATGGTCTTCCACCTCGACAAGTGCATCGGATGCCACACTTGCAGCATTTCGTGCAAGAACATCTGGACCGATAGAACCGGCACGGAATACATGTGGTGGAATAACGTAGAAACCAAACCGGGCACCGGCTACCCGACGAAATGGGAAGACCAGCTCAACTACAAGGGTGGCTGGGAGGTCGACGGATCCGACCTCAAACTCAAATCCACGGGCAAAGGCCGGGTCATCTTCGACATCTTTCACAGCCCGACTCAGCCCAGCATGGACGATTACTACGAGCCGTGGACCTACGACTATCAAGAACTCTTCAACGCTCCCGAAGGGGACGATCAGCCAGTAGCTCGCCCCCTCTCCATGGTCACCGGCGAGCCCATGGAAATCGAAGCAGGCCCCAACTGGGACGATGATCTGGGAGGCTCTCCGATCTACGCGGAGAACGACCCGAACCTGGAGGGTCTCGATCCCATCGAACGGAAGCAAATGTTCGAGATCGAGCGGCTCGCATTCTTCTACTTGCCACGGATCTGCAACCACTGCATGAACCCGAGTTGCGTCGCTTCGTGTCCATCTGGCGCCCTCTACAAGCGAGGCGAGGACGGGATCGTTCTCCTGAATCAAGAACGGTGCCGAGCCTGGCGTTCCTGCGTATCCGCTTGCCCCTATAAAAAGACCTACTACAACTGGTCGACGGGAAAATCTGAAAAGTGCATCCTCTGCTTCCCCCGCCTCGAAACGGGACAAGCCCCCGCTTGTTTCCACTCATGCGTGGGCCGCATCCGGTACCTGGGAAACGTCTTGTATGACGCGGACAAAATCGAAGAAGCTGCACTTCGGCCAGACCTTGAACTCGTCGATGCTCAATACGATCTCATTCTTGACCCCAACGATCCGGAGGTCCAGGCAGCAGCCAAAGAGAACGGAATTCACGATTCTGTCATCGATTCCGCTCGCAAATCGCCGGTCTATCGTTTCACCAAGGAGTGGAAGATCGCGCTTCCACTCCATGTCGAGTTCAGGACCTTCCCCATGCTGTTCTATGTTCCGCCACTTCTCCCGGTCATGTCCAAACAAACCGGAGATACGGTCCAGATCGACAATGAAGACCTGTTTGCCGATATCGAGAAGGCTCGGACTCCCATCAGCTACCTGGGAAAACTCTTCTCCGCCGGAAACGACGGTAAGGTCCGATATGCCCTTCGCAAGCAGTACGCCGTACGTCTCCTGCGACGCCACCTGACGGTAGGGGATATCGATCGCGAGACTGCAGATCGCGCTCTCAACGAAGCAGAATGCACGGAGAGGGAAGCCAACGCAATCTACAAGCTCACGTCTCTCGCTTCCTTCAAGGATCGATTCGTCATTCCCCCCATGCAGCGAGAGATGGCGATTGAAATGATCGACGACCCCCATGAACGACGTCAAGCCGCAGGATTTGGCTTTACGGTTGGCCCGAAGAGGAGTTGAGATCGATGGCCCTTACCCCCCAAGTTTTTGACGACCTGGCAAGTCTTGTCACGTACCCGGAAGGGAACACAACCCAGGACCTCTGCCGCATGGTCAGAACCGTGAAGGCATCTCTTCCCGAAGCAGAGGAGAGCCTTCGTTCCTTCCTGGGTTTCATCGAGGATCAACCGATCGGGAAACTCGAGGAAATCTACACGAGGACGTTCGACAGCAACGCCACCCAATCTCTCGAAGTTGGATGGCACATCTTTGGAGAAAATTACTCTCGGGGAGCGTTCCTGGTGCATATGCGCCAGCAACTTCGATACCTTGGACTCCCGGAGAGCTCTGAACTCCCTGATCATTTGACCCATGTCTTGAGAGTGATCGGCCGCCTTGATGCGGAGGAGGCGACGGAGCTCGCGATCGCTTCTGCAGCTCCTGCAATCAAGACGATTGTGGAAGCACTTACCAGCTCGGAAAGCATCTACCTTGGAGTCCTCGAAGCCATTTTAAAAGCAGTGGACTCGAAGATCCCCGAAGGCGTCGAGCTGGCCCCGACCCCTCTTGCACCAACCCGTCCGCCCGAGTTCCCTGAATCGGGACCCGGGTATTCAGAAGGATCTTCCCCACGAAATGAAACCGACGAAGCGGCAGAAGACTGTTCAGACGGATGCCCGCTTCCCGGCTTGTTTCCCGGAGCACGCCGATGAATGAATTCCTCCTGTTCGCCGTTGTTCCCTACCTGTCCATGGCGATCTTCTTTATCGTCACCATACAGCGCTATCGCCAGCGGAAATTCACTTACTCGAGCCTCTCGTCCCAGTTCCTCGAGAATAAACAGCATTTTTGGGGATCCGTCCCTTTCCATTTTGGCCTGCTGCTCACCCTTGCTGCCCATGTTGGAGCTTTCTTACTTCCCTCCTGGGTGCTGACCTGGAATAGCGTTCCCTGGCGGCTCTTCTTGATCGAAATCACCGGACTCGCTCTTGGCATCTTGACCCTTGTCGGCCTCATCAACATCGTGATGCGAAGGTTGAACAACTCCAAGGTTCGATTGGTAACAACCATCGGGGATTGGGTCGTCTACGGTCTGCTTCTGATCCAGGTCGCAACGGGAATGGGAATCGCCATCTTCCACGGCTGGGGTTCCTCCTGGTTTGCCACCTCAGCCGCACCGTGGTTGTGGTCACTCGTCACGTTGCAACCCGACGTTTCCACCATGGCAGCCATGCCCGCCCTGGTGAAGATGCATGTTCTCAACGCATTCGTCCTGATCGGCGTTTTCCCCTTTACTCGACTCGTCCACGTGTTGGTGGTGCCAAACCACTACATCTGGCGCAAGACTCAAGTCGTCCTTTGGAACTGGGATCGTAAATCAATCCGCAATCGGGGCTGACACGGATCGGGGATGAAATGGACCGGATGATCGCAAGAATATTTGTCGTGTGCCTTCTTCTCATCGGAGTGGTAGTGGTAGCGGTTACTGCAGACTTCCATCTGCCGGGGAATCACGCGGGCTATGCACCGACGCAGCCCATCAACTTTTCCCATCGCCTGCATGCGGGCGAGCTCTCGATCGACTGCACCTATTGTCACTATGGGGCACGAAAGAGCCGAACCGCGGGAATCCCACCGGCAAACATCTGCATGAACTGTCACCAGGATGTCACCTCATCCTTTGACACCATGCTGTCGGAAAAGCTCAAAGCCATCGATGAAGAAAGGGAGGCCACGCGCATCATCTCTCCCGAAATAGCAAAGATCTATCGCGCTCTGGGTCTGAACCCCGAGGGACTGCCCGATCCAGAGCAAGATCCCGAGCCGATTCAGTGGACCCGAGTTCATCACCTCGCCGACTTCGTTGCTTTTGATCACAGCGTTCACGTGGCCGGCGGCATTGCTTGTCAATCCTGCCATGGCCCGGTACAGACCATGGATCGTTTGCGCCAAGATCGTGATCTGAACATGGGTTTTTGCCTGGACTGCCACCGCAATACACCCGCAATAGCATCTCCGGATGGCCACACAACCCATGTCTCAACCGACTGCGCCGCTTGCCACTACTAGTGAATGGAGTCATCGTGTCCGACGAAAAGACAAATCCTGAAGCCAAGTCTTCGATCAAGTCTGTGTACTGGCGAAGCCCCGAGGAGAAAGAAGGGGTTCTCAACCAGGACGACCTCAATCAGGACATCCAAAAGGCCCTGAACACACAAGAGCAGGATTCTGGAGCCTCTCGCCGATCGTTCCTGAAGCTCGCCGGATTCAGCCTTGCCGCAACCGTTGCCGGTTGCAGTCGCGGGCCAGTCATGCACGCCATTCCCTATCTCGTCTCCCCGGAGGAAATCGTTCCCGGTCTCTCCTACCAGATCGCGACGACCTGCGCAGGTTGCACGGCGGGGTGCGCGGCATTGGCTACATGTCGGGATGGCCGGCCCACCAAGCTCGAAGGAAACCCTCGACAGTCCTGGTCGGGAGGACTTTGCGCGGTTGGACAGGCGTCTCTCTTGCCACTCTATGACTCGCACCGCTTTTCCGAGTCGATGCGATCCAAGAAGACAGAGGCAAGGCGGGAGTTTTCCGCCATCACCTGGAAGAAGGCCGATGAAGAAATTCGAGAACAACTAGCAGCCATCCAGGGAGCGGGAGGGAACATCCGAATCCTCTCCGGCACCATTACCAGCCCGAGCACCCTTGCCGCCATCGACACGTTTTTGTCCGGCTTCGAGAAGAGCGGTCATGTGATGTTCGACCCACTTTCGGCTTCCTCGATCCTGGAGGCTCATGAACGAACTCACAAGACCCGGGTAGTTCCTCATTTCCGCTTCGATCGCGCCAAGATCATAGCCTCCTTCGACGCCGACTTCCTCGGAACCTGGATCTCACCGGTCGAGTTCTCCAAAGCCTATGCGAAGGGAAGGAACCCGGACTCTTCTCCCACGGTCTTTTCGAAACACTACCACTTCGAGTCCCGAATGTCGCTCACCGGGAGTCGCTCCGATCATCGTGCGGTGGTCGCACCCGGAGAGTTGCGGGACGCAATCGTCTTCCTCTGGGATGTCATCTCCCGCAAAGCAGGAATCGAAAACACCCTGCCAATCACCCCTGTTTCAAACAAAGTAGAGGAAAGCATCCAAAGCCTCTCCACCGAGCTTTGGAAGCATCGAGGGCAAGGATTGGTCATCAGTGGTAGCTCCGACCCAACCCTCCAAACCCTCATCAATCGAATGAACCACGCACTCGGGAACTACGGAAAAACCCTCGACCTGGCCCGTCCTTCCCTCCAAAAGAAGGGCAACGATCGAGAACTCACCCAACTCATCACAGACATGCAGGAAGGCTCGATCGACGCTCTGATCGTACAAGGAGTCAATCCAGCGTTTGACCTCCCTCCCGAGGCAGGCTTCGTGTCCGCCCTCAAGAACGTAAAACTCGTGATTCGTCTTTCCCCTTATCAGGACGAAACGAGCCAGCTCTCCGATTATGTGTGCGCTGAATCCCACAGTCTCGAGAGCTGGAACGATACCGAAGCAATACGAGGGTCTTACAGCCTGACCCAACCAACAGTGCCTCCCCTTCAAAGCGCTCGCACTCTCCGCGAGACACTCACCCGATGGCAGGGACGGACAACCTCCGATCGAGATCTTGTTCGTGAATACTGGAGGCGGGAAATCTGGCCCACGGTTCCGATGACGTCCTTTCCATCTTTTGAATCTTTCTTTCAGAAATCTCTTCATGACGGTTGCTACGAACACGAGGGATCTTCCGGCGCGAAGGCTCCCGCGTGGGTTGATTCTGATCTTGTGGCGCCCAAAGAATCCGTCAAACCAAAGGCGGGCGAGCTCGGCCTCATCCTCTATTCGAAGCTGGCAATGCTGGACGGGTCCCATGCCCACAACCCCTGGCTGCAAGAGCTGCCCGACCCGGTGACCAAGGTCTCCTGGGACAACTACGCCTGCCTGTCCCCAAAGACCGCCAAAGCGAAGAACCTATCCCAAGGTGACACCGTCATCATCAGCTCAGCGGGAGGGACCCAGATCCGGCTACCCGTTCAATTGCAACCGGGTCAGCATGAGGACGTTGTGGCCGTAGCCCTTGGATATGGGCGAAGCGGGACAGAACGATTTCACGGCATTGGGCCCGCCTGGCTCGAGGCCAAACCCAGTGTTGGCAGCGATGGTCGAGTGGGAAAGAACGCATCCGTGTTCCTGACGCTCCTTTCAGGCGAACTCGGAAACAACGGCGTCTCCGTGACCTTGAAACCTGATGGCGGAAGATCGGAGCTCGCGTGCAGTCAGGATTATCATTCCCTGACAGTTCCACCTCATCTCGCCCCGAAGGGAGGCGAAGTGAGAGACGCGGTCAGAAGTACGACTCTTTCCGAATGGAAGAACGACCCTGACCACGCCATCGGGGAGCACCATGATCATGACAAGAGCCTCTGGAAAGACGATCACCTTCATCCCGGAGCACGCTGGGGGCTCGCCGTCGATCTGACCGCATGCACCGGGTGCTCCGCTTGTGTCGTTTCATGTCAAGCCGAGAACAACATCCCGGTCGTTGGAAAAGACGAAATGCGACGTCACCGAGAGATGCACTGGATGCGAATCGATCGGTACTACCAGGGAGAGGGGACGGACATCGAGACGGTCCACCAACCCATGATGTGTCAGCACTGCGCCAATGCACCGTGCGAAACCGTCTGTCCGGTTCTCGCAACCGTCCACAGCAAAGAAGGTCTCAATCAGCAGGTCTACAATCGATGCGTCGGCACACGCTATTGCGCCAATAACTGTCCCTACAAAGTTCGGCGCTTCAACTGGTTCGATTATCCGCGGGAAGACCGTCTGCAGAACATGTCCCTGAATCCTGACGTGACCATCCGGAGTCGAGGGGTCATGGAGAAATGCTCCCTGTGCGTCCAGCGCATCCAGGGAGCCAAGGCAGAGGACCGGCGCAATGGGAATGAGAATGGAGTCGAGACGATCGAGGTGGCTTGTCAACAATCCTGTCCCACCTCGGCCATTATCTTCGGAGATCTCAACGACCCCGAGAGCAAGATCTCCCGGTCGGTCGCAACCAAACGCTCCTATACCGTGCTTCCCGAACTGAACACGAAGCCCGGTGTCTTCTACCTGGCAAAAGTGAGCAATCAAGATCAACACAATGACCCAACGACGAGCGCCCATCCCACGTCGGGCTGAGCTTAGCGGAGATGGAGATGAGCATCATCCAAACATCGACTTTGAAACCGCCCCTGATTCTGGGACGGAAGACTCCCACCCAGGTAACCAGCGACGTTTGTACCGTCCCGGAGAAAGGCCCCGGGCGCCTGTGGCTGCCGGCTTTCCTTCTCGCACTCTCGGCATTACTGCTGGGAATCGTGGCCGTCACTTATCAGATCAAGGTCGGGATTGGAACATGGGGCCTGAACCGTACGGTGGGCTGGGCTTTTGACATCACCAACTTTGTCTTCTGGGTGGGGATCGGTCACGCGGGAACTCTCATTTCGGCCGTTCTCCTTCTCCTCCGGCAGAAATGGCGAACGTCCATCAATCGGTCCGCCGAAGCCATGACGATCTTTGCCGTCATGTGCGCCGGCGTTTTTCCGTTGATTCACATGGGCCGTCCCTGGCTTTGCTTTTGGGTCTTTCCATACCCGAACACTCGAGGGTCCTTGTGGGTAAATTTCCGTTCTCCACTTCTCTGGGATGTATTCGCCATCGGTACCTACTTCACCATTTCTCTGGTGTTCTGGTATCTCGGAATGATTCCCGATGTCGCGACGCTTCGAGACCGGGCGAAGGGCTTTCGTCGCAAACTGTATTCCTTGTTTTCTCTGGGATGGAACGGATCCGCCCGCACCTGGTCACGGTACGAAGTAACCTGCCTTCTTCTTGCTGCGCTTGCCACTCCGCTGGTGGTCAGTGTTCACAGTGTCGTTAGCAGCGACTTCGCCACTGCAGTCGTACCCGGATGGCATACAACCTTGTTTCCCCCGTACTTCGTGGTGGGTGCCGTCTTTTCCGGGTTCGCCATGGTGTTGACCCTCATGATCATCGCTCGAAAAGTGATGAACTTTGAGGACTACATCACCCAGCGCCACATCAGTGCGATGTGCAAAGTTGTTGTCTTCACCGGGAGCGTCGTCGGGGGTGCTTACGCAACAGAGCTCTTCATTGCCTGGTACTCGGGGAGCCCGTACGAGCAGTTTGCTTTCAACAACCGAATCTCCGGTCCCTACGCGTGGGCCTACGCAATCATGGTGGGCTGCAACGTGGTGGCACCTCAGCTTCTCTGGATTCGAAAGGTGCGAGAGACAATCGCCCTTGTCTTCATCATCTCGATTCTCGTGAACGTGGGAATGTGGTTCGAACGGTTCGTCATCATCGTGGCATCGCTCCACCGGGATTTTCTCCCTTCCTCCTGGACCAGCTACGCCCCGACCCTTGTTGAGATCGCAACCTTCGTTGGAAGCTTTGGTCTCTTCTTCACCCTTTTCCTTCTCTTCTGCCGCTTTCTTCCCATGATCTCCATGAACGAAGTCAAGACGGTGCTGAAACCTCATGAAGCAACCGAGTCCTTCGGAAAGGACACCTTGAAATGAAACAAAGACCGGTAAGAACCGAGGTAGGAGTCTTTGGGGATGAACATACCCTGCTTGCAGCAGCCAAAGATTGCCAACATCGGGGGATTGACATTGTCGAAGCCCACTCACCCTACCCGATCCACGGAATCGATCCGATTCTCGGGATCCGCTCGAGCCGACTTCCCTACTGGACCCTGGTCGGCGGGACTCTCGGTCTCACTCTCTCTTTGTGGTTTCAGTACTGGAGTTCGGCCAGCGACTATCCGCTCAATGTGGGTGGAAAGCCTTTCAACTCTCTTCCCGCCTTTATTCCGGTGACGTTTGAAATGTTGATCCTGTTCGCCGGGCTCCTTACCGTCGCTGGATTCCTGCTGACGTCGCGCCTCTTCCCGGGTAGGAAAACCCATCCGATCGACTCGCGAATCACCAACGATCGTTTCGTGCTGATCGTCCAGAGAAAAGACGCATCAATGACACAAGGCGATATTCAAACAATCCTGCAGCACCACGGGGTCCTCGAGTGCTGGTCGGAGATGAACGAATGAAAGAGAGCCGAAACACTCTGGTGTTCTTGGTGTGCGCGGCAATCACTCTGGTCGCTCTATTCTCACTGCAAATGGGATTTCGCTCGGACCCGGATCGTAAGAACTACGAGATGTTCACGGAGATGTCCTACTCCTTGGCCTATGAGCCTCTCTCGGAGAATCCGCACTTCAAAGACGGATCCACCCAGCAGCCTCTCATGCCGGGCGTTGTGGCTCGCGGTCACCTACCCTTTCCATACGGCCCGGGTGACGAGGAGGCCAAAAGGGCCGGACGTGAACTGAAGAACCCGTTTCTTTCGGATGACCTCGACGCCGTGACAGAAGGTGCGGAGCTCTTTGCAGCTTACTGCGTTGCTTGTCATGGAGCAGGAGGTGCGGGCGACGGCCCAGTTGTCTCCCGGGGACTCCCGCCGCCGGCTTCTCTGCTCGCCAAGCGATGTCAAGAAATGCAGGATGGTTGGATCTACCATATTCTCACCCGGGGACAGGGACGCATGTCTTCCTACGCTGCTCAACTCGATCAAGAAGAACGGTGGAAGGTGATTCTCCACGTTCGATCCCTCCAGGAGGCCAAGCCATGAGTCATCCGAACCTCCATGGAAAAATCGAATTCACCCCACCTGCCCGCCTGATGAAGATTCTCGCCATCGTAGGAATTCTTGGTGTTCTCGTATTCCTGGGTGGCCTTATCCTGGCTCCCCATCGCATCTGGGTCGGTTACCTGGTGGCCTTCAACTACCTTGTGGGACTTGGCATGGCCGGGGGAATTTTCCTCGCCGTAGCAACGTTAAGCGGAGCGACCTGGGCAAACGGTCTGCGACGAATTCCCGAGGCCATGACCTCGTCGATTCCCTTGGCCGCACTCCTTGGATTAGGACTCCTGTTTGGCCTCCACGCTCTGTACGAATGGACCCATGAAAGTGTGGTGGCGGGGGACAAAGTTCTCCAAGGAAAATCCGCCTACTTGAACGTGCTCGGGTTTTCCATTCGCCTACTCGTGTTCTTTGCCATCTGGATCTTCTTTCTCCGGAGGTTGGTCCGGATCTCCCGCCAGACCCGCAACGAAGAAGAGCCAGGGGGGATGCGCAAGGGCCTCGTCACCTCCGCCCTGTTCATGATTGCGCTAGCCATTACGTTTTCACTGGCAAGCTTTGATTGGCTGATGTCCCTTGAAGCCCACTGGTTCAGCACAGCCTTTGCTCTCTACCGACTCGCTGGCGTCGGCCTCACCGGCATTGCAGCCGTCACCATTTTTGCCGTTGGATTACGCCGCACGACTTCCTTTCGAAACATCATTACCGGGTCTCATCTTCAGGATCTCGGCCGGATCACACTGAGCCTCAGTGTCTTCTGGGTCTACATCTGGTACTGCCAGCACATGTTGATCTGGTACACAAACATGCCCGAAGAGACCTCCTACTATTTGCTCCGCAACGAAGCTCCTTGGAATGTTCTGACGAAGGCCAACTTGGTCCTCAACTGGCTCATTCCGTTTCTGGTCCTCATGCCCAGGGCAGCCTGTCGAAACGAAACAGTCATGCTTCGAGTAGCGGTCGCGATCATGGCGGGACAAGCACTCGACCTCTTCCTTCAGGTCGGCCCTCCCCTCATGGGAGAGCGTCCCACTTTTGGCATCTGGGAGATCATCCCGCTCATCTCAGCTCTTGCTCTGTTCTTCCTGGTAACAATGAAATCTCTCGGCACCTCATCTTCGGTGCGAGAAGAGAATGCTGCCCGGGCGCGAGGCTGGTCAACAACAGAATCACCATCACCCTAACCCAAGGAGCTTGGCGACGATGTCCACAAACATCGACAAGTGGGACGTTGAAGATCCCGAATTCTGGAACAAAACCGGGAAGAAGATCGCCCAGCGAAATCTCTGGATTTCGATCCCGAGTCTTCTCTGCGGCTTTGCAGTGTGGCTCTACTGGGGCATCATCACCGTTCAAATGCTCAACCTCGGGTTTGCGTTCGAAAAGGCAGAGCTCTTCACCCTGATGTCCATCGCCGGACTGTCCGGAGCAACCCTTCGCATTCCCAGCACGTTCTTCATCCGCATCGCCGGTGGACGGAACACGATCTTCTTCACGACCGCCCTACTCATTCTCCCTGCGGTGGGAACCGGCTTTGCCTTGAAAGACCCGACAACCCCCCTCTGGGTGTTTCAAGCCCTCGCCCTCCTGTCCGGGTTTGGAGGAGGAAACTTTGCCTCTTCAATGTCAAACATCAGCTTCTTCTTCCCCAAAAAAGTGCAGGGAACTTCTCTTGGGCTCAACGCCGGACTCGGAAACTTCGGCGTGACAACGATGCAAATTCTCGTCCCACTCGTCATGACAAGCGGAATCTTCGGCGGCGATCCCATGACACTCCTGAACGCGAGTGGAACGCTGATCGGGAAGATTCCGTCCGGAACCGACACCTATATTCATAATGCAGGATTCGTCTGGCTGCTGTTCCTGATCCCGCTGGGTTTTGCGGGTTGGTTCGGGATGAACAACATTCGAACCGAAGCCGTTTCTCCGGGACTTGGCGCCCCCCTACCCGCATTCGCCAAGATGACGTTCTTGCTGGCCATCGGCTTCGTAACCGCCGCGGTCGGACTCTACTTGCTCCTCCCCAAGCCCACGGGATTGGCTTTGCTCAGCAAGTGGATCGTGCTCCCCATCGTCATCGCAGGGACGGTGCTCCTGATGCGGCTTCTTAGCTGGGGAGATCTCAAGGCGAATCTGGCTCGTCAGTACAAGATCTTCAACAACAAACACACCTGGGCCATGACGGTCATTTACACCATGACTTTCGGCTCGTTCATCGGATACTCCGCCGCGTTTCCGCTGGCCATCAAGGTCATCTTCGGCTTTCAACACATCCCTGGTGCTGACGGAACGTTGACCCACGACACGATCAACGCCAATGGCCCAAGTGCTCTTACGTACGCCTGGATGGGTCCCTTCATCGGCGCCTTGATCCGTCCGGTGGGTGGCTGGATTGCAGACAAAGTGGGCGGTGCTCGGGTCACTCAAGTGGTGTCCGTGATGATGATTGCAACGGCTCTTGGAGTCGCATACTTCATGTCAAAAGCCTATACATCAGCGACACCTGAAGACTACTTCTGGCCCTTCTTCGGTCTCTTCATCCTCCTCTTCACAGCGACTGGAGTTGGTAACGGATCAACCTTCCGAACCATTGCCATCGTCTTCAACAAAGAGCAAGCGGGGCCCGTTCTGGGATGGACGTCTGCGGTCGCTGCCTACGGTGCCTTCATCATCCCCATCGTCTTTGGCGAGCAAATCAAAGCGGTTACACCCGAGTATGCCCTCTACGGTTTCGCAACGTTCTACTTCCTCTGTTCTCTTCTCAACTACTGGTTCTATCTACGTCCGAACGCCTACGTAAAAAACCCCTAGTCTCGCTTCAGAAGTCGACGCCAAGGCCCCAAGCCACAATGCCCGGGGCCTCTGACTTGCACGACTGGCCACCTTGCTCAGGAGCAAATCTGGATGGAAGTTAAGAACAAAGCGACTTCGATCAATCTCTTCAGTCTGAAAACCCGTCAGATGCGGGCGTTCCACATGAGCTGGTTCTCCTTCTTCTTGTGCTTCTTTGCCTGGTTCGGCATTGCTCCTTTGATGGGTGTAGTTCGGGAGGAGCTCGATCTATCCAAGACACAAATCGGCAACACAATCATCGCCTCCGTAGCAATCACGATTTTCGCCCGGCTCCTGATCGGCTGGCTTTGCGACCGAATCGGTCCACGACTTTGCTACACATTCCTCCTCATGGTTGG
Source organism: Planctomycetota bacterium (assembly GCA_029260825.1). Lineage (GTDB taxonomy): Bacteria > Planctomycetota > JACOTG01 > JACOTG01 > JAJDCM01 > JAJDCM01. The sequence goes on along the minus strand of JAJDCM010000103.1, from coordinate 21,370 downwards.
GGCACTTCCGGTGATGGGCATCGGCTTGGCGACAGGGTACGAAAGTTTCCTGCTGTTCCGTCTCGGCATTGGCGTGATCGGAGCATCCTTTGTCATCACTCAGTACCACACTTCCGTGATGTTTGCTCCGAACTGCGTGGGAACAGCGAATGCGACCTCAGCCGGATGGGGAAACCTGGGCGGTGGTGTCACCCAGATGATCATGCCATTAGTGTTCGCTGCCTTTCTCGCCCTGGGATTGACGAATGCAGCGAGCTGGAGAGCGAGCATGGTGGCCGCGGGTGCCGTTTGCTTTGTTACCGGCCTGGCCTACTTCTTCATCACGACCGATCTTCCTGATGGCAACTTCAAAGAGCTTCGAAAAAAGGGCTTGATCACGTCGAGAGAAAAATCAAAGGGGACTTTCCTCCTCGCCGCTCGAGACCACAGAGTCTGGGCCCTATTCCTCATCTATGCCGCCTGCTTTGGCATTGAGCTCACCATTAACAACATTGCCGCCTTGTACTACATGGACTATTTCGACCTCGGACTCAAAACAGCGGGACTTGTGGCCGGTTTGTTTGGACTGATGAACATCTTCGCACGCACCCTCGGAGGATACATCAGCGACAGGTTCGTCCGGAAGCACGGACTGAACGGTCGGGTGAAGTGGCTATTCATCGCTCTATTCATCGAAGGCATCTCTCTGATCTTCTTCTCTCAAATGAGAGTCATCGCATTCGCGATCCCGACCATGATCGTCTTCAGCCTTTTCGTTCAGATGTCGGAAGGAGCCACCTACTCGGTCGTTCCGTTCATCAACAAGAAGGCGCTTGGCTCGGTAGCGGGAATTGTGGGAGCGGGAGGAAACATGGGAGCGGTGATGGCGGGCTTCCTCGTTCGTGCCGAAAGCATCAGCTACCCGGTTGCCCTTCTCATCCTGGGCGGCCTGGTAATCCTGTGCTCCTTCGCTACATTCTTCGTGCGGTTTGGAACTTCTGAAGAGAAAGTCGCGGCGGATGAATACAAGGTAGCGATCGCCACACGCAGCGCCACTCACTCCCCTCGTACGCCTTGGATCGAACTGATTCCCGGCATCAAGCACATCCGCCCCATGGATGCACTCCGTGTGTATCTGGGTATCGCGCTCGTAGCAAAGGGTATTTATTTCATCACCAACATGTCCGTACTTGAAAGGACCCTGGAAAGCAGCCTGGGCGCGGGGCAAACTTTGATTGCCTGGTCCGTCGTTTTCGCCCACGTCATCGGTGGAGCATCCCTGGCGATGGGCTTCGTTACCCGCGTTGCGGCCGGAGCCAATGCTGTCGTACTGATCGGGGCCATCGTCGTGAGCTTTTCCGAGTCCATTGGAGGCCTCTTCTCCACGAACGAAACCTCCCAGTTCACCATGTTCGTCTTCTTCTCTCTCGTACTCCTCGTGTGGCGCGGATCCGGCCCCTTCTCCCTCGATCATCTCCTTCGAGCCGATTCCGAAAGGGAGCTGGAAGCTTCCTGACCACATCTTACTGAATGGAGCAACCTGATCATGCAGAACCAAACCGACCAACCAGCCGCCGTTCAACAGCCCCGCTTCATCGAGGTTCTCTTTGAAGAAAACAATGTGATTTCGTCCGTATTGAACGCCATCGAGAAGGAGTCCATCAACGTCTTCGACGGTGAGGACATGGAGATTGACTTCTGGAGCTCGGCAGCAACTTTCCTGGAGAAGTTCGCCCAGAACTGTCATCACAAGAAAGAGGAGGCGGTTCTCATTCCCGCGCTTCTCGAGAGAGGTTTAGCCGCCGACAACTCGGTGATCGTCGGAACGAGGGCCGACCACAAGGACGGAATCGTCCGGCTCCACAAACTCCGAGAACTCCTGACAACGGGTAATCCCCGCTCGATCGCTCAGGCAGGCGGAAGCTATGCATTCGTGTTTCGTGAGCACCTACAGCGCGAAAACATGGGTCTTTACCCCATCGCTCAGGAAACCCTGTCGAACCTGAACGGAAACAAAATGCTGAAATCGTTCCAGGCGATCGAACGGGAAGCCTTTGGCACCGACGGCCGGGACTCATTGATCCGTCTGGGAAAAATGCTGTGTCAGAAAGCACGCATTGATTTCTACGGGATGAAAAGCCTCTTGCCAAGTGGTGGAGGGTGCGGAGAAGGATGCAGTTGCTAGTGGGGTGAGTCGGTCAGAAGTGCCTCCGGCAATTCTCCGTCTCATGCATCTTCAAGATATTGGGAACCCTTCATCCATCTTGACCTTTCCTGGCAGGACCTGCTGTAGAAACCTCTTCATTCCATTCAGGATCGCCTTCAGGAACAGGCAAAGATCGTACAGTCAACACGGGGACCGGGCTTCTCCGTACAACCTTCTCAACCGTGCTTCCAAAGAGGATATGCTTCAACCCTGTGTGACCATGAGTCGCCATCACGACAAGAGCAACATCGTCTTCCTCGATCCGGGTCAAAATCGCCCGGGCAGGGCTCACTTCTTCGACAACTTCGATCCCGAAGGGAACGTCTACTTTGACACCCGTGATCCTTGCCAGAATCTGCTTCTCCATCGCGATTTTCTTGTGTTTTGAAATCTCGGCAAGATTCGCCGGGACAACCGTGCCTTCGTAGGGTGACATGGTCGTTATCGCCGGAGGAATGATCGAAAGAAAGATCAACCCGGTATTCTGAGACTTCGCCATCGCGATTGCCTGCTCGAACGCTGCAAAAGAGCAGTCTGACCCATCCGTGGTAAACAGAATTCGCTTCGTTGTGTCTTTCATCTTTCACCTCCAGAAAAGGGTTGAACGAGCCAACTTTTGTTGGCTAGAAATACAACCGCAGGACGAACAATCCGCGGATCGCCACCAGATCCGCTTTCCAGAAATAGCTTAGCGCAGGCACGCATGAAGCACCTTGATCTGCCTCAAGCAGCGAGTGTGAGCGACTCAACCTCGCGTTTGGACTTGATCCACATCAAGGGGACCCCACTTCTCACAACTAGAATGAGTGGATCAACGACTTCCAAACGGCATATTGAAGGACTCGTCTCGATGCACCAACCAAGAACTCTACTCGGACTATTCTTTGCTTCCTGGATCGTCCCGTGCACGCTATTGAATTGTGCCAGCTGGGTCGCCGATGACCTCGATATTCCCCGCCCCTCTTCCGATTCCCTCGTATACGTAAACGTGGAGAAACCAGCAGAACCTCCCCTCGCCAATCGGGGGCAAAGAGCTAGCGTCCTGTTCTTCGTTCTTTGGGACTGTCCGATTGCAAACTTCTACGTCCCGGAGATGAATCGCATCGCCGAAGAGTTTGACGGACGTGGTGTGGACTTCTGGCTCATCTACGCCGATCCAGAATTCGAACTGGAGGCGGCAAAGAATCACGTGGCAGACTACAAAATCGCCGTACCCGCGATGATCGATCGCAAGTTCGATCTTGTTCGAGCAACGGGGGCGACCATGACACCCGAGGCCGCGGTGATGAGCCCCGAAGGGGAACTTCTGTATCGCGGACGCATCGATGACATGTATTCCGAGCTGGGTCATCGAAGATTCTCGCCGACCAAAAGAGACCTGCGAGATGCTCTTGACGCCATTACATCCGGGAAACCCTACTCCCGTTCACTGACTGAAACTGTTGGCTGTAATATTCCGGAGATGCAATCATCAAACGACTCACCCACCGACCAAAAAGAGTAGCTCTTGTTCTCCTGACGCTCTTGGGGGTCGGCTTTTCAATCCCGGAAGCGGTAAACGGAAGCCCTCAGCCTGAGACCGACCTCCGTGCTCCAACCTACCATGAAGACATTGCTTCGATCATCCTCGACAACTGTTCCTCCTGCCATCATCCCAAGGGAGGCGCACCCTTTGATCTCATGAGTTATAAAGATGTCCGTCGCCGCGGCCGTCAGATTGTCCAGGTAACCCAGGAGCGCTACATGCCTCCCTGGAAAGCCGAGCCCGGTTTCGGAGAGTTCGAAGGAGCCCGAGTTCTCGAAAAGGAGAGCCTTGCACTGATCGAAGCATGGGTGAAGGGGGGCATGAAAGAGGGCAATCCGGAGAAGTCACCCGAAATCCCGAAGTATGAGAGTGGATGGCGCCTTGGCAAGCCGGATCTCGTCGTCCAGATGAAGGAACCATACCTCATCCCCGCAGAAGGGCCCGAGCTCTATGAGAGGTTCGTCATTCCACTCGATCTTGAGAAGGACCAATACATCAAGGCTGCCGAGTTTCGGCCGACCAGTCCTCAGGGAGTCCACCATGTTTTCATCATGAGAACAAACAAGTCACGACAAAAAGGGGGCGATGGTTTGGGCTTTGAGGGAGAGCTTCTTGAGGGTTGGACGCCGGGCGCGATCACGAGGTTTCTTCCAGAGGGGGTATCAAAGCAAATATTGAAGGGCGACTATCTTGTCCTTCGCTCCCATCTGAAGCCCTCCGGAAAGGCGGAGTACGAGCAATCCCAGATCGGACTCTATTTTGGCGATGCTCCAAAACGGGTCTTGACCGGGATGAGACTCCACAACAATTCCATGGACATCCCAGCTGGTGACAACAACTACGTGGTTTCAGATTCTCTCGTCGTACCGGCCGACTCGGATGCAATCGGAATCGCCGCCCACTGTCACTACCTCGGCCGCGAGGTAAGAGCGACCGCAACCTTTCCCGATGGATCAAGCAAGTGGCTCCTGTTGATCAAAGACTGGGATTTTAACTGGCAGGAGCACTTTCGCTATAAAGAACCCGTGTACCTCCCCAAAGGTACCCGAATTGACATGACCATTGTCTTTGACAATTCCGGCAAGAATCCCCAAAACCCTTTCAATCCTCCCCGTCGTGTCCGCTACGGAGGGACCTCCACCGACGAAATGGCCATCATGTACGTCGAGGTCCTCTTGAAAAACGAATCCGACTTCCCCGAGTTCAAGAATCTCTTGATCGAAGGCAAAAGAAAGAGAAAAGAAGAAGTGCGCCGCAAACGAGAAAAACTCAAAAAGGAGATGCAAGAAAAGGCCAATAAGAAGGACTGAGATTGGACCCGGACAATCTTTCAGGCCGAATCAGCTCCCGGCAGGATGGGGAGCTTCATAGCGAGCGGCGAGTTCATCGGAGATCCTCTCGAACCGAGTGTGCTCCTGCCTCTTTGCATCTTCCACATCATGGGACTGGAATTCTCTCTGAAGCCAGTTCAAATCATCCACCGAGAGAGCCTGGAACGCCATGGGAAAGAGACACTGATCCTCCTTTTGAATATGACTTCGCAGGAGCGAAACATACCGACGTGCCGCATCGCTGAATTGATCAAGAGCCCCCTTTTCTCCTCTCTCGAACTCGTCAACTGCCGTTTCCAGAGAACGGACCAGATCCCGCCCCTCCTGATGCTCACTGGTCATCTGGGCGGTTGGCCCTTCATGAGACGGAAAACCTCTCTTCTCGAGAAGGTCAAAGAGCAGCTTCTCTTCCTTTCCATGGTGACATCCGTCGGCGAATCCACGGAAGAACTCGATGGCTTTTCGAGCATCGGCACTTTCAAGGCCTCCGGTGCGGTCACTGATCAGAGCCATCGTTTCAAGACAAGAAAGAACACGCTCGATCATACGATGTTCTTTCATCAGGACTTCCAGGGGCTCCGCTTCTGGCATCGTCAACCTCCATTGCTTGCTCGTGGGCGACCTCTTCCTTGCCAAAGATGCCCTTCCATGTTAGTTCGAAAGTAGAAAAACTCATTCTGCAGTTTCAGCCAGCAAAAACCTTGACCCAGGTCAACAACGAGATGGCCGCTGGATCCTTGCTCGCACTCTTGACCGGCGTCAAACTGCGGATCAAACAGAGCGGCTAAACTCTGCCCTGTAGTAGAATCGTGCTTCCGCGCACCGGGAGCACACAGGTTCGGAAAACCCGATCGGTGAATACACTTGAGATCCAATCCTCCCCTTCCTTCCATGGAAAACCTGCAAATCAAGAAACTCGGTGAAGGAGAATTCTCGAGCCCGCTCGCAGATCGAGCGACCCATTTCATCGACGACAATTCCCGGATCCTGGTCTGCAGTCGTACGGATGAGATCGAGCCCATTCTCGCGAAGGGTGCAACCATCCCATCCTTTGAGGCAGCGGGGCCGCGAGAGACTCTCTTCTTCAACCCGGAAAAGACGACCTGTGGTTTGGTCACCTGTGGTGGGCTGTGCCCGGGGCTCAATAACGTCATTCGGTCCGTTGTCTACACCCTCGATCGGGGTTATCAAATCAAGAGGATTCTCGGCTTCAAATACGGCTTTGCCGGGATCATCTCCAAAGACAATCCTCTCCACCTCACTCAGGAGATGGTCGAAGACATTCACTTGCAAGGAGGCAGCCTCCTTGGCTCATCCCGCGGGCCTCACGATCCGGGAGAAATGGCCGAAAGTCTCCATCGGCGCGGCGTCAACATCCTGCTCACGATCGGAGGAGATGGAACGCTTCGAGGAGCCTCCGCCATCGCCGCAGCCTGCGCCGAACGAGACTTCCCCATCTCGGTCATTGGCATTCCCAAGACCATCGACAATGACCTGAGCTGGATTCAGAGAAGCTTTGGGTTCGCAACAGCCGTCGAGGAGGCCCGAAAAGTCATTGCATCCGCCCATGCCGAGGCCCGGGGAGCCAAAGATGGGATCGGTCTGGTCAAGCTCATGGGGCGACACTCCGGCTTCATCGCCGCCCACGCGACTCTCGCAAATAGTGACGTCAATATTTGTCTTGTTCCAGAAGTTGCCTTCGACATGGAGGGAGAGAGAGGGTTCCTGAGCGCTCTGGAACGGCGCTTGAATCGAAAGGGGCACGCCGTTGTGGTCGTCGCCGAAGGGGCCGGCCAAGACTTCATTCCCGCATCGGGGGCGACCGACGACTCCGGAAACCAAAAACTCCGTGACGTTGGAGTTTTTCTCAAACAAGAAATTATGAGCTATTTTCACAAGAAGGGGCGGGAGGTGACTCTCAAGTACATCGACCCGAGCTACATCATACGAAGCCTACCGGCGAATTCCCTCGACTCCGAGTTCTGCGCCTCGCTGGGCCAGCACGCGGTTCATGCCGGCATGACGGGCCGCACGGACATGCTCGTTGGTTCCTGGAACAATCACTTCATTCATCTGCCGATTTCACTGGCCGTGGGCCAAAGACGTCATCTTCAAGAAGACGGAGCCATCTGGCCCCGTGTGCTTGAGGCAACCCGGCAACCCCGAACGATGACCTCCAGCAGATAATCAAAGAGTCAATTCTGCGACGACATCGGACAATCAGCCTGCTCCTCCGTCCGGGGGATCAACCTTTCTTCCTCCGTCTTCACGGTAAGAACCGGGCAAGGAGCCATCCGGATGACCCTTTCGGTGACGCTCCCGAGGAACAGTCGCTCATAACCGGAGAGACCGTGACCCGCCATGATAATCAGGGACCCACCGTGCTCGCGAGTTACTTCAGCGATTTTCGTATGGACACGCCCGTCTGCAACCAGGGTCTCCTTCACAACATCTTCTGCGCCGATCTCCTTCACCCAGCTCTTCATCGTCTTCAGGACCCGGTTACGCAACCCCGGAAAGATATCCATCACCGAGCCCCTCCCGGTCAAGTGGAACGCGGGATGAGGAACATCATTGATCACGTGGAGGAGAATCACCTTTGCGCCGACCGCACGAGCAAGCTCGACAGCATGAACAAACGCCTCCCTCGAAGCCTCGGAGAAATCGACAGGAGCCACGATCTCCTCCGGAGACTCCCCGACGGTGAAAGCTTTCCCGCGCCCCACCGTCAGCACATTGACAGGAGACATTCTTACGACTCGAGAAGCCACACTTCCCAGCAGAACACGAGACAATCCCGACCGGCCATGGGTTCCCATGACGACCAGGTCCGGCCTTGTCTCCCGGATGTGATCCAGAATTCCAGGGGCGACGAAAGGAGCGTGGAGAACATCTCTTCGAATCTCGACCGAGTCGGGGTCGACACCGGGGTTCTCCGCAGCAAGCCGGCCAGCTCGTCTTCTCAGATCCGACAGCTTTGGAACCGGTGACTCGGAGGCCGTATAGCAATCTTCGTGAATTGCACGAACATGAATCACGTCCAGACGCGCTCCAAACCGAACCGCCATGACCAGAGCCTGGTCAAGCGCCTCATGCGCATTGGGAGAGAAGTCCATCGGAACAAGAATCGATTTGAGAGGTTTCACAGCTGCCTCCTTCCGCATTCGAGAATCCTCATGGAGCGAATCAGACGTTCTGCCCCCACATTCTGGGCTCACTCCATTCGGTAGTGCCGACTGACAAAATCGTTCTGGATCCACATGAGTCGATGAAACGCCAGCAAAGTCTTCGTCGTCGCAGACGGATCCAAGGGGGATTCGAGGACAGTCTCGAGCAGAAGATCCGAAATCACTCCCATCAGAGCGTTCATCTGAACCAAGGGAACATTGATGTCTTTGTTTCCCGCGCCTGGAGTATGGATTCGACCCACCATGTTCAAATACTCGACCATCTTCGAGTCGTAGGAGCGACCGATCAATTGCATGAAATACCGACTGAGATGGTCTTTTCTGAACTGCACCTGGGGATGGTCCGGTCCAACCTCCTCCAGAGATGAGGGAGTCTCCCCCTCATAGCCCTGTTGCCTCGGGACAAAGTGACGCGCGGTCACGTCGTACTTCAACAATTTATCGTACGTCTTCTCAACGAGCTCGGGAATTCGAGGCCCAAGATGAGGAGCGAATGCCTGAATCGCGGCCGCGTCACTCGGCTCAAAACCGACAAACTCTGTCAAATATTCGTAGCGGTATTGTTGATCCGACTCCAACCGGGCTTCATCGACTTTCTGCATTTCACCCTCGTATTCCTGGTGAGAAAAACACACCCGGTTCTCAGCTTGAAGCGCCAACCCCGAGAAGTTCCGGAGGCGGAGCGTTCTCGATGACCTTCAAGTCAAACTTCTCCTGGAGGATCTTGAACACATTCGGAGACACGAAGGCAGGCGGTACCGGTCCGATCCGAATGCCCTTGACGTCAAGAGCAAACAAGCTCAACAGGACAGCTACTGCTTTCTGCTCGAACCAGGAAAGAACGATCTCCAGGGGCAGATCATTCACTCCACAATCGAACGCCTTGGACAAAGCGAGCGCCACCTGAACCGCACCGTAGGCATCGTTGCACTGGCCCATATCCAGAAACCGGGGAAGGCCGGCAACCGTGCCATAGTCGTGATTTCGAATCCGGTATTTTCCGCAGCCAAGAGTGAGAATGACGGACTTCTCCGTCGCAGACTCGGCGAGTTGTGTGTAGTAATTTCTCCCCGCCTCGGCTCCATCGCAGCCACCAATGAGATAGAATTTCTTGATGCTGCCGTCCTTGACGGCTTCGACCACCTTATCGGCAAGCCCGAGAATGACACTATGATGGAAACCAACGGTCGATTCTCGTACTTTGTTGTCCGGCAGAGGCGGGCACTTCTTCGCCATCTCGATCACCGCCGAAAAGTCACTATCCTTGAGGCGGGTTCCGCCGGGAACGGCCGTGACCCGATTGGTAAACAAACGATCGGCATAGGTATCGGGCGGAATCAACACGCAATTCGTCGTTCCGAGAATCGGCCCCGAGAACATCGGAAATTCCCACAACTGATTCTGCCACGGGCCGCCGTAGTGTCCCGCCAGATGGGAATGCTTCCGCAAATTAGGATAGCTGTGGGCAGGGAGCATCTCTCCATGAGTATAGACATTGATGCCCAGCCCTTCCGTCTGCTCGAGGAGATCCGACAGATCAAGCAGATCGTGTCCGGTGACCAGAATCCCCGGTCCGGCCTTCGTTCCCTCGTATACCGTCGTGGGGGATGGAGTACCGAACCGCTCCGTATGACCTTGGTCCAGCATTTCCATGACACGAATGTTCTTGCGGCCACACTCGAGCACAAGCTCAAACATGGACTCCATGTCAAAATTCACATTCGTGACGGTTGAAAACAACGCCTCCTCAACGAAGCCATCCACATCCTCATCAAACTTGCCAAGCCTACGGGCATGATGAGCGTAGGCGCACATCCCCTTCACCCCATAGAGCAGGATCTCCTGAAGAGATTGAATGTCCGGGTCTTTGCCGCATACCCCCACATCAGTACAACCCGTCCCGTTCTGTGTCTGTTCACATTGGTTGCAAAACATATTCGGTTCACTCCTGTAGAGAAGACAAAGTCGTGTGAAAGAGCCAAGCGATGGGGAAAACAGATACCGGTTAACTCCCGGTCAGCCGACCCACAGTTCGGAGATCGTTCCCCGCTCGGACTCGTGATGCCTCTCCTCCAGAATTCGACCTGGAAAAGCGAGCACCGGAAAAGCCCCCCTTCGAATCAACTCCTCGGTGACGCTGGGAGAGACCATCCGCTCCCGGCCCTCCGAGTCCCGAACCGCGAGAACGATGAGATCCACATCAAGCAGGCCGGCCTGCTTGATGATCTCTCCTACTGGATCCCTCGATGTGGAGACAACGACATCAATCGGCCATTTTCCCGTGAAGGGCTCGATCGATTCGTTCACCAGGGTGCGGGCTACGTCGTGGCGCTCTTCGTCCTCCGCGGGACGTCTCTCGTCCGGAGGACACAACACATTCAGGACGGTCAACCTGGCCTCCGTGGCTCTTGCCAGCTCAACCGCCGGTGATAGAGCCGTCCAGGAGAGATCGGAAAGATCAGTTGTCAACAAAATACGCCCGAACGCTCGGGTCATGGCCGAATCCTCACAAGATTCCACTCAGATGAAAATCAAGAGACCGACAAAGGCTACTCGCTCCCGAAACCATTGCCTTGATTCTCGTCAAGATCCGCCATCGCGGTGCTTAAGGGATCGAGCCGTCAGAAGTGAAATCGAGAGGATCATTGCTCCCAGGTCGACATCATCCGGGCCAAGATCAAGGTCTTTGGCCGTGCTGGGTAATCGCCTTCATATAGTTTGCTCTTTCAAATCTCGCTGGATCGGGACAGTTTCGCTGGCTCATGCTCCCCTTCACCTGCTCGACGGAATGATATCCGCCCTCTTCTAGCCAGTTTCGCAGCTGGGAGAGCAGGGTCGTAAAGACCTCTGGACCTCGACTGATATAGGCCGACGCGATCATCCCTACATCTGCTCCAACAAGAAGCATCTTGACCAGGTCACGCCAGGTATGAATGCCCGTCGTCGCCGCGAGGGAAGCCTCGATCTTTCCTTCGAGTAAAGCGATCCAGCGGAGCGGGAGGCGACTTTCGCTCGATGTGCTGAGGTCGAGATGAGGATTCACTTGAAGGGACCTGAGGTCGATGTCCGGCTGCGGATATCGGTTGAATAACACGATGCCGTCCGCACCGGCTTTGACCAGCTGCTCGGCCATGTTGGCAAAGGCGCTGAAGTAGGGCCCTACCTTGACGGCAATCGGGATCCTGATCTCGCTTCGTAGGCTTCGGACCAGCTCCAGGTAGCGCTCCTCCACATCGCTTCCAGTCGTCGACGCATCGGAAGCCACAAAATGAACGTTGAGTTCAAGCGCATCGCTTCCCGCCTCCTCGATGGCCTTCGCAAACTGAAGCCAGCCCCCGGGAGTGCTCCCGTTCAAGCTCGCAATCACGGGAATAGAGAGATCTTTCTTGGCCTGCCGAATGAGTGCTAGATAGGAGTCTACCCCCGTGTTGTAGTCATCCAGAAGGGGAAAATGGTCCAGGGCTTCATAAAAGCATTCGGATCCAAATTCAAAGACTTGATTGACCTCCTGCCCTTCCTGTCCAATCTGGTCCTCGAAGATAGAAGGCAATACCACACAAGATGCTCCAGCAGCTTCCAGAGACCGGAGCATTTCGATATCTCCCGTCAAAGGACAAGAGGACGCGACGAGGGGGTTCTTCAGTGGAAGCCCCAGATAGCTCGAGCTCAGGTCCAGTGTCATGGCGCCTTCTCCAGTTTCGCCTCGAGGTCATACTCTTCGTCGAGGTTCCCGGTAGGCTCCTGAACTTTGTTCAAGTCGTCGGCGCTCGTGTCATCGGAAACCCGGAAGGATTCCAATCCCCCGGCATCCTTGATCCGGGGCAAATCAAGGCGAGGGCGTATTCCCGGATGCTCTCCGAGCAAGGCTTCGATTGCTGCCGCCCCGAGAGTTTCCTTCTCAAGAAGCTCCATCGCCAGGCGATTCAACAGACTGCGGTGATGATGGAGATGGTTTGTGGCCCGATTCTCCATTTCACCAACGAGGCTTTGAACTTCCTGATCAATGCCCCGCGCCGTGTCCTCGCTGAAGTTCCTTGGTGCAGCCATTTCACGACCAAGAAACGGGTGCTCCTCACCGACCGGATAGTGAACGGGCCCCACCTGATCACTCATCCCCCACTGGCAGACCATTCGACGAGCGAGCTGGGTCGCTTTCTTGATGTCGTCTTCCGCCCCCGAGGTCACATCGTCAAATACGATCTTCTCCGCGGCACGCCCACCGAGCAAGATCGTGATGCGTCCCAGCAAGTAGCGACGAGAATAGTTGTGACGATCCTCCGCCGGCATCTGCTGGGTCGCTCCAAGTGCCCTCCCCCGTGGCAATATCGTTACCTTTTCCAGGGGATCGGCCTCCGGAAGGAGGTGAGCAAGAAGAGCATGACCCGCTTCGTGAAAAGCAATGACCTTTCGTTCATCCGGAAGAATTCTTTCTTCCCTTTCTCCTCCCATCAGCACCCGATCGTAAGATCGCTCCAGATCCACCTCCGTCACCTCGCCCCTCTTATCTCTCACCGCAGCAAGAGCTGCTTCGTTGATGAGATTGGAAAGGTCGGCCCCGGAAAACCCGACGGTCTTTGCCGCCAGCTTTTCGAGATTGACACCCCGGGCAAGGGGCACATTTCTCACATGGATATTCAGGATTGCAAGACGCGCCTGTCGATGAGGAAGATCCAGTGTGATCTGGCGGTCGAATCGACCCGGCCGAATCAACGCAGGATCGAGAACATCCGGACGATTTGTAGCCGCCAAGACAATGACCGATTCATTGGACGTAAACCCATCCATCTCGGCCAGAATCTGGTTCAAGGTCTGCTCTCTTTCGTCATGACCTCCTCCCAACCCTGTACCGCGGACCCTCCCGATGGAGTCAATCTCGTCAATGAAGATGATCGAAGGAGCTTCCTTCTTGGCGTTTTCAAAAAGATCCCGCACCCGGGACGCACCGACTCCCACGAACATCTCGACGAAGGCAGAACCACTGATACTGAAGAAAGGAACGTCAGCTTCCCCGGCGGTGGCCCGTGCGAGCAACGTTTTTCCCCCACCCGGAGGGCCGACGAGCAGTATCCCGCGAGGAAGACGAGCCCCCACGACTTCAAAAGGAGAAGGATCCTTCAGGTATTCAACGACTTCTTTCAGTTCGGCTTTGGCGTTCTCGAGCCCGGCCACATTCGCCCACCGAACTTCGCTCTCGGACTTTTGAAACCTGTGCGCTTGAGATTTCCTGAAGCCAAACGGACCCCCTCCTTCTCCTGCCGACCTCCGAAGAAGTCGCCCCAGAAAGAAGAAAATGATCACCATGAAAAAGATCCAGGGGAGCGCACCGGTGACCAGAATCTGCAGAAATGAACGAGAATCTGTCTGGGTTCTCACTTCCACACCATGCTCTTCAAGCAAAGCCAGGAGCCCCGGATCTCCGAGGGAAGGAACGATCGTGGTAAAGGCGAACGCTCCGGCCGATCCTTTCGAGGCTTCCGAGGAAGTTTGAGGCTCATTCGTTTCGGAATCTTGAAGAGCTCCGGTAATGACCTCGCCCTTGATCAAAACCCAACGAACTTCATCCTGGGTCACCAGCTCCTTGAAGCTGGAGTACGACGTCGACTCAGGTGGACGTTCCCGTGGGGTGATCGCAAAGTAGATGGCAAAGGAAAGAACGATGAGGCTCCAGGCGGCGAAATGCCCCAGGCTCCAGGGTGCCTTGGCTTTTCCCTCCCCTTTCTTTGGCCTTTTCTGATCCTGCTCAGGCGACAGTCTTGGAGGAGGGTAATCTCTCATCGGAGCTCTTTCGTTCTTTGAGAATCAATGTGGCGCGATCCTCGTTCCTCGTGTTCTTCCAGAGGTATTGAAGCAACTCGAGATCCCCTGCACCTTGATCTGAATCAAGCTCTCCTCCTCCCCAAAAGGTGTTGGCTTCGATGCGGTTTTGTGCTACTTTTTTAGCATAGAGGTCGTTTACCGAGCTTCCCGATACTCATTTTCTCGAGGGGTCCCAACTCTCATGAGTGAATACCGAATCTTTCTCTGTCAAGTCATCTTCACATTTTGCCTGCCAGCCACGGCCTTTCCTCAAACAGCCGTTCAAGGTCGGGACTCCCTCCCTACTGACATTGCCAGCTGTCTGAGCAAAGCCACCCAGGCCCGAACCAAGAACAACATCGAGGACGAACAGCGCCTCCTTGAACACGCCGAGACTCTGACCGGGACGGACTCAGAGGTCGCCCAGGTCCAGAAGCGACTGGCTCTGATCGACTGGCGTCATCACCAACGCCATGACGCGGCTCGCGAACGCCTCAAACGTGCCGGAAACGGACCGGATCCAACGATGGCCTGGTTCACATTGACCGAGCTCGAGCTGACAGCTCGGAATTACGAGGCTGCTGCGAAGGCCGCTGCCCAGGCCAAGAAAACAGCAGATTCGGAGTTTCTCCGCGTCCACGCGAAACTGGCCATCAATAAGACGGCGGTCCGGGCCGCGATGGATCGTCGTCGTCAGGGAAAGCTTGCGGCCGACACGTCGTTGCTTGAGATCATGAACGACCTGCGGGAAACCGTTTCGTCTGAATCGGGACATCTGGAAACCTCGCGGGTGCTACTGCAGGCCGCATTGCTGCTCGACGATGGCGATGCCGCCCTTCTGGGATGGCGGTCCTATTTTCACGTCGTTCCGGGTAGCCCGATGCCAAACGCAATTGCAAAAGCGGGGAACATCATTCAGAACATCTTACCCGACTGGTCCGAAGCCGAGGCCACGGTAGATACACGCATTCGGCTGATTCATGCACTTGGAGAATCACGGCTCTTCGCGGAGGCTGAGCTGGTCGCCCTCGATCCCCGCGCCGATGAAAGAGTTCGAGAGAATCCTCGAGTGATCGAGTTGATGGCCTATGCCAGGATCGTCCGCAAGCTTCGCGAGGAAGTCGACGATTTCTACCGACTCCTGTCCCTCAGAAAAACCCATCCATCGAAGCTGGACCAACTCCTGAACAGAGCTTGGAATGAACTCTGGCCTGACCTCCACGAACCAGGATCAAAAACTGCGCCCCGGGGAAAGAAGCTCACCCAGATCCTAGCCACTCGTTTCGGCACCGATTTCACGGTCGGCGAGACGGGAGGCTTCTACAGCTTACACATGGGACACATCGTGATCGACGAGACTCGATCCGTGACTCAATATGGCTACAGCGGCGACATGCGATTCGTATCTCTGGACAACATGGTATCCAACGGGTTCTGGACCTGGATGCGAGGCGCAAATTCGACCGGCGGCTGGGCCAAGCCGGGTGCAATGTGGCAGGTCCGACCAGCGTATGCAAGCGAACCCCTGAACGTCTGGCGAGAACTGCATTCGGAAAAAGAAGTCGCCCGGTTCGAGAAAGAGATCATTGCCGAAAATGCACGAGATGATGCTCGGGCCCGAGAAAATCCACACGCCTACCTCCCCGGCCTGAACAAGCGACTGACGAAGCAGGCACTATTCAGAATCCTGGACGAGCTCAAGAAGAAGGGATTCGAAGGGGAAGAGTTACGTAAGACATTCATCACTCACCTGGAACACGCACTCCAGGAAAGCTCGATCTTCGCCCACGAAGGTCGACACGTGATCGACGGGGTCGTGCCAGCCTCCCTACGCCCCACCAACCCGGAATACACCGCCAAGCTATCGGAAGTTGCGTTTGCTCCCGAACCAAGGCTAGCCCTCAGCAACCTGATCGGCCCGAGCATCGGGAACTCCACAAATCATGGCAAGGCGAACCTCAGAGTCATGAAAGGCATTGTGAAGTGGATGAGCGAAAAGAAAGGAGAAATAGCCGGCCTGGACATGAAACGCCCCCTCCTCCCGCAAGCGGACCTGTTGACAGACCAACAGATCAAAGCCGTCTTCAGATGGCTGGATCCACTCGCCAAAGGGAAATAGCGACTCCGCAAAAAATCGATCCAATCAAGCATCCAACCTTTGAAATCTAAGCTCCTGAGAATCAGGTCAGTTAGACTCAAACTCCCATCTCCAGATCAGATCCCGTGCCGTGGCCATCAACTCAAGAGCGCTCCCGTGGAACTCAAATTCCGGCCAGGATCCTGGGAAACAACTCCATTGAAAGGGATTTACAGACGATATCTGAGAATCACAACACCCCTAGATCGAGGACCAGAATCCGATGCAAGACGCTCCGAACTACCAATGGTGGAGAGAGAATGGAAGTTCTTGGATGAGCGAAGTCGCTGAGCTTCGGAGTCATATGCCCATCTACTACTTGCAACAGACTCTTCTGGCAGAAATCATCGAGAGAAATGCCCCGGGGAAAGTGCTTGAGTTCGGCTGTGGTTTTGGACGCCACATGAAGTGCCTGTCTCAGATCGACGGGATTGACGTTCATGGGTATGACCAGAGCCATACCATGGTCGATGGGATGCTCGAATGGTGTTCACCCGAATGGATGAAAGACCATGTGACCATCGGTGCTCCCCTGAATCCTCTTCCCTTTCCGGATCAAAGCTTCGACGTCACCTTCACCGTATCCGTTTTGATTCACATCCGGCCGGAACACATAGAATTCATCCTCTCCGAATTGCGACGGGTTACCCGGAATCGAATCATTCACTTCGAAAACCTGGCCGTCTCCGAATCCAAAGAGAGTTCTGATGCTCACGATGGCTGCTGGATGCATCCGATCCAAGCGATTTACCGAAAGCTCGGTGAATCCTGCGAGGTCCTCCCTCGCCCCTTCGAAATTCAAGATGCATACATCGTGACAAAGGACGAGTGCAAGACTCCTCTCAACATTTCTCGGGCACTGCTCGAGAACATGAGAAACCTTGATCGCGAGCTGACCCAGCGGGTGACGAAGCGGGATCAGACCATCGACAGGTTGAAGTCACAGCTCCTTCGCCTTCGGGGAGAAGTCACTGCACTCTCAGAAAGAACGAAGGACGCCATTCGATTGCGGGATGAAGAGATCATCTCCCTACGCTCCAGGATATCTCAAGAGAACGCCTGATTGCGTTCGTCTCACCTGCTCATTTCTTCTCCGTGGGAACCAGGGGCGAAAAGGCCGCAGAAAAGACCCATTTCTTGATCAGGATCAAGACGCTCGGGTGGCTTGCTGGACTACAATCATTCCGGTAGTTCACAAGAAGCAGTCCTGAAAGGAGGAGATCACCATGGGGATCGATCACGTCGAAAATTCCACCAAAGAGCCGATCTTGACCCGGTGCCTCCAGAAAATTCGCGCATGGTTCAAGGGGCAGGTTGGCTACGCCCCCGACAGCTCGGCTGCCTGCGAGTTTGACTGCCGAAAAACCGACTGTACCCATGAGCGGTGGGAGCACTGCGAAAATCGACGGCAAAAGACATCCCCTACTCAACGACGACGCGGCAAGCCACGCCCCCGGAACCGCACCCGATCAAAGTGAGCCCGGCCGTTCCCTCCTGACCTTCTTCCATCCTCGTTGGCTCCTTTGTCATCACCCTCATCGTCGGGGGCGGGCGACACCGGCCACATGATCCGAGGGAAGAATTCCCGATTCAATCAGGCTTCTCTCGGCCTCCCACAAGAGAGACAAATGGAATCGCAGAGTCGCTTCGGACAGGTTTCCGTCAGGGCGAGGCTTCAAGCATCCCGTGCCAAAGAGGGGGCCAAACAAGCAACCGCCGTAGTCGTGCCGTTCAACAAGCTCGAATCGCTCGAGGAGGACCGGAAGGACATCCGCAGACCGGACGGCTTCGGATGGATCGACTCGACGCATCTCTTCGGAGCCAGCCGGAGTAAAATCGTCCTTCAACCTCATCTCGGCCGGGAGAGCGGCCAGGAACTCGCGAACCAGGATTGCCTGCTCACCAGACCACTGTAGGCGGTTCGGACCCACATACTCATCGAAGAGTAGAATTCCGTCGGGCTTCAGCGTTTCCACAAGAGCATCGTAGAGGTGGCTGAGATCATCGACGTGGTGAAGTGCCCCCTGGGCAATCACCATGCCATATCGACCCGGCTCAAAACGTGCCTTGTTGAGATCAACTTCACGGTATTCAACCCGATCATCGATCCCGTAGCTCCGAGCCTTCTCTCTGGCGGCCTCGAGGGAACGGGCGGATATATCGGTGGCGACCACCCGGTGGGCAGCTCCGAACGAAAGTACCTGGAGTTCGCTGGATCCCTTTCCGGTCCCCAGACAGAGAACATCCCCCACGGCCTCGTCAAGGTGGCGCAGGAAAAATGAGCTGAGGATATCGACCTCCTCGTCGCCCGTGACGAGACGGCGGAGCCATCGAGCAAGAAGCGTCTGGTTCTGCCAGATCCCATCCAGCTCCGCACAGCGAGCACTATCGTCCCAGAACTCGCTCGCGACTTGTAACTCCTGCTCAGGATTCTTCATCGGTGGCCTCCGCAAGCACGATCGTTCCGAACCCGCGATGGGCTCCCCGGCTCACAAGAGAAGCATCCGCGCACAAAAGAGCGGTCAATGCGTCTCGCGTCGAGCCATCCTCGAGAGGGCTCGTTGGTTGAAGGAGTGGGCCAACGAGACAGGCGAGGGCGCCGGCAAAGACAAGATTTGAAGAAACCGTGAACCTCCCGTAGCGTCTTTTGGGCGGACGAGTCGGCGTCTCCGGCGGCCGCTTTGCCAGCAACTTCGACATGGCGAGGATGTCAGATTGAACCAATCCTCTGGCTGCTAGTTCTCTCATCAGCCGGAGAACGCATCCTCCGGCCTTGTCTCCTATCCCGAGGATCGTGGGAAGCTCAAAGGAGAAGACGGCAACCCGGACAACGCTTGAAGGAAAGTCGTCCCATGGGCAAGACGAATCTCCTTCGTCTTGCGAAACCAAAAGAGCGGCCGAGGTCGCCTTTTCCATGGTACTGGTGACCCCGGAACCGATCTGCTGATGAAGTGGATCGCGGATTGCCGGATGCAGATCGGTGCCAAGATGCACGGACGGTGAGGATTGCTCGGATGGATCTTTCGGTGAAACAAGGAAAGACGCAACCTCTTCCAGGCGAGGGACAGCGCCGAGCCAACGAGATGCTTCCCCAAGGGGAAGTTCTGACTCCCGGACTGCCTGACGTAAACATGAAATCATCCGTGCAAGATCTCCAAGAAAAACTCTTGACCTCCTACGTATAACACCCAGGGAGAGTAACGCGAAGTTCCAAAACTCTCAGAGTTTTCTCGGAAAGCAAAACGGCGATGTGGGTCTGGACAGCCTTTCCGTCGTTTCCAACTCATCTGGGATCAGAGCGCTCCGACTTCCCGGACCACTGTTCCCAGAACCCACCAATTCCGAAGTAAGTCCGGAAGAGGCGGTCAAATGGACCTACAAACCCGCAAGAGCCTCCTTCAGTTCATCGATCAAGCGAGCCGAGTATCCGCGATCGTGAAACCAGGCAACTTTTCCACTCGAGTCGAGAAGGACGACGCGCGCGTTGTTTGGCTTATCATTCCCTGTGAAGGCCACAATATCGCTCGCGTCCGAGTAAACGGTCACTACCGAAGCCCAGTCCTCTTGTGGAATACCGTTCCTCATTCCTTCGTCAATCGTGCCGGCAATGAGCCCGGGCACCAGACCCTCGATCGTCGGGACCTCGACCACGGGCACCGACACTTGCCCTTGAATCAGTCCGAGAAGCCAGCGGTCGATGTCGAATTGGGCGTTCTGAACGAAACCGATGAGCAATAGAGACGGCTTCCCCCCGAGATCCCCGGGTAGGACCACAGACTCTCCGTCCAGATTCTCTCCACTGACTCCGGGAAACTCGAGCCCGATGGGATTGCGATTCTTCGTGGTCGATCCACAGCCGGTGATGCCGCAAATCCCTATCGAGATCAGTAGCGGCAGAAGCAGAAATTTCATGAATGACCCTCGTTGGCGTCCAGAAGAAAGACAAAGGCTAACCGGCACAGGTAGTGCACGAGCCACGGACGCCTGTTCGATGAAAAACCTAGTCCGGATTCAAAAAACCTTCTCGTTCACAAAAAGAAAACCCCTCCGCGCCAATCCACGGAAGGGTTCTCCCCTTGTCATTCAATCAATGCGGCATGCAATCAATGCGGCATGAATTGCCACAAGAGAGCCAAAATTGAGCTTTACTTCGTCTCCACAAGCGGGTGCAACCCGCCGAAGCTCGCCGCGAGGCGAGCGAAGGCGGGCTACTGCACCTCCACCTCGATTCCATTCGTGACCGAAAAACGTTTGCCGCTCGTATCACTGAGGTCTTTCAGGACACCCTGAAAATAGAGAGTTTGCCCTGAGCTCAGGACTCTGGAGGAAATCAACATGACGGTCCCCAGCGACGCTCCGGTTGCCTCCGGTGTCGCACACAGGATCTGACCGCATCGGTTGGGAATGTTGGTTGCCGAGTAAACAGGGCAAACCGATCCGCAGCCGTTGAGCAAGGGATTCATGGACATGGCGCCAAGATTGAAGGGAAGATCGATGTAGCTTGCCAGAGTAGGCGCCACGTTCCAGCCCCAGACCGCAAAGGCTCCACCGGATGGCCCCGCGGGAGCAGCATTCAATGAAATCGTGAGCGAAGTGTTGCTATTGACGGTGACCACCCTTCCCGGCCCTTGACCGACGCTTCCATTGACTCGAAGAACATCGATGGCGGGGCCTCCGTTATCGAGGTCAACCGTACTTCTCCGGTTATCCACATCCAGGATCATGATGGTCCAGTTCGGAGAATTACCGGAAGATGCTCCGTAGGAGTCCGTCAAAGAAAATCGGACGTTGTAGGAACCTTCCGTGGCGTAGGAGTGGCGAACCGGTAAACTGACCCCACTTTGACCCGGTACCGAACTTGATGACCCATCACCCCAATTCACATGGAAGGTCATGGCGTCTCCGTCTGAGTCGACGCCGAGGAAGATGATTTCGACGGTACCCCCTTCGAAACCGCGAGCGTCGCCCTGGGGAGCCATCGGTTGCTGAGGAGCGGCGTTGTCGATCAAAGAAAACGAGATATCGTAAAGGTTGCAGGTTCCCGAAAAGAGGTAAACCCTGACCGAGTACACCTGACTCGTCAACGTGGTGTTGCGATAGGAGACCATCTCATCGTCGCTGATGCTCGTGCTCGAGGTCAAAAGAGAACCCCCACAGCTCTCGAAGAGCTGGACGTCAATATCACCCAGACCGTCCACGAAAAACACG
>JAJDCM010000102.1 GCA_029260825.1 Planctomycetota bacterium | reverse complement strand
TCGAGACAGCAATCGATGTAAGTGTTGTGGTCGAACAAGGAGTCTCAACGCTCACCACATTCATTTCCGGGGAAGGGGAGGAAGAACCACTCTGTCAAATCTCATTTCCCTCTGCGCAACTTGCCACAGCCATGTCCATGAAGGCTTCCTCACCGTCGAAGGAGATGCTGGTAGCCCCGTTTTCCTCAATCTTCGGGGCCAGAGAATCCAGCCCGACTACGAAACCACATCAACGCAGATCGGTTCAACATGTTCATCAAGAGGAACAATCACATGAGGGCTGTGGGTGCCCCGAATCATGCTCAAAGTTGGAGGGGGAGGGGGCGACCGTCTGAAGTCCTGACTGCTAATTGCATGGAAACGCGCCATTCTTCAAATAAGCTGGCCCCATTCGACGCTGTTTTAGGGCATACTAAATCATCGAAAATGGCTCACGTTCATCGAGAATGATAGGAGTTGCTGTGATGAACCGGTTTCTTTCTGGAAGACTCGCCCCGCTGTGTCTCATCCACTGGTGACCAAACTGCACAGGATGGCCATCTCCTCGCTACTCTCGTACGAGAGCTTGATCAAGGCAACATGGACCTCAACGGCGACGGAGACACAGCCGATTCTGTCGTTCATATTGCAGGGTTCCCTTGCGGATCCGGAACGGTGAACTTGGGTGTGGGGCCAGTCGCAGACGTTCTTCGAATCAATGGCAATACCGGGACGATCACGGTTGCAGTCGGCCAGCCTATTACAGCAAGTCTTAGCACTGCTCCCATGGGCCCCTCACCGGCCTCTTACGTCTTGTGGGCATGGGCCAAGGGGCCCTCGAGTCCAACCACATTTAGCGGACTTGGTCAATTCCTCGGATGCACGTCGAATCCAACGCCTCTTCACGTAGGCCGGACACCGCAGCCGTTCATGTGCTTCCGTAGCCCGAGCCTACCATCGATCTTATGTGACGGAGTGAATGAGTCTCTGAGTCCGCTGCGGGCTCCATGGAGTCGGACACGGTCAACCGGGTTGGGTCAACCGCAAACGCTGACGATCCAGGGGTTGATTCAGGACAACGGAGCGGGAAACTCAACGAGTTGGAGTACAACCAATACGGTTATCCTGGAAGTACGGTAACGCCAACAACTCAGGGAATTCTAGCCCCAGAGAAAGTGGCCTTTGGTGGCCATCCTGCCCATTCCGCAAATAGATCGGAAATAACCCCCGCTACTCTTCACCCGTTCCCGCGCCGACATCACCAAGCATCTTGCCCTGCAGTCCCGGGTGATCCGGTGACAGGCGGGTTGCGCGAAAGAGGGCCGTCAACGAGACCTGGTTTTCTTCGATCTCTCCGCCGAACGGATTGATCCATTCCCAGACGACTTCGCCCTCCGTCGTCACCTCGAAGACTTTTCCGTGTTCTCCGGCGCAGATCAATGTGTTGCCGTTCTCCAATCTCTGGGCTCCCGAGATGAAGCTCGAGTAGAACTTTTCTTTTCGACGAGCGGTGTAGCTCCACAAGGCCTCCGCGGGTCCGTAGCTCTTCCCGGCCTCGAGGACATACCCGCCGGACTCGGCAAGGGGCAGGGCAATCTCTTCCACCGAAGAATACTTCGTACCGGTTCGGTTGTTCCCGTTGTTGAAGAACAGCAGATTGCCTCCGCCTGGACAGGATGCGGGGATCCACTGCACGTCATGTTGACCAAAGAGCCTCTGATCTTCTTCCGTTCCTCGGTCATAGATTCGTGGGTTCCCCCAGCGGTAGAGAAAATCTCCTCCCTTGCCGCTTTTTCCTCCCGAATGCCCCGCCGCTTCCTCGGTGGTGGTGGAATGATCAATGATCCAGAGCTCGTCCATGCGTCGCACGGAGATCACGATCTGATCGAGGGAAGGATTGTAATGGATGGAGTTGGAATGATTCCAATCCAGGCCAAGTCTCGGTGGCGGACGGTTGTCTTTGGGGGCATCAATGTAGCCAAGGGCCTGCAAACGTTTGGTATCTTCGTCCGAGATCTCGTTGGCCTGCCGGTCCGAATTGATATGGAGGAGCTCGGGATGATCGGCCGGTTTCCCGTAGTTCTTCTTCTTGGGATCCAGATCCTGAACCAGGTGATCCCAGAGATGCCATTCCCAGACGATCGTTCCTCCGGCCGGACGCTCGGGCTTTACTTCAATCACATGGTCGGGCCAGATCCCACCATCCAGAACGCGGGATGGATCACGACCCGACTCGAGGACTTCCTCTTTGGTCTTTCGCTCCCAGGCGAGAAACAGGATGTTCCCGTTGGGCATGGGTTGAACGTCGTGGTGGTGCCAGTGGTCGTCGTTGGCGTAGACGTAATCCCAAACGACCTCTCCATCCCAGTTAAACTCCTGGATGCGCCCACCGATTCCCCCGCCGGAAAAAACCTCGCCTGTTGGCTCCTGGGCCGCACGAATCAGATTGCCATTGTCGAGGAGGTAGACCGAGTTTCCCGGCGCGTAATCCGTGACCCAGGTATGAGCGATCTCGCCCCTCATGTTCACCAGGTAGACGGTTTTTGAACGAAGAGGAGTGATCATGGTGAACCCGGGAAAGGCGCCCGGTTCATTTCGTCGAAGGGCTCGACGCATCCGTCTCTCGAGCTTCTTGTCGCTGATCTCCTGGCTGGAGGAAGTCTCTGGGAGGAGCAATGGTAGAGCCATCGCGAGGAGAAGGGCCAGCAGAGATCGATTGACATGAGTTCCCACGGATCAACTCCTTGATGTTTTTCTCGAATGCAACGGTGGCGCGCTTGCTCGGGACAGAGTCACAACGATTCCCCGTTACAAGACAATCATATCGATGCCGTGTCACGATCTCCTCTACGACCTGGAGACGTCAATGGTGAGCAACGAACGGGATTTTAGCGACGGATCGACGGACCCGGGTCGGTAAAACCCCTTTTCTCCGGACCTGCTCCTGATTCTCATCCTTGATCTTTGTCTCTCCCTTTCCTACCGTACATCCTGGCCCGACCTCATGAATAAGGCGGGCCAGGTGGGGGCGTTTTCTTTTGAGAGTCGCTCCCTCTCCTTGTGCGATCGCGAGGGGTGCCTGACTCGAGGCTGAGATCAAACCCTTTGAACCTGAACCGGTTCATGCCGGCGGAGGAACGCGAGCAGTTTCTGGAAGACGTAAGTCTTTTCCTCCCAGGGTTTTCTCGACTCTAATCCGGCTACCCAAGATCCGCAAGAACGTGTGTTGCCTAGACAATCCGTCCGCGTGGTGAGACCGGAGAATTGATGATGCCCTCTTCTGAAACGACTCGAAACGGGAACTTGGCCGACAGCTCTCTTCCTCCCCTGGGAGCGAATCCGTCTTCCGTTCAGGCAGGAACCAATCCCGGTAGTTTTGCCAATCCACCCCAGATCGGAGGCCCGCTCACGTTCAGCTCTCCCGACACTCCGGGAATGCCGCAACCTTCCGACCTGACCGCCCTCGACTTTCCCGGGGAGGAGGGAAGAACTCCCGTCACCCAGCTCGAATCAGCAAGGGCAGGAGTGATCACTCCCGAAATGCGAAGGGTCTCGGAGCGGGAGCCACATCTCACGGCTGAGCAAGTTCGCATCGAAGTCGCTACCGGTCGAATGATCATTCCGGCAAACCGGGTTCACCTTCAAACCAAGCTCGATCCCATGGCGATTGGCCGGGCATCTCTTACCAAGATCAACGCCAACATGGGGGCTTCACCGGTAAGTTCTGGTACTGGAGAGGAAGTCGAGAAGCTCCATTTTGCCGAGCGATGGGGTGCGGATACGGTCATGGATCTGTCGACGGGCGGCGACATCGATGCCTGCCGGGAGGCCATGATTTTGAACTCAAGGGTTCCGATCGGTACCGTCCCCATCTATTCGATGATCCTCGGCCGGAAAATCGAGGATTTGACCTACGACATGATCCTGGAGAGCCTTGCTCATCAAGCTAAGCAGGGGGTCGACTACTTCACGATTCATGCCGGCGTCCTTCTCGAACATCTCCCCTTCATCAAGAGAAGATTGATCGGTATCGTGTCACGCGGCGGCAGTCTCCTTGCCAAGTGGATGATTCATCACGGCAAGCAGAATCCCATGTACGATCTCTTCGATGATATCTGCGACATCATGAGGGAGTATGACGTTTCGTTCAGCCTGGGGGATGGGTTGCGTCCGGGAGGTCTTGCCGATGCAAGCGACAAGGCTCAGCTTGCCGAACTCGCCACTCTGGGTGAGCTCACCGAGAAGGCCTGGAGGAAGGGTGTTCAGGTCATGATCGAGGGGCCAGGTCACGTTCCTTTCGATCAAATCGAATACAACATGAAGTTGCAGCGCAAGGTTTGCCATGGTGCGCCGTTCTATGTTCTGGGGCCGCTCGTCACCGACATGTTCCCCGGATACGATCACATCACTTCTTGTATTGGCGCCACGTCAGCGGCTTATCACGGGGCATCCATGCTTTGTTATGTGACCCCAAAAGAGCACCTGGGTCTTCCGAAGAAGGATGACGTCAAGCAGGGTTGTATTGCCTACAAGATTGCCGCCCACGCTGCGGACGTGAGCCTGGGCATTCCCTCGGCGCGAGATCGTGATGACGAACTCACCAAAGCTCGAGCGGCGCTGAACTGGGAAAAGCACTTCGAGCTATCTTTTGATCCTGACACCGCCCGCGCCTACCATGATGAAGATCTCGACGTAGACACCGATTTTTGTGCCATGTGCGGGCACGACTGGTGTTCCGTTCGCATCTCAAAAGAAATCATGGAGTTCGAGTCGGGGAAAGAGGAAGGCTATCAACCCGAAAAGCGCTCGATCCCCACGAAGGCTCTCAGCGATGAGCAGACGGAGATCTTGGAGAAGCGGGGGGTCTTGAGCGAAGAAGAGATCCGGACCCTGGCTCACAAAGGAAAGAAGCAGGGCTGTCACTCGGACATCGTTGCCGATGCCGACGAGGCGGTGAACGCCCAGGAGCATATTCTTGCCGGTGAGGAGTCTGGGGCGTAGCCTGGCGATAAGCTCGATCGCCGTGCTAGCACCACTCCCCGTCTTCATTTGTTGACCAGTTGTGAGCCCACTCCCCGGAGTCGTTCATTTTCCAGCGACCGTCCAGGTTGTCTTTGAGAATCTCGAGTCCGGCTTGAAGCTGATCTTCCGAGTATTGAGACGAGGTCTTTCTCTTTTCCGCTTCGAGGATCTCGATTTCCAGGCGGATGGTTCCTTCGACGAAGTCTTTCATCGGTCCTGGCTGGTCTCCAAGCTGACTTTTCATCTTGCGCATCAAGGAGAGTACGATGCCGGGCTTATGTTCCAGGACCCAACCAAGTCGTTGACCACGGGGTCCTGCGTGATCGGAGCCTCCGGCGTAGGCGAAGGCGGGAACCCGTCCGGTGGCTTTGTTTTCGATGAACGATGCGAAACCAAGAAGAGTCAGGTCGTTTCTCCAGTAGAGTTCATGGAGCCGATCCTTCTCGGACGCCGTGCCGTATTGATTGACCACCCGCGAATTGATGCAGGTAAACGCGGAGAAGACGAGCGCCGTTCCCTTCTTGCTTCCCGGGCTGTCCGTCAGTAGCGGAGCCTCGATCGGTTCTCCCCCGAAGTTGGCAAAGACGGTGCCGGCCCCGATGTTGGTGACATTCGGCAAAGAGAGCTCTTCTTCTCTTCCCTGGGGAGACAGGATCGGAAATCGGGAAGGGGCGACAAGGCTGAGATAACTCGCCGAGTGTTCGCTCACGAATCCGGTTCCAAGAATGGTCTTGCTGATCTCGGACCCCAGGTTGCAGGAAGAACCGGTGGCCGAGAGGATGATGTTGGAGAAGCTTCGAAGATCGTTTTTTTGACCGATTTTGGAGCAGCGGATGGCGGCGTGGGTGCCGGAGGTTCCTTCCCCGATTTCTGAGTTCACCACCAGAGAGTGACTGAGTTTTACCGATGCTCCGATCCGGGTCGGGGTTGCCGCGGCTGAATAAGGGCCAAAGCGAAAGCTCTTCTTCAAGGACTTGCTCTTGGTGCGAATTTCACAAGAAAACAGATTGGCGCCTGGCCCGATGATCACCCGGCCATCGTTGGTGTCCAGGTCGCTTTCGATGATTGAATGGTGGACTCTTGCATCTTCAGCAATGGTGACATTCTTCAGGACGCACCCACGAACCTGAGAACTCGGTGAGATGAAGACGTCGCCGATGAGGAGATTTCCGTGTTCGTCGGATCTCTGTTGCGACGCATCTCGATTTTGGGGGTGAGTTGTTGCCACGGTTGAAGCTGCCTTTCGTTAGATGACGCCCTGTTCGCGGGAATAATGGGTCGCTGATTCGACTCCATGATGAGGGAGGGACTCGGGTATTGTAGGTCCTTGGAGCCTATTCTGGAAGGGTTGGAATCGCATCCATGGCGCACCGGAAGCCGATGAACTCATTGCGGGTGGTTGCCGGGAAGAAAGTGTAGCGTGCATGGGCCATTCCTTCTTCTCGGGCCATGCTCCAGGCGCCTCCCTTGAGGATTCTGACCCGTGAATCTCCGGGCCTCAAGCATTCGCTGGTCCACTCCAGAGCGTTCCCGATCATGTCGAGGCACCCGGAGGGGCTCTTTCCGCGAGGATAGGATCCGACCGGTTTCAGACCGCCGAAATCGACGAGGTCATTCACGGATTGCAGCATGTTCGCGCGGGACGGCTCGAACGAGACTCCCCAGGGATAGGGGCGGCCATCTGTTCCACGGGCGGCCTTTTCCCATTCATACTCGGTTGGAAGTCGTTTTTCAGCCCAGTAGGCGTAGGCTTCGGCGTCGTTGTAATTCACGAAGGTGACAGGATGATCCCGGGTGGCAATCGAGGGGCGGCCATTCTTCCAGTGGGGCGGGGTTGCGTGACCTGTATCAAGGACGAACTTCTCGTACTCCTCGTTCGTCACTTCCTCGGCATCAATGTAATAGGCTTCGGTGTACATCTCGGTGTTGTTCGGCCCATGACGGAAGCTTCCCGATGTGATCAGAGTCATTCCCGGGGGAGGACTCAAGTAGACCGGTTCTTCGAATCGGGATGGCTCATCAAGAGGCTCGACGTCGGGCACCGGGCTCGTGTAGTTCACCTCCGCCATTGTCGGTCGGGGAGCGGGCGATTTCGTCCGAATGGGTGTCCGAGGTGGTTTTGACGTCGATGATCTTCGAGTTGCGGGGGGCGGTGCATCCGTGGGAGAACCGGGGTTCCAGTAGAGCAAGGTGAGCACCAGGATGAAGAGGAAGATAAGAAGGCAAATCGCTCTCGTTCCCAGAGCCTTGGTTCGGGCTGTTTGCTGGTTGGCTCTTTGGGCCAGAATGTGCGCCTGAGTCATGCCGGTCTTGCTTGGTGGGCTTTTGTCCCAGCCGGTTGGATGGTCCTTGAGACTCTGAGTTGCCTCAGGGTGGTCGGGTTCCAGCTCGAGAACCTGTTTCCAGAGACTCCGCGCCCGGGCGATCCGTCCCTCCTTCAGATGGTGAGAAGCCGAATCCAGGAGTTCGTTGAGTCGGTCCACGCGGAGGTTTTCCTCGGCGGTATCCAGGAAGTTCAGGGCTCCTCCGAGATCTGCCGGGGGATGGTGAGAAGAAGGACGGAAGGAGTCTTGCTTCGGGCTTTTTGTTCCCGAGCGAATTCTCACCTCGGGGCGGGTCAACCGGGCCTCGAGATCTGCCGTTTGATCCTCGGGTTGAGATTCTTGGACCCGGGCTTCCTCGGATGCGGCGGAGCTGGTCTGAGAATTCGAGTCAAGATCGAAGGCGAGAACCGAAAGCAGTTCCTGAACCGCCGAGGGGAATTCCGGGGATTTTCTTGGTGGGTCGGTCCCCGGGGCTGACTCATCCGTGGAGCCATCATGGCTCCAGTCGATGGGAAGGCTATCTCTTCCGGATGAACTGCCGACCGGGGGGGCGTCGATCGAAGATTCGAGTTCGGCGGCCAGGGGTTCACCGACGACGCATCGAAACCCCAGACAGGCGCTTCGATAGTCCTGTTTGGCCGTGAATCGGGTCGTGCATTTGCAGAAAGCGGCAACGTCGTACCAGGATCCGCCCCGCAGAACTTTGAACTTCTGGCGGTCGTCGTGCCAGGACTCGGTCCAGTCCCAGACGTTTCCTGCCATGTCGGAGCAGCCGTACGGGCTTCTTCCTGAGGGGTACTTCGATGTTTCCGTCGTGTCTTTTACGCCGGCGTTTTTCGAGTTCAGGTATCCCTCGGAGTAGTGATCTCCCCACGGATACTGGCGTCCGTCGGTGCCGCGTGCGGCCTTTTCCCACTCATTTTCCGTTGGAAGCCGGGCTCCACGCCATTTTGCGAAAGCCCGAGCGTCATCGAGGCTCACCCCGACGACTGGGTGGTCATCTCGTCCCTCGGGAATGGTTCCGTTTCGCCAAAAAAGTGGTGGGCGGCAACGAGTTGCAGCGACGAACCTGGCGTATTGAGAGTTGGTCACCGGGTCGATATCGATGAAAAACTCGGGCAAGGTCTCCGAGGTTCGGTTCTCACCAAAGAGGAACTCACCCGCGGGAATTCGTGTCATCCCCTGGGGCGGGGCAGCTTCCTTTGGCTGGGCAATCGGGGGAGCACTGATCTGGACTGCTGCCGCTTTTGCCGGTTCGAAAGAAGGCTGGCTTGGAAGAGGATCATGGACCACCTGCGGGGTGGGTAGATCTTCTGAGGTTATTGCAGGGGAAGGGGTTGTGTCTGTTGGGGTCGGCTCCGGGGAGCCCACGGAGAGACCGCAATCGGGACAGAACTTCTCGTTGCCGTCCAGATCATGTCCGCAGCCTGTGCAGCTACTGGTGGCTTTTTGGCCGCAGCACCCACAGAAGCGACTCTCTACCTTGGTTTTACAGTTCCAGCAGAATCCCATCGATTTGTCCTGGAGGAATGGGGCAAGGGCTTTGGCGCTATTCCGGAAGCGTCCAAGTCATTTCCGACGATCTTGATTTGTATCGACTGAGGTGGGGGCGCGGCTTTACCCCGGACGAGACCCGAGCTACTTTACCGTGGGCTCTGTAGTGGTAAGCGGAGCTTTGGACCGTTTTGGCGGTGGTGAATTCAAGTGGGAAGATGGCGGATTTGAGTCGGGATTCTGTCGGGCGTAAGAGGCTATCTGGACAGAGTTTCTTTTACCTTTGACAGGAAAAAGCCTAGAACTATACTTGAGTGGCTCTCGCCCTATCTCAAGGGGAGAAGTGTCTTTTGTTCTTCATTTACCAGTTCCTGAGGCTTATTCCTTCCTGATGAAAATGGCCGGCGAAATATCGATAAACAACGTGAAGGAGTACATCTGGGCGAAGTACATCGAGAACGAGCCCGATCTCGATTGCCCTCTCTCCGATGAGGAAATGCTGGCGGTAATGGATGAGTATTACGCCTCCTCTCCTCCGGAAAGCGACCCAGAGATCTTCTACTACGGTGTCCTCTTGTTTGAAATGGCCTATGAAGTCGCAGACGAGGCCAAGCAAGAAGAGTTCTTCATCCGTGCCAAGCGGATGCTCGAGATGTATCGCACCACTTCTGGCGAACAGGACTGGGATGCGGTCGAGGATCGCCTCGAAGACATCGACTCCACTCTCTCCTCCAAGGGAATCACGCCCGAGATGATTCGCGCCGTCCAGGAGGCGGACGCAGGGGCAGGTGCCGCTCGAATCGAGGAGATGAAGAAAGACACGCCACGAGGGATGGCGCTTGTTCCGGGCGGAAATTGCCCGGGAGGCGAGGAAGATGCCGAGCGGCACATCGAGCCGTTCTTCATGGATCTCTACCCCGTCACCAACAAGGACTACCTCGAATTCATCAAGGCGACCGGATATCGACCGCCCAAATATGCGGAAGACAAAGAGCTTTCTGATCTCGACAAGCCTGTTGTCGGAGTTTCTTACTTCGACGCGGTCCAGTACGCCACCTGGGCGGGAAAAACCCTGCCCAATGTGGATCAGTGGATGATGGCTGCCGGCGGTGGCGACGAACGTCGCTTCCCCTGGGGGAATGACTTCGACAACGATCGGGTCCATTTCGGTTCACACGATAATGGCGCGGTGGAAAAAGTCGGGAGTCGGGTCGGGAATACGTCGCCAAGCGGTGTCTTTGATCTCGTCGGCAACGTCTGGGAATGGACGTCGAGCTGGTTCGAGGAAAAAGAAGAGTACAAGGTCATCAAGGGTGGATCTTGGTGTGACCCTTCCGACTACCTTCAACTCGATACCGAGAACTACGCGAGCCCGAAAGAGAAGATCGACATCATCGGATTCCGATGCTGCATCATCCCCTAGCCCGTTGAGTCAGACTCCGTCAGGCGGCACACTGAATGGGAACTCGTCTTATCCTCACCAATTGCCCCCCGGAAGAGGCTGAAAAGCTTGTTCGGGGCCTGCTTGATCGACGCTTGATTGCCTGCGCCAATGTCCTTCCCGGAGTGAAAAGCTTCTACTGGTGGGAGGGGTCACAGGAATGTGCCAGCGAGTCGGTTATCATGCTGAAGACCACCACGGAAAAGGCCTCTTTGGTCATCGAGGCGATCCGTGAGCTTCATTCCTATGACGTCCCTGAGGTTCTCGAGCTTCCGATCGAAGGTGGGAATCCAGACTACTTGAACTGGGTCGCCAAAGAGGTCAGATGACGCCTTGCGGTTTGTCTTTCTCTGCGGCCTCGTAGTGGACGATGGCCGCATTCATGGCTTCCGGGCCGACGGATCCGATGAGAACCGGGCCAAGCCATGTGAGGAAAATCTGGCGTCCTCCCTGGGAGATGGAGCAGACCGCATGACCATCCATCTCAAACTCGTTGACCTGGGCTTGCCCGTCGGCTGCTTGAGCACGAGTCAGAAAGCTCGCAAATCGATTTCTGGCAGAGACCAGATGCTGGCGCGCATCCACGGCGAAGATCACGCCGGCCGCGATGAAGTCGTTGACGATGACCGGGACAGGCTCCTGGCACGCTCTTTCGAATTCAGGAGTCTCAACCCCGATGACGGCAATGGCCATCTGGGATTGAATGGCCGTGAAGATGTCCGAGAGTCCCACTCCGACTTCTTTGGTCAAGGACTGATCCACAGCGGCGACCTGCTTTGAAAACTCGTGGACGAGGGTGTTCATCAGTTCGCAGGCCTGAGGATTCGTGACAACCCGTCCGGACGAGGCGGGCTGGATGCAGGCTTGAAAGGTCGAGATGTCCCGTACATGGCGAACATGAACCGGGGAGCTATTTGCGGAACCAGCCGAAAGGGGTCGAGCCGCAAACGCTTGTTCCTTACCGCTGGGCGGACAGGGATCGGCAATGATCACACCGCTTACGGCAAGAAAACCGCTGGCGGCGAGCAAGGTTGCTCCGGTGAGCATCGAAAGAGCAGTCTTTCCGGGGGTGAGGCTCGATTGGGCGTTCACGCAGTAGGCTCCTTTTTCCCTCAGGTCACGTCGATCATCTGCCTCACTATAAGCAAGGGGTGTACCGGGAATCGGGAGACGGGGAATTAGGGCTCAAGATGTTGTGGATAAGCGGTTTATGATGTTCTCTGGTTTGTGAAAAGCCTCAGGGGAGTGTGCGGATTCTGCACTGTCGGCGGATCATGCACTTTGCGATCCTTGCTTTCGTCTCCGGAGCTGGCCGCAGGCAGCGTCAATGGATTGGCCCTTGGTTTTTCGCAGGGTCGTCCGATGCCCCGCGTTCTGGAGGATCGACTGAAAAAGCTCACAGGCAGCTCGATCGGGAGCACAAAGGTCGACTCCGGGAACCGGATTCTGGGGAATGAGATTGATCAGGCACTGGCGTCTTCCGAGGGTGCGAGCCAGCTCGCTGGCGTGCTCCGGGGCATCGTTAACCCCCTTGAGGAGAACGTACTCAAAGGTCACCTCTCGACCGGTTTTCGTTTGATAGACATCGGTTGCGGCGAGGATGTCAGCGATGGGGCGAGCCGTCGGAATGATCTTTTTGCGGAGTGTGTCATTCGGTGCATGCAGGGAGACAGCAAGGTTGAGCTGAAGTCCGACGTCCGCAAGCCGACGAATGCGATCGGGGAGTCCAACGGTTGATACCGTCACCCGGCGTGCACCAAATCCCATGAGAGACGGTTCGTTCATGTTCCGGATCGCCTCGATGAGATTGTCCGCGTTGAGAAGGGGCTCGCCCGAACCCATGACCACCACGTTGGTGAGTTTGTTCTCCTTCGGGAGGCTGCGATTCACGGCGAGAACTTGTTCGACGATTTCGTGAGGCTTCAAGTTCCGGCTGACACCGTCGAGACCGCTTGCGCAGAAAATGCACGCGACCGGACAACCGACCTGAGTTGAGATGCAGGCAGTTCGTCGATCGCCTTCACGGATGATCACGGTTTCGATGAGCTCTCCGTCGTGGAGGCGGAGAAGTAACTTTGACGTTTCGTCGGAGGATCGGCTCTTTTCAATCACCTCGGATGAAAGGGGGGCCCACTCCGTGCTCAGCTGTTCTCGCAGACTCTCGGGGAGGTCGGTCATCTCTTGATAGGTAGAGGCTCCCCTCTGATAGATCCAGGTGAGGATCTGCCTTGCCCGGTATGGTGGTTCTCCCCATTCGGCGAGCTTCTTGGTCAGCTCTTCTTGCTTCATTTCGAGGAGAAAGCGACGAGGGGAGGCGTCCGGATTGTTTGTTGGATTCGAAGTCAAATGTACCCACGCATGGTTCGATAGGCTTTATCCATCTGGAGGAGGGAGGCTGCGAGGTCCTGCAGGAATCGAACCTCGACGCATACGGATCCCAGGTAGTGAGCCGAGGTGAGCGTTCCAAGGAATCCAACGGTGTGATCGAACGGAAAATGTTCGAGATTGGAGTGAAGCTCTCCGTTTGGCGACATGCCGTGGAGGTGGAAGAGCTTCGTCCTGTGGATGAACAGTTCGATGTGCTCGGAGATGTTTGCCTGGTTGCGAAAGAGGGTCCCGATATCGAGGCAGAATGAAAGGAGGTTGTCGTTGATGAGGTCAATGATCTCGTTGATGGGATAGGAACCGGTTTCAATGCAAAACGCGGGAAAAGGAACCTCCGATCCCTCCGATACCTGGGTCAGGGAATCAGCGATTCGCTTCTTCCATTCAACGAGACCTTGTTCGGAAAGAGCATCGGTGAGAGAGCTGGGGCTTGAGTTTGACCATGAATCGTGAGGAACCAGTTCCAGGGTGTATGCACCGGGAACGAGGGTCTTCAGTCGGAGGATGGTCGTGGTCAGCGCTTTTACCGCGGCGTCTCGTTCTTTCTGATCTGTGTGACCAAGGCGGGGGTCGGGTTCGACGTGAACAAGAAAGGACAGAGCGAGGTTTTTCGCGAGGTTTTTGGCTTCGCTCACCTCCTCCTCCGAGGGAAGAACCGGTACCCCGTAGTGATGAGGGACATGGATCTGAATCGAGTCGATCTTGTGCCCATAGTCCTTCATCAGGTCAAGAAGCGGCATGTTGAAGGATCGCGTATCGACGGCGAGGGGGAACGGGAACGATGTCTTTGCATTGGGGAAGTCGGCGAAGCTCAGGGCTACCTTGCAATCCGCTTTGTCGAATCCGGGTTCGCTCATTCGTTTTCCTCTGTGTATTCGAAGTGATTTCTCGGTGTTTCCGAGAGACGGATTTTGTGGAGCTTTGCTGGAAAGCTTCCAAACTCGGGTTTGAGGGCTTCCCAGATGAACCGCACAACGTTCTCCGTGGTGGGGATCACATCTTGAAGCTCTTTGATATCCATGTTGAAGTTTCGGTGGTCGACCCGGTCAATGATGGTGTGATGAATGATCTCATCCATCTGCGCCCCGTGGATGACGGTACCAAGGCGTGGGTCAGGTTCTCCGCGAACCGTCACTTCCAGCTCGTAGTTGTGCCCGTGCCCGTTGATGTGGTTGCATTTTCCATAGACCTGCTTGTTCTCTTCATCACTCAGGTCTTTACTGTGCAGGCGATGAGAAGCGCAAAAATCGTACCTGCGCGTTACTTCCATCATGGTTGGGAGCTTTCTTCGGCGGGTCACGATCGTGTCGTATCCCTCGGTGAGAGTCAATCGATCGAGAACGACGCCTGGCTCAAGACGTGGCTCGATGCGATTCCAAAGATAGGCGGTAATATTCTCTCGGGTGGGAAGGTGGGTGCGAAAGAACTCCACGTCCTGGTTCAGGAAGCAGCAGTGAAGGGGGCCAATGACCTCTTCTTCAAGGACCTTTTTCACATGGGCCAGGTTGGTGATCATGCCGTCGGGGTGGACGGGACCGGTAACGGTGATCTCAACGGTATAGTCGTGTCCCAGCCCGTTCGGGTTCGCGGCTTTCCCGAAGTGTTGCTGGCTTTCCAATGCTGTAAGAAGATCTGGATTACAAAAAGAAGATGCAGCACTGAAGCGAGCGATTCGACTCGCAAAGGCCACTCCCTTTTCGGGCGGCTGGGATACGGCACTTTTTCGCGGCTCCGGGGCCGCTCGCGTCGGGAGAGTCATTCCTCAGTTTTTCGGGGGTGTCTGATAAGTCAAAGGACCGATCCGCAAGGGTGGCCAGAATCGAAACATTGCAACCCCGGCGGTGTTCTCCTGGGGTAAGAATCCCCAGTGTCGGCCGTCCCGTGAATTGCCGCTGTTGTCTCCCAAAACCAGGTAATGGCCGGGCGGAACCTCGACACCGTTGTCTCTCAGGTGCCCGTCCGGGATGTACTGGATTTCTTTGAAGACGTCCGGGTCGCTTACCGGCTCGTTATTGATATGGAGCTGGCCTCCCTTGAGGCTCACGTGTTCTCCGGGCAGGCCCACCACGCGTTTCACGATCATTTCGGGCTTATCGTCTCGCCAGAGAATGAACCGGCGCCAGAAGGCTTCGGGTTTTGATTCCTTCGAGCGGAACACGATGACATCGCCCCGATCGATTCCCATCATCTTGAATACCAAGCCTTTGGCGACAAGGATCCGGTCGGCGGTGAGCTTGGTGCCCTCGTGAAGGGTGCCCTCCATGGAGCCGCTGGGAATGAAAAACGCCTCCGCAACGAGCCAGGTGAAGATGAAGTAGAAAACGAAAACAAAGACGCCGGTTTTTAGCCATTCGACCAGGGCATTGGGCGGTTTGCTCTCTTTTTGCTCACTTGGGGTGGCTTTTTTTTTAGGTGACATGGAAAAGTTGCTGCCGTCCGAGGTTAGGGGAATCTACCTGATATCGAGAACTGACACCTTACCAAATCCAGCTTTGGATATCGATCTGCCCACCTGGCTGATATCGGGGTGAGGTCATTCAACCGGTTCATACGCACGAAGCTGGAGAAATCCTCGCTCATTCATCCGAAATGCCTTCTAGCCGAAGGCCGATCCTTCCGAAAAGAAACCTGATCCGACTGGGTCGGATCTCGATCGAGGGACGCGAGGAAAGGATGTTATGACCAATCAGGACGGACTGGAGCCTCTCGAGGCGGATTCCCCGGATCTGGGGACCATTCAGCTTTCGACAACTGTCTCATACCTGTCTTCGAGCGGGTTCGGCACGTTTTTTCTCGCAAGAGATGAAACGGCACGGGATCGACCGGAGCGGGTCGTGCAGGTCATCCCCAAGGCGGCCGTTGACCAGGTGACCTGGAAGGGAGATGAAGAAGGCCGACTTCTGTGGCTTTCTCAGGGAAAAGTCCCGGCTCATGTTGGACTTGTCCCGATCGGGGGAGTCGTCTCGAACGAGGATAGCGACTCGGTGGCAGTGGTGTATTGCCAGGACCAGGATACGTTCACTCGCGGAATATCTCTGGAATCGCTGGTCGAGGATGACCGGGGCGGGTACGGAATCGAGAGCCTTTTATCCCTTGGAAACTCTCTCTTCTCAACCCTCGTTTATCTTCATGAGCACGGACTCCTTCACTACAACCTTCGACCCTCCTGTGTTCTCACCGAGAAGAAGGAGTCGAAGAATGCTTGCTGGTGGTTCCTCGCTCCCGGAATTCGGTTCAATAGTTCGAGCCTATCCGATGAGGATCGCTCCATTTATCCACTGGTTGCGTCGTGTCGTCGACCGTTCCCGACTTATCTTAACTTTGACGAATACGATGAAGACGCGGAGGTAGGCGCGGCGAAACGGCTTCTTCTGTGGGCCCTCGATTCTCTGCCTGAGTTCGACAGTCTGTGGAATGAATTGAAAGTTCGAGTCGAGGGGAATACCCGGAGTTCCGAGGGAAATGGGGATCGGGACGCGCGCCACGCAAATCTCCGGATGAACCTCGAGGATTTTCTGACCGGATGTCGCCTCGTTTTCCAGTCCTTGCGTCTCGAGTCGGCTACGAGTGGCCTGAAGATGCTAGAAGGGCTCGCCGGTGTGTGGGCCGATTTGATTGATTCTCCAAAGCGCGGTCACTTGCGATCCGACTTCGTCCGCAATCGACTTGGAGAGGTTGTCTCCGGGATCAAGATCCCGGTAAGAGGAGTTGCCGAGTATCGTTCCCTCGTTCCGGGAACGATCACGAATGGCTCCGAACCCTCCCTGGTAAGCATTCAGGGGATCGACCTTGAACCCTGTAGTGTGTTCTATCTTCGAAGGAGTGAGGCCAAAAACCTGGAATTCAAGGAGGCCTTTCCGTTCGCGGAGATTCCCTCCAGCCCGGAAGGGGCAGGGTGCGATTCGGCTGCGGCCGCCATCAAAGAGGGGCTTGCGGTCCTCTTTCCGATCGACTCAGGGAACGATACACCGGCATCGCTGGAGCGGGTCGTTCCTCCTCTTCATCCGGGCTGCTATCGCATATTTTCGACCGGGGAGGGGGACACTGGCCTGACACTGTCGGTGGAACAAGAGACGACTGTGACGGTGCCTCACTGTGTCTTCAAGACGATCCAGCCCCTGGTGATTGAAGACGGAAGCAAAGACGCGGTCGTGACCCTGACCGGAGAGAACCTCCATGAGTCGGGAGTTGTTCATCTCGAAAAGGATGGAGCTCTCATTGCTCTTCCCGATGGCTCCCGCTACGTTCGGCTCCGTCGAACCGAGGAAAGCAAGGATGAGCCGAATCGCCTGAGTCGGGTGATTCCTGTTCTTGGGCCGGGAGTCTATCGCCTGGTTCACGAGAGGACTCGCACTGCCCTGTGTTTTGAAGTCGCGGCCCGCAAACCCGCTTTCGGCGGGATCGAGCCCAAGCAGGTTTGCAGTGAATCCGGATTCTCCCTGCACGTCGTCGGTCAGAATCTTCCATCGACGGCAATCTATGGACTCGTTGATGAACAGGGACAGCCGGCGATCTCGGCGGATGGCCGGGCGGTTTCTTTGACTCGCGCTCTCGTCCCCGGATCGACGGAATGGGTGGACCTCGTGTGTGAGTCGGGAGTTCGACCCGGAGCCTATTCCCTCATGTGTGCGGATGCTCCCACCGGACTGACCGTTCAAGTTCTTCCCCGGGTGGATTCCTCTTTGCCTCGTCGCCTGTATACCCGGGGAAAATGCCCTCCGCTTCAGCTCGTTGGTCGGGCTTTTTCCGATCACTCTCATTACAGTTTGAGGGCGGAAGATGGACGGAACGAGGTTGACTTTGAAGAGCTGGAGTCCACGGAGGACGGGGTTCAGTTGGTCTTGCCGAGGAACGCTCCCGCGGATCGCTATGAGGTTCTCATTGATGGAGTAGAAACGGGAGCAAGCGTCAAGGTTGCTCGCTTTTCCCGAACAACCAACTCGATCCTTGCCGTCGTCGTTCTGATGTTCTTTGCTCTTGGCGGAGTTGCCGGTGTGCCGTATCTGTTCCGGTCCGAGTATCAGGAAGTCGCTCCCTCCGTCCTCCATTTCGTTGAAGGCGATGGTCAGGTGATCACCGCAAAAGGGATCGAGGTTTACGGCAAGAACCTGCGCACCCGAGGAAACTACGGCCTGGTAGCCGACGGCGAAGTGCTCGTTTCGTTGGTTCCTGACCGAGTGGATCGGGATGGGGAGAGGTTGAGCTTTTCCCGCCTCTACAAGATCGAGGAGAAGTGGAAAGGACGGGAAGCCGAGCTCTGTGTTCTTACCCACGGCGGCAAGATCAAGGAGGCGACCGGGCTGACTGTCGAGTTGCAACCCTTCAAGTCGAGAGTGGCTTCCATGTCGGGCGATGCGGTCATCTTCGATGGTGAGCGCTATGTTCGGGCTGCGGAAGGAATGGGCGGAAGCCTCGAAATCCAGCTCTCGGGGAAAGGACTCGGTATCACGAGCAAGGGGTCGTTTGACCTTGAGCCTCCGATGAGCGGTCTCACCGTGGCTAGCTGCAACGAAATGGAAATTCTTCTCACAGTGGATAGCCCGGAAGACCTGGACACGGAGCAGGACTACGAATTGATCTTTCATCCCGAGCCTTCCTCGAACGTCTCTCTCGGGAAGTTACGCGTTCATGAGCCGGTCGGATTTCAAAGCGTTTCTCTTCTTCCCCAGGATGAGAATGATCGACGGACGATTTCCTTTTTCAACCGGGATGAGACCCTCTTCCTGACTCCTCTCTCCACCCGAATCGATTCCGTGTCAGGAACTGAATTTCGGTTTGTGAGTGAGGATCCTGCTTCGTCGAGTGAACCCTGGGCGGCCCGGAGTTCCTTGAAGGGCGATCAAATTGCCCTGGAGTTTGCCGCGGTTTCTGATCTTGGAGATCGGGCATCGTACATGCTCGAATTCAGGGACGCGGGGAAGGATTGGAAGAGAGCGCAGATTTCGGTCGCGGTCTGTCCGGTACCTCGGTTCGAGCGTTTCCAGGAATCTCAGGGAGGCATTCCTCTTCGAGGATGGGTCGGTCTCACTCATGAGAAAGAGCCGATCGTGACCAAGATCCGGGGCCGAGGTCTCGAGGACGTTTTTCGGGCCAGGTTGCTTCCTGTTCCCGAGGAGAGCAGTGAGGGGGATTGGTTTGTTGTTCCAATGGAGACTCTTGCAGTCGCCGTGAGCCCCGGCCGGGATGATCAGGGGACTTACTGGGAGCTGTCAATTCCGAATGATCGATCCCTGATCGGTCGTACCTATCAGCTTGCCTATTCTTCGTCGGTGAGTGGAGAGTGGATGGAGCCGGATGGGGTCTATGTGTCGCTCTTTGATGGCGCGGGCGTCGATGCCTTGATGAACTTGATCCATGAGTCGGACGAGCACCTTGCGAAAGGGCGGCCCGATCAAGCTCAGGTTACGGCGGCAACGACTCTTTCTTCCCAGCATCAGGGTGCCTGGTGGAGCGCGCTTCGAACAGGAATGGCTGACAGTCTTGATCGTGACCGGATGCGGTTCATCCAGGGGTTCGTCTCCTGGGCCTGGTCGGGACAGCAAGGAACCGTTTCAAAAGGTCTGATCTCCAGTTTTGAAAACGAAGTGTTTCGAGCTGCCGGAGGAGCTCTCGTTTCGGCGGAAACGCTTCCTTTGGCTTCGTTTGTTCCTCCGATCGAGTTTTCGGTTCCTGATTTTCGCCGGGAAACTCCCGATCGAACAACGGATGACTGGATCACCGACTACCTCCTTGGCTATGAGGCGTATCTGGATGTTGTGACCAATCGGAGACTGGAGCGGTTCGACAACGCGTCCAGGTCTCTTCAGTCTCTTTCGGGGCAGTTTCCTTCCGCACGGTATTACTCCTGGGATCTTGAGCTTTACGGAGCAGTCCATCGATGGCGCAGGATTCCCGAAAAGATCAAGAGTGTTATCGATGAGTTGCCAGAGATCAGTGATTCGGATCCCAGGTTGCTTTGGGCCTTCCATCAGTTTTATGCATTACGTGGGCGCATCTGGTGGACGGCGCGAGGCGGGAAAGACCTGAATCTTTCAAGAGACATTCTTGATGGCGCCGAGCGACTTGCTGGTGTTCAACCCTATCTTTGCGCCCTCTTGATCGAACAATCGATCAACGGTAGCACCGCCGAATTCCAGGAGGACGAGGAAGCGTTTCTTCGCCGGGTTTTCGATTCGGCCGTGAGCTCCTTGGATGATCAAGTTGCCGTAGCTTTGAAGGGACGGTTGAAGTGAAGAGTACAAACGGAGGAAGTACGAAAGTGATTCGATTGCGAAGATACGCTCTTCTTGGAGCCGTTCTGGCCCTCGGGTTTCTCGTGGGCTGTGCATCTTCTCCATCTCCTCATGTCATCGAACCGATTCACGAGCCGGACGCGGCGAGCTGGGAGACGATCATGGCCTTGCTCGGACCGGATGACGTGGCCGTTTCGTCTTCGGGTTACGTTGCCGCGGATCTCTCAGGCAGCATGAGTGCGGTGGCTCCGTCCCTTGGCGTTGCTCGCCAGAAGCTCATCTCCTTGATTGTTTCCGACCTTGGACCGGAAGTGGAAGGAAAGATCACCGCCACCAGGGGCGTGACGGATTCCCGCGGATTCATCGCGGCGAACATCGAGTCGCTTCTTGAGAACAAGGTTTTTCCGTGTGTTCTGAAGATGCCTGTTCCCGGCGATCAGTTGGAGACGGTCTACATGGTGAAGTCGGCTCTTCTTGCCGAGATCACTCGAGAGGAACTACTGGCGGGCCTCCATGCCCGGATTGCATCTTTCGAGCCCTCTTTGCCCCGAAAGAACAGATCCC
Organism: Planctomycetota bacterium; assembly: GCA_029260825.1. Classification (GTDB taxonomy): domain Bacteria; phylum Planctomycetota; class JACOTG01; order JACOTG01; family JAJDCM01; genus JAJDCM01. The sequence goes on along the minus strand of JAJDCM010000102.1, from coordinate 60,354 downwards.
CGGAGAGAAGGAGGATCGAGACGACCTCTCCCACCTCCGTCGCCGGCGAAGCCACGGAAGTAGAGAGACTCCTTCTGGGTGTTCTCGATCTTTCTCCGGAGGGAAAGGGCCTTGGGCGAACCGAGTTTCAGAGAAGGCTGAAGAGTGCTCTTTTGGGTGCATACATTCCGGCCAACGGGTTTGCCGGGAATGACTTTTCGATCAAGAGTCTCCCGGTCGAAGGAGACCCCAAGAAACTCCAAAGAAGCCCCTATCTTTCGAGCCTGCAGAAGTCTCTTGGAAGAAAACATCGAATCCCTCTGGCGCTGTCCAGTGTTGTGATTGAGCTCGTCCACGGTTCTCCCTGGGGAGAGTTCCAGGGCTTCACGGTCCAGCCGAACGCTACCATCAAAGCAGCAGGGGGGATCTTCCGATCGGCGGGTCCGGGGGGCGATGTCCTTTTCAGTGTCGATCACTTTGTTCCCGTTCCCAGGCCCGATCGTTTCATCGAATACCGTCTTTCCTCTCGAGCTCTCAAGACCTTCCGTCGTGCCGGAGTGCTGATTCCGACGCGAAAGGCAGCGCTGTCCTGCGAGGTTGTAACCGCGGGTACGGGAAAGGTGGAGAAGCGGGTTCCGATCCATGTTCCTTTGAAGCCCGATGGAGAAACGAGTGTTGTTGAGGCAAACGGTGCGATTGCCCTGACTCTCGACTGGGATGTGGACAGTCGCCGGGTCTGGGTTTATGAGATCGAATCGTTTCGCGGAGATCTTCCTCGGGCTCTTGCAGAGATGTTCGGGTTGGGGCTCGAGCCCGGGCCGAACACCGACTTCCTCGGTGCAACCGGAGAAGTGGTGCAGTGGGGACTGTATCGGGCACCGAAGGACGAGAAAGAAGATGGCTCGTCACCTCCGTAGTGCATGAATCATGAGATTTCGTTCAGAAGAAGAATCGAAGATTGGTTTCTTGAAATCGAGAGAAAGACTCCCATGACGACAATGGTCAAAGATCTCCTAGAGTCCGTAGTCGAGCAATGCGAGGGCATGGTCGAGAGCCTGAGCGAAAAGAAGAACTCCGCGTATCTTCAGGAGCTCGTGGAAGAAATGGGCCGCCTCCGGAAGAAGGCTTCTTCCTCCCGATCTCATCCTCATCGCCTTGGGGCTCTTGCGCAGGGCTACCGAGTCGCGACGATGGCGGATACGATTGGCTCTCCGACCGCAGCCTCCCTCGTCAAGGAGCTGGAAAAGGTCCTTGGAGATCATGGAGTGAGCTCTTTTCAACAGAAGGGAGTGAAGCTTCCCCATCCTCGTTTTGGGGATTCCATGGCTCTGTGGTCCGGATCCACGGTGCATGGCCAGGATTTCACCGTCCTGTATCGGCCGATCGCCGATGCCAAGGAGGGTACGGTTACAAGACGGCTTCCCGGTCTGAAGAGTTCGGCGGGAACCTATCTCAAACCGCATATCGAAGTTGCGGTGACCCCGTTTCTCAGTCGTCTCATCTCGATGACCGAGTCTCTCGTTGCTGACGGGAAGGATCTTGGGAAGAAGGAAAAGGAACTCTTCTCGTCGGTGTTGCAGTCGGTGAAGGACTTCTCGACCAACCTCTCCGTCGTGGACAGAAATGGTGCAGCGGCGAGTTCGGCGGTTGTCCTTCTTGGCTCGGTGCTTTCGGGGCTTGGAGGTACCAAGGCCGGCTCTCTCCTGAATGAAATCAGAGATTTCAAGCGCTGGTTGGGAGGAGAAGCTAATGAATGGTTCTCAACCGGTGCGCTCCTTGAGAAGGTTGACGAGATCAAGGCGGCGACGGAAGAGATGAGTACTGATGAGTCTTCAACAAACATTGCCGGGTGCATTTCCAGTGTTCGAGAGGCAGTCAAGAGCAAGGATCGGGATGGAGCCATAGAAGGTCTCGCATCCCTTCTTACCTTGTCGAGGTCGTTGAAGGCCGGAAAGAGTCTTGAGGCGAAGTGTACGGTGTTGCTCCGTCTTCTGGGAGCGGTCGTCATCAACGAAGACAACCTCCCGTCGTTTGAATGGTGGAAGGATGAATTTGAGAACGAATACAGTGAGAAACCGGTTGCGGGAAAAGGCCGGGGCGCAATTCTCGAGCTGAAGTCTGCGGGAGTTGCCGTGGATGGACGCCTGATCGTTCGACCTCGAGTTGTGGTGAGTCGAGGAGAGGTGAGCCGGTTTCATCAGGTTCTGGATCAACTCGAGGGCTTGATTCGTGAGGAGGAGATCCGGGAGGAAACGTTTGGACCCGCTCTTTCCAACGCGAGAGAAAATTCGTTCTCTCGATCGAACCGGGAACTCGAAGGACGGGAGGGCTTGGAGCTGATTTTCGATCTTGTGTCGGGTGTCTTTTTTCATCTTCCGACAGAGACTCAAACTTCGGTGCGAACCTTCTTGAAGAGTGTCTATGGTGCGGATGTGGTGGAATTCCCTCCGGGTGAGTTCCTCGACCACTTCGCATCGGATGATGAGCCGGAGCTGGGTCGATATCCCTATGAAGTTGAAAGGGTTCGCCACGCAGCTGACCCGGGAATCGTCATCGAGACGCTCCGTCTCGGGCTCCAGTCTCCCTTCTTCAGCGTACCGGCCAAGATCCAGGTGAGCCGAGGAGATGTTGTTGAGGATCCGTTCCTCCTGAAGGTTCGAGACGTGAACCTTGCGGAAGCTACCGCCGGAGAAGAATGCCTCTCCCGGATCAGGCTGATCTCCTGTACTGCAGGGAGGCATTTTGAGGTGGATCAGGACAATCAGCCGGCTCTTGTGGCCGAGGTCATCTGCCTCTATGAAGATCTGAAGAACGGGTCCCTGGGCGATATCTCCCGGGACGATGTTTCCTCCTTCCTTGCACGCCAAGGTTTTCACAAGTTCCCTCAGGAAGGAAGTCTTCTCACCGCCGAGGATCTCTCGAAAGATACGAAAAAGTACGAGGTCACGTACCAAAGAGATGATTCGGTCGGTGCGGGGGGAGTCGTTGCGGTGGACGCTCATGGATTTACCACGGGGGACCGGGTGGCGAGAAGGGCGAGGGTCGTGGTGAGCCTCGGATCTGAACCCGAACTGTCCCGGATCTTCGATCGAGTTTGGTCGGTTACCGAAGGGTGGGAAAAACAGCCCGACCTGGTTCCGGCCGGTGAAGATGTCCTGGATCGGAAGCCCCTTGTCGATGAACACCGGGCGAATCTGAAACGCATTTATTCCTCCCGGGTAGAGCCCCGATTTGGCTGCCCGGACTTTGCCTTGTTTGCCGACGAGACGGTCTGGCGAAAGGAACTTGCGAAACCTGCGGTGGAGATGTTCGCGGAGGCCGAACTGATTCGTGCCGCTTTCCCGGATTGCTCCAAGATTGCCAGTGAGCTTGACCGCATCCTCGAGAACGAATTTCCCTCGTTTCTCTCGAGGGTTGGGATTCAGGTGAGCCCCTCTCCGGGAGACCGGGTCGATCTGGACAATCGCGAGATGGATGTGGAGCCGGTTTTCCATGACCAGGTTCCCGAAGGACGGGTGGTTCACGTCGAGAAGAGATCGATTCATCGGTCGTCTTCAACGGATGCTGAAAGAAACCTCGTCCGCAAGGGGAAGGTTCAGGTTTCTCTCGGTCCACTTCCCGAGCTCCTGCGGCATTTGCAGTGGCTCGTTGCAACCGCTGGCGATGAACATGTACCATCTGCCGCCGCATTCTTGCGGACTCTCGAACAGGATACAGATCCGTCTCTCTTCCGAACGGATTCCGTTTACGAATCAATGGCGAGCAAGATCGCAAGGTCTGTTGACGATTTTGATGCCCGGGTATTTGGGCTCGGTGAGATCGATCCGGAAGGGGCGGAGGTTCTTCGGGCCGGCGTCACCAGGTTGGTTCGCTTTCTCGCCGAGAAGAAGATCTGCCTCGAGCCGATCCATCTCAATCGTCCGCTCCGGAACGAGAAGTATTGCGATCTCTTTGAATCCGGATCCCAGGCGTTCCAGTATCAATCGACGGAGACGGAGGCGGGACTTTCACGAGGGAGCATCGTCTCCATCGAGAATCGAGCATTGACGGTCAACGGAGAGGTGATTGCTCGGGGAAATCTCGTCGTTCATGGTGGGATGCCCGATGGTCTTCTCTCCCGTCTTTCCCGGATCGGAGAGCTGTGTCCTGAGGTTGAAGCGGTGACCATTTCAGCGATGGAGACCATTCGCAATCTCGATGATCAGGCTCTTGTCTCCACGATCGAAGGCAAGCCCTGTCCTCCTGAGATTTCCCTGGAGCGAGTGCGCTCGGCTCTATCCGTGATCGAGGTCTTGCAGGGAGTCGGATCTCCCTCTTCTCCTGCTTATTCTGAAGTCTGGGCAGAAGGGCGTTCCCTTCTCTCGGACCTCTCGACCCGCTTTGATCTTCGAGTTTATCCGGGAGCTCATGATGATCCGTCCAGCCTGATGGAAGATCGTCGTGAGGGCGATGAAATTGTGGCCGAGTTCGGGGAGGAAGAGCGAGGAACGATTCAGGTGAGTCGTTTTGGCTACCAGGGCTCCGACATGGAATCTCCATTCTCGGTTCGTGTGTCTCTCGGGCCCGAGCCTCTCTACATGCAACGTTGTCGAGAGCATGCTCATTTTCGCCGGTATTTTGACGAGACCGAGAAGTCGACGTTCTCCGAAGTTGAAAACGAAATCGCTTCGATTCTGGAATCGTTCAAACAACCGGATGCTCGCCCGGACGATCTGGCTGATTTTGTTGTGCCTCGATTCTGTCGCATACATCGACTCGTCGAAGACGGCCTTGCCGACCGGGTTCTCGCTTCCGAGCTTCTGCGTTTCATGGCGGATAATTTGAGTGTTGAGGTCTATCCCGCGGCGGGGTCGACCTATGAAACCTACCGGGACCACGGTGTTCCGGAGAGGAACATCGAGATCGATTACGACTACTATCTCGATGACTATTCCATCGATCAAAGTCGAGTTGAGAGCTTCGGGGTTTGTCTGGGGACGAGGATCTACTCCTTCCCTAGATTCACGGTGAATCGCAAGGAGAAGTCTCCCCAGATCACCCTCCTCCTCGACCGGTTGGCACCGATTCTGACCCACGGCAGGGAGATTGCTACAGGAGCAGAAAAAGAGGCGATCGAGAAGATCTGGGAGCGCTTCAAGCGGTACCAGCTTCTGGCCCGCGAAGAACAAGGCTCTCCCGAGGCCCGAACCGAGGTCGAAACCCTGCTGAACCAGGTCGCAGAGGCTCTTCCGGACGCGAATCAGGTTCCGACTCCGGAAGGGATGATGCCCCTTGCCAACGTGGTCCGGGATCTGAAGACCCGTCTCCAGCAGATGGGTTAAATGATTTCGCCGATGCCAGCCCTTCGGGCCCAGCCCGTGTCGGCGAAAAGCCCGGTCCTGAGGCACTGGCCGGATGAATAGTTGCAATCTCCGGCTTTCTCTAGTCTGATGGTTCTTTCCGAGAGGACATGGAGTCCTCCGTGTCTTTTGTGGCAGTTGCCGGTCGGAGAGAATCATGATCAGTTTAGCAGCGGCGTGTCTTTTGGTATTTCTCGGGGTAGAAGGTAGCTCCATCCAGGATCTCCTCAAGATCAGCGAAAAGGTGGAGGCGGCAAAGAGCTACCGAGTAGAGATTTCCGTCGAGCAGTCGGGAGGCCCCGCGTCGATTCAAAAGAAGACGGCGGTTTCCTGCAAGGTGGAGCGAGGAAAGCCTTTCCTTTTCACCAAGGGCAATCACACCATCTACCGGAACAGAAGCCAAACCGTCTACAAGAATAAGGAAGGCGTGTGGACCCTGGTTGATCTCAAGAAAGCCCAGGCCGGAGCTCGAGCCCGGGGAGGGAAGTCGAGTCCCGCGCTGCAGGCGGCCATGTCCATCGCTGCGCTTCCGGTTCCCCACCATGCCCTGCAAGATCTCAAGAAGAAGATCGAAAAGGTAGAGAAGACCGAAAAAGATGGGATGACGATTCACTACGCCAATCTCACCGCAGACGGAGCGAAAGAGCTTTCCGGCGGGAGGAGTGGCAAGCCAGGCTCTCAGCAGCCCGAGTATTCAGGGCGAATCGGCGTTGTGGTCAATGCGAAGGGTGGAGTGGAGCGACTTGAAGTTCATACCCTCACCAGGATCCAACGGGGCGACAAAGCCATCGAGCGCAAGAAGACTATCATGATGAAAGTGCGGGATCTGAACACGACGAAGGTCGAGGTTCCCAAGCAAGTCGTGGAGCTCATGAAGGGTTAGTTTTTTCCGATCTTGCCTGTGAGTTTTCTGATGACTACCAAAGCCCATCCGACCCTGGCCTATTGCTTGAATGTTTTCGGTGGCCAATCTCATGCGGATCTGTGCCTGAACCTCCGCGGTCAGGTGCGACGTCTGAAGGACAGCTTTTGCCCGGATGGTCCTTTTGCAGTAGAGATGCATATCGGCGAACAGCTGGCCCTTGAACTCACGCAAGATGAAGGAAAGCTCCAATCTCTCAAGGCGACTCTTTCCGAGCTTGACCTTCGGGTCGTGGCGGTCAACGCTTTTCCGATCTCCGACTTTCATGGCGAAACGGTCAAGAGTGATGTGTTTACCCCGACCTGGCTCGAGGAGAGGCGGGTTTTAACCACTTGTTTGGCGGGCAAGATCCTGGCCGAACTTGTTCCTGGCGAGACGGCGTCGGTGAGCACATCTCCGGGAACCTATCGAGGTTTTGGGGTCGATGAGAACACCCTCCAAACTGTCGCCAGGAACATGGCCCGGGTTGCGGCTGCCTACGCGGAGATCGAGTGGAAGACGGGTAAGAGAATTGTTCTCTCGATCGAGCCGGAACCGTGGGGAATGATCGAAACCGTTGATGAGGCGGTGAGCTTTTTCGATCTTCTCCTCGAGGCGGGCGGAGGCATTATTCGAAGCTGCGAGGGGGGAGATCTGGTCGAGGATTCTTCGGCGGCCCTTCGCCGGTACGTGGGAGTGAATATTGACCTCTGTCATCAGTCGGTGATGTTTGAGGACCACGGCGCCGGATATCGACAGCTTACCGCCAATGGGATATCCATTCCAAAGGTTCATGTTTCGAGCGCGGTATCTCTTTCCAATCCCGCGGATGAGCCAAAAGGACTGGAACTATTGCAGGTGCTTGGCGCCGATCGCTATCTCCATCAGGTGATGGGGCTCGATCGAAACGGTGTGGTCAGGCGGGTTGCCGCCGACCTTCCGTTGATGACCACGATGAGCCGGGAAAAACTATCCGAGTTTGTTCAGATCCGGGCCCACGTTCACGTGCCCCTTCATCTGGGGGGTGTTGATGGGTGTACGACCACCATTGGAGAGACGGCTCGAGCACTGGGCTTGATCCTTGATCAGGAATTGAGCGATATTCTTGTGGTGGAAACGTATACCTGGGAGCATGTTCTTGCCCACCTTCCGGAGTTGCGAATGACTCCCGATGTGGTGCAAGGGATGGCAGGCGAGCTGGGTTGGCTTGCGGGTACGGTTAGAAGCTTCTTGGAGCCTTAGGATGAAGTCGAGGTTGATTGTCGTCGGGCTGATCTTGCTCATAGGTGTCGTTCTCGATCTGTGGACGAAGGCCTGGGCCGAAAGCCGACTTGCCGGGAAGGACGGCGGGAGGCGGCAGGAAATCGAGATCGTAGAAGACTACTTTCACCTGACCTTTGTTCCGAATCCTCACGGGGCGTTTTCACTGTTCGAGAAGCTGCCGGAGACGGTGCGGCGAACCGGTTTGATCGTTGCGTCTCTGCTGGCAGTCGGGGTCATCACGGCGTTGATGTTTCGACCGGGCACTGGCTGGTGGATGACGGTTGCGTTTGCGCTGGTGCTTTCCGGTGCGGTTGGCAACCTCTACGATCGAGTGTTTCTGGGGTATGTTCGAGACTTTATCGACTGGCACTACAAGCGGGAGTTCACCTGGCCAACGTTCAATCTGGCGGATAGCTACATTTCGGTCGGAGTGACGATCCTCGTGGTCATGACTCTCTTCTCAAAGCCCGTCAAGTCAGACGGGAAAAAGGGACAACCGAGCAAGGCATGACCCGTTGGATGGTTCGGATTCCCTTGACTGGCGTGAAACGCTTTTCTCGTTCGCTGGCGCTCTTCTCTCCCCTTCTGTCAATCGTCCTCTTCGGCAGCGGATGTGCCTCCCTTCATTTTCCTGCCGCTCCTCTTGAAGAGATTCGCTCCGGAGAGATGGACCCGTGCTGGATTTCCATTGTCTGTGAGGGGATGCTCCGTGATCTGGGGAGCCCTTGGGACAAGAAACTACAAAAGGAAATCGTCGAAGAGGATGGAGGGACCTCCATTCGGGTCTCGTACTGGTCAGAACCGTTTGGGGTCTGGATGAACTGCGAGAGGGAATCGCCGGTCACCCTCCTGGTCGAGATGCTTGATGAGATCGCGTCGGTTCATGGTCGCAGTGAGTGCCGCCGGCCTCTCTTGATTGATGCGATAGGATTCTCAAATGGCTGCGAGATTCTCCTTGAGGTGGCCGATCGGTTCGAAATCGCTCATTTTCGCAAGCTGGTCCTGATCCAATCTTCTTCCTTTTTTTACTCGAAGGATGTGGAGAGGCTCACTCAAAGTGGTCGCATTCAGAAGCTGCGAAATTACCATTCCTATTGCGATGTCGTGAACCTGTTCGCTCCTCTGGGAGCAGGGTTTTTCGGGCTCCGGGGTGGCGGCGATCGGGTTGAGAATGTTCGCCGGTTCCAGCCTCATTTCGGGAGTTTGATTACCCGGAGCTACCGTCAACACATTCGGTCGTACCTCGACCCAGGCTCTCGCGAGGAGCGCCCGGATCCTGCCTATGTAGATGCGCTCACCGGGCTCTTTCTCTTTTATGGCTGGCCTGATCTGGAGGGAAGCTGAGTTTTGGAACCGCCTGGTCGCTTAACCTCCCAGGGCCGAGACATGCGTTCGACTCCGATAGGAAAGACCAGACCTGGCTTGTAGAGGATGGCCCGAATTGAGCCCGAAGGCAAGGCCGGGGCTCCCAGGTCTTTTCTCAATAAATCCGGAAATGAACGCCCTCCGGTACTCGGAAATCACCGTGCTGTTTCATCCAGACTCCTCTCCAGATGCAAAATGCGGGACTCTTCGCACTTTTTTCATGTTTTCCGACCTCCTTGGCCGGAATTCTCGTCATGATGTTGACCGGGGACCCTCAGGAATCAACTAAGCTCGGAATTCAAAGGAGTATTGCCATGACGCAGAACCGACCCACCTGGAGTTCCGCGCTTCTATTGATGCCAGCCTTTCTGGCCATGATCCTACTTGCATCGTCATCCCATGCGGCGACTCTGACCGTGTCGAACCTGAACGACTCGGGAGCGGGTTCTCTGCGTCAGGCCATCATTGACGCCGAAGCCAACGTTGACTCGGACAATCTTGTCAACCTCACGCCAAACGGAACGATCAGTTTGCTGACCCCGCTTCCGTCCATCACCAAGGGGATCGCATTGTGGGGCCCGGGAGCCGACTTGCTCACGATTCGGCGCGATGATGCTGCCTCGAATTTCCGGATCTTTGATCTGGGGTTCGGGACGATCGGGTCTTCGGTCATGGATCTCACCATCTCGAACGGTGTTGCTGACTTCGGGGGAGGAATCTTCAGCGGGTCTTCCCTCGTTGTCGTACGCTGCGTTTTTTCGGAAAACACGGCCACCGTCAATGGGGGTGCAATCGATATGGGGCTGTCGATTGCTTTTGCCTCGATCGAAGACAGCGCAATGATCAACAACACGGCCGGGTCTTTGGGCGGTGGTTTTCATTATGTCTCGGGCAAGAGCCCCGCCGTGGGAAGAGGACGGATCATCAACACGACGGTGAGTGGAAACTCTGCTCCCTTTGGCGCCGGAGTGGCCGTTACTGCCTTTTCTGGCCTCGATGTCATGTTTGATATTGAGGACTGCACAATCACTGATAACCATGGCGGTGACGGAGGTATTCGCGCGTTTGTTTCCAGCGGTACCGTAGATGTGGACGTCAAGAATACGATCGTCGCCCGGAACGAAGGCTCTCAATTCGTTGTGGGTGGAGGTGCGGTTCTGGGAAGTAGTGGCCACAATCTTGTCGAGAATAATCAAGGGGTAGAGACCCTATTCCCTGCCGGTCTGCCCAATGGAAACAATGACTATGTGGGTATCCCCTCAAGCTTGCTGGATCCACGGCTGGGGAGTCTTAACAACAACGGTGGACCAACCCCAACTCACGCGCTTCTTGATGACTCTCCCGCTATCGATGCCGGGAGTAGCACGCTGTCAGTCGACGAACGGGGTCAACCCCGGGTTGTTGATGGTGACGGGGACGGTTTTGCAACATCTGACATTGGTGCTTTCGAACTCCAGCGGTACCCGGTAACGACTCTTGTGGACAATGGAGCGGGATCGCTACGGCAAGCAATCCTTGATAATAACGCCGCAGGTGCGGGGTTCATCGACATCGAACTACCCGGGACGATGAACCTCCTCGCCGAGCTTCCCTTCCTGGACAAAGACGTGACGATCAAGGGGCTTTCCGCGGATCGATCCGAGATCCGTCGAAATTCAGCGACTCCTTTCAGAATCCTTACCCAGCTGTTTGGCGTCCGACTCTCGCTGATGGGTTTGACGATCTCCAATGGATGTCCGGCGAATCAAGGCTCTGGCGGAGGCATCCTGAATCAAGGAGAGTTGATCGTTGATTCTTGTATTGTCCGTGACAACCAGGCTCTCAGTGCGAAGGGAGGAGGGATCTACTCCTCGGGCGTTTTGCTCGTGAAGAATTCGACAATTCTGGACAATGATGCGGATGCTGGTGGGGGGATCTTTACGGAAGCGATTGCCGACAATAGCCTCATCCTCAACTCCACGGTGAGCGGCAACTCGGCCTCATCGGGAGGCGGAATCACCTCGATGTGTGGCCCTACCGAAGTTCTCAATTGTTCAGTCACCAACAATGACGCCACCGTCAGCGGGGGAGGGATTCGGCACTGGTTGAACACGCTCACCCTGGGAAATACGATCGTTGCGGGCAATACTGCCGGTCAAGACTCTCCCGACTTTCTTGCTGTTTCTCCCAGCGTTACGGTGAGCTCGGGAGGAAACCTCATTGGAGATCACTTCGGTGTCGAGCCAGAGTTTCCGGTGGGGTTTCCGAACGGGAACTCTGACTATGTGGGTACCTCGGCGATGCCGGTGGATCCTGGGTTGAAGCCCCTTGGAGATTACGGAGGACCGACTCCGATTCATGCTCTTGCGGCCGACTCGGTCGCCATTGATCATGGACTCGTCGGGCGGATGAGCCAAACCGATCAACGCGGGCTGTCTGGCGCCACCGATGGAAATGGAGATGGAAGTTCACAGGTGGACATCGGAGCCTTTGAAGTTCAAAGGTACACGGTTATGACTCTTGCGGACAGTGGCGCCGGGTCGCTGAGGGAAGCGATGCTCGACAATAACGAGGCCGGAGCAGGATTCATCGAGATCGAAGTACCCGGGACGATCACCCTTCAAAGCGCTCTTCCAGACATTGAACGAGATGTGTCCATTGCCGGACTCGGCGCTGATCAGACGGATATCCATCGAGATGAGGGAGCCGTTGGCTTCCGGATCTTCAGCTTGCCGATCGGGGTTCAGGCTGAAATCTCAGGTCTTACGGTTTCAAACGGTGAATCCTCTTCGGGCGGCGGAGCGGGAATCTTGAGCCGAGGGGATCTAACCATCGAGTCCTGCGTCATCCGGGATAACGACGCCATCGATACCATCCAGCAAGGGGGCGGAGTCTCGGCTCAAGGCGGAAATATCACGTTGATGGGCTCGGCGATTCTGAGCAATAGCGCGTTTTTTGGAAGCGGAGTTTCGCTTGTCGCTACCACCCCGGGTCGCATGATCAATTGCACGGTAAGTGGTAATCGTCCGGCTCTTGGTAGTAACGGGGGAGCGGTCACGGTGGGGAGTCCTTCCCAGATTCTCAATTGCACTCTTACGGATAACGAGAACATGGGGCTGAAAGTTTTCTCGAACTTGACGATGGCGAACACCATCGTCGCGGACAACTTGACGGTTGATGTTCAAGTTTCCGGTGGGACGATCGTCACTCAGGGGGGCAACCTGATCGGCCGGAACGATGGGGTGAGCACTCCGTTTCCGCCGGGACAGCCCAATGCTAATTTTGACTTCGTTGGAACGAGCGCCGTGGAAGTTGATCCGGGGCTTGGGCCTCTTGAATTCTACGGAGGCTCAACTCCCTGTTACGCCCTTTTGGTCGAATCGGTCGGGGTCGACGCGGGGCGGATTCCTCAGGGGGGATCTTTGCCACCTCTTCCTGCCACGGATCAAAGAGGGCGACCCAGGATGCAGAACGGGAACTGTGACCCCATTGTTCGGATTGATATCGGGGCCTATGAACTCAACGACTGCCGGGCAGGGAATGTGAACGGCGCTTCCGGTGTTGCCCAGGACGTTCTCCTTGTGAATGGATCGGCAGGGGCATTCGACGGCCGAATTCTTTTGCCCACGGGGCAGTCGATCGGGATCGAGCTTCAGGCCTCTCTTTCCGGACCGGCGAATAATGCAAGATACTTCATCTACGTCTGGCTCGGTGACTCCGTCAGTCCCGCGAGCTTCAACGTCGGAGGAACCTACTTTGGCGTGCTGGTGAATCCGGGTCCGATTCAGGGTGGTCTTCCCCAGCCGTTTCGCTGCCTCCGTGGAACGGGGATTTCGCAGGCGATCTGTCAAACCGTTCAGGAGCTGACGGTGCCCGATCGAGCGCCGTTTGTTCTGACAGACGGGGATGGAGTCAACAATCCGAACTTCAAGTTCACGTTGCAAGGGATGATCGAAGACAATGGTTCCGAAGCCCCGATTCCGTTCAGTGTGACGAATGCGGTGATCTTACAGTTCTTTTAGAGAGGCATCAGCATGATGCCTCGTCCTCAATACCACTTCCCGTCGAGGACGAAGGCTCCCCAGGTTGAAGGAAGTCCTCTTCCGTTATTTTCAATGCGGTTTTTCTTCAGCATGGCAAGTCGAGCCTCGCGAAGGGCGTCGAGCATCGGTTTCTTTTCCATCCAGAGGCGGCGGTAGAAGTCCTGCATCAGCTCGCTGGTAGATTCGTCTCCGACCGACCACAGCGAGCTGATCACCGTGCGCACGCCGGCTTGACGCAGTGTGCGACGAAGACCCAGCATTCCTTCTCCCCCTTTTGCCCGGCCAAGACCGGTTTCGCAGGCGGAGAGGACTACCAGGTCGAGGCCGCTCAGATCGAGGAATGAGAGTTCCTCCGCGGTCAAGAAGCCGTCGTCCCGACCTTCCTGCGGGGTCTTGTTGGCTCCGGCGAGCACGAGGCCTGAGAGGAGCCCGGGCAACATGCGCGTGAGTCGACGTTCCTCGGCTCTCATCTCCATGCGGAAACCTTCCGGTGCGTTTCGATCCTGGACCTGAGACCACATCGAGGGCAAGCCATCGGGTTGAAAGAAACCATGGGTCGCGATGTGCGCCACGCGATGACGCGAGAGTTCTGTTTTCACCCGCTCTTCGGTTGCCTGGCGCCCACGGAGCCAGAGCTGAGATTCCTTTTCTCCGAACACCTCGTCGTGGAGGTCGGCGATCGAAGCACTCTCCTCCAGAGTGTGGTCGAGTCTGTACCAGCGATTGAGGAAGCGTCGCTTCAAGTCTCCTCGAATCGGAGTTCCACCCCGGAGTCCATCTCCGTCGTTTTTCTTCCAGGAAAGATCTCCCACGGATCGGTAGTCGACATGTCCCACGCAAAGGAGTCCATCGCCTCTTCGGGACGGGGACGCACTCATTTCGGCGAGTGCCGATGCGTTCTGGAGGTAGACGAATGCCTGGTGCTCGAGGAGATAACTCCCATCATCCTCCTGCAGGACTTCGAAGGGAAGGGTCCCCAGGAACTGATCGGGGGAAATAAAGAGGGTCTCGACTCCATCGAGGTGTTCTTTCAGGGGATCCCACAATAGGCGTCGCAGTGGGTGTTTTTCTTCACCCTTGTCGATCGGGACGAGGCCCCGCGACTTGACAAGTCTGGAAAGGAAGGTCTTTACTGCCTCTTCGATAATGGCGCTCGGCCCGAAATCGAGCCAGACGAGTTCACTGCCGTCGCTGGGAAGGATCCAGGCACTCAGGGAATCTTCCCGCCAACCACCTTCCTTTTCGATCGTTCCGTCTTCGCCCACCAACATCGGTTCGAACCGGGAATGGACGAAGAAGTCGATCAACGCCGAACGCTCGGGCAGGGCCTTTCGTATCGCGGCGGATGTGATTCTCGGGGCGGGGTCATGTGGCTGTTCTTTTCGAAGGTCTCGTTCGAGCTGGACTCTCTCCTCACGAAGCTTCTTCAATCGGACTTGCTGTGTCTTGATGTCGTCGATTTCTTGCGAGTAAAGCTCCCGCGAGAGACGGGAACGGAGCCGGGCGAGGTCTTGCAAGATTCTTCGTGCCGCGGGGGACGCTTTGTCTCCCAGGGTTTGTCTGCTTGCCGTGAGCGAACGGAAGACCCTGCCTTTCCAGTCGAGGATCGCTTCGTAGGCTTCGATCTTCGCTTCAACGCGATCGATTCCGTGGGCGAAGCTGAGGTGCAGGAGAATCGACGTAATTTTCTTTTTGGCGAGATCAAGACGCTCTGGCTCTGTCATGGTGCCGAAGAGTTGATCGAGTTGTCGATCGATCAATTCGACGGACCTCGAAACGAGATCCTGGGCCAGCTCGATTTCGCCTGCGGTTGCTAGCAAGACCGCGAGGTTGTTTCGGGAGGAGATGGCCACCGTGTGATCCGGGTCCAGGGCGTCCTGCCAGATTCGATCAGCTTTTTCCAGAAGGAGACGTGACTCTTTGATGCGGCCTTGCGCCAAAAAGAGCCTCCCCAGGTTGTGGACGGGAAAGGCCGTCGTCGGGTGATCCGGTCCGAATTCATGCTCCTGAATTCGCGCGGCTCGCCGATAGTATTCCTCCGCTTTCTCCAGGTGTTGATTCCGGGCCAGGAGCGAGTTCGCATGATTCATCAAATCCCAGGCCAGGCTGGGGTGATTGGGGCGATAGTGCTCTTCGCGAATTCGGATGACTTGTTCGTAGAGAGAGTTGGCCTGCTCGGGTTTTCCTAGTCGATCCAGGATAATCGCCAGTTTCTTGAGGAGCACTGCCCTGAAGGATGGCGTAACACCCCAGCGCAAGAAGCGAATTCCCCAGGCCGGTTAGACTCCCGGCTGTCTTCGGGTGACCCGGTCCGTAGATTTCTTCAAGGATCTGGAGGAGGCGTCGGCTCAGTTCAACAGCTCGCTCTGCCTTTCCGTCGCGCCTTTCGGTGATCGCCAGGCCCTTCAGGCTGTCCGTGGTTTTCGGGTGTTTTTCTCCGAGGACATTGGTTCGGATCTTGAGTGCTCGCTCAAAGGCGGAACGGGAAGCGGCGAGGTCGGGGACATCCCTTATAATACTCCCCAGGAAATGCAAAGCGCGAGCCGTTTCGAGGTGCTCGGGGCCGTATGCTTCTTCCATGATGGTCACGGCTCGTTCGAGGTAGACCCGGCCCTTTTTTGGCTGGCCTTGCATTTTGTGAACCCAGCCGAGTTGTAGCAGACTTTTTCCAGTTTCCGCATGTTTGGGCCCCAAGGTCTCGAACGATCAAGTAGGGTTTGATGGCCGCCGATCGAAGCCGAACGAAGTAGGGTCCGGACACTTGAGGTGTGAGCTGAAAGCGGTCACCGCGGGCGGCGATCTTCGAGGCAAACGTCTTCTGGAGTAGGGGAGTCTGGATGATCGGATCCTGACTCGAGATCTCTCCATTGACCGATTTCCCGGGGTCGAGTTGGGGCTGGGAAAGGGTGGGTTCGAACAGGGCGAGAACCCACAGCGAGAAAAACAAGTAAGACATTTACTGGCCTCCTGGGCTTCACTATACCAGTAAAAGGCTTGCCCTGGATGCGTCGTTGTTTCCTATTCAGCCCAGTCTGTGTCCACGTAGAGCCTGCTTTTTCCTGGCCACGAGGTCCGCTTGGCCAGGAAACGGTCGGAACCGTCGTAATCCAGGAGCTCGAGATTGGCTGGCAGCCGGAAGAGGGCCTCGGGCGATCCGAGGCGGACGACGGGTCGGGCGTCGAACGCCACGCGGTTGAGGACTCCTTCGTGCACAAAGAAGATCTCGTCGCTTGCCTCGCCAAACCAGGCCGCCTCCGCTCCCTCCGCGCTGACCGACCATTCTTCTTGAGCCGTCGGAGGAAAACGGGACAGGAACACCTGTCGCACTCCCGTTCGCAGCGAGGAGTAGATCATCCAGGCGCCGTCCTCCGACAGCCGGTGGAATATCTCTCTGTACTCTCCGCTCAGGAGCACACGCTTGCCTCCCTCTACCCCTGGTCCCGACGCGTAGTAAGGACTCTCGCCAGGCTGAGTCCATCCTGCGGTGATGAACACAGCCCCATCGGAGGACACGCCCCAGATGGGCCCATCGAAGGTCTCCGGTTCACCCTTGCCCGAGGGTGGATAGACGAACGTTCCCTCTTTCGTGGTGATGGGAGTGACGCCGATGCGCCCATCGGGGAAGAACCTCGAAATCGCCGTGCCGTCATCGCGCTGGATTCGCACCGTGCTGACACGGCGCTCGACATCATGCACCCACGTCTCGGACCCGTTTTTCTCGTTAGTCGTATAGACGATTTGGCCTTCATCTGAGGAGATGTGTCCTCCCCAGATGTCGGTTTCGTGGCGCCGACCCAGAGACGTGAAGTCTCCATCGCTCCGGTCGATCCAGCCCAGGACTTGACTCATTTTGCCTTCTCGGGCCAGGTAAGCTAGCCTACCGTCGCACGACACGCTCGGTGAGTAACAGTCCTCCGCGACGAGCTGGGGTTCGCCCAGCCTCTCGATGCCTTCGAGCGACACGGATACTTTCCAGATCAATCCCCGACCCTCCTCCTTCCAGAAAAGATGCCCGGCCGGTGTGACCCTCATCAGGGTGGGTTCCCCTGCCGCGGAGGGGACGATCTCCTTTCTCTTCCCTTTGCGGAAGAAGTCGATCGTATGCGCACCGCCCCCGACCAGATGGGGAACGGCAAGAGCGCTCTCCCCGTCCGGAAGCACAAGGAATCCGTGGAGGTGAAGGATCTCGGATTTGTCGATCTCGACCACCATGGTGCGTTCACCCTCCTCGGACACGGCTACGATCCCCTCCTCCACCTCGTGCGCGATGCGTCCGTCTTCCAGCCACATGAGGGTCGTCCAGGAGGATCCCTCGAAGTCGGCGAAGCGGCTGGGCGCTCCACCGTCGGCAGGAATGCGCCAGAGCGCTTGATCGTCGATGAAGGCGATCTCGAGTCCGTCGGGAGACCAGGCGAACTCTCCCCACTCGATTCCTTTTTCGAGGATCTTCCGCGGCTCCGGATCGTCGAGCACGCGCACGTAGAGTCCGTCCCTGACGGCCCACGCGACGCGGGTACCCGTCGGCGAGATTGCGATTCTCTCCGGGGATTGGTCTTCTTCGAACTCGTGGAGTATGGCGTGGAGCGAGGGCTTGGCGGAGCCGGTCTCCGAGCTCGGACCTGCTGGATCGTCGCTCCCGATCCAGAGGCCGGCGATCAAGGAGAACAGGGAAACGGTTGCGGTGAGCGCGATGCTTCTCAGTCGCCCCGATCGAGGCGGACCAACACCGTCGTGGTCACGCGAGAGACCAGGGGCGTTCGCCTGGAGTGCTAGCTGCACCCGCGCCTCACCGATGTCGCGGAGTCGCTGACGTGCATCCCGATCCAGGCAGCGTTGCATCAGGGATGCCACGTGGCGAGGGGTCGCCGCGGGCAGTGTCTTCCAGTCCGGCTCGCCGCCCAGGATCAGGGCGATCACGTCGGAGAGACTCTCTCCCGCGAACGTCTGCTTCCCGGATAGGCATTCGTACAGCACACACCCGAACGCCCAGATGTCCGTGCGACGGTCCACCGGCTTGCCGCGCGCCTGCTCGGGGCTCATGTAGGTTGGCGTGCCGAGTACGAGCCCATCTTCTGTCAAGAGGAAGCTGTCCGGCGTCGCGCTCGATGTTCCCTCGGGCGTCGCTTTGGGCACGATCGGCTTGGCCAGCCCGAAGTCGAGGATTTTCACCCTACCGTCTGGTGTGACTTGCACGTTTGCGGGCTTCAGGTCACGGTGGACAACGCCGGCCTCATGAGCAGCTTCCAGACCCTCGGCGATCTGGCGGCAGACGTCGATCGCCTCGGCGACGGGGAGTGGTCCGCGCGCGAGCCGAGCGGCCAGATCCTTGCCTCCCACCAGCTCCATGGCGATGAAGCATGTGTCCTGCGCCCGGTCGATTCCGTAGATATGAGCCAGGTTCGGGTGGTTGAGGGAGGCCAGCGTCTTTGCCTCGCGCTCGAAGCGACGGAGTCGATCCTCGTCCCTGGCGAACTCCTCGGGTAGCACCTTGATGGCCACCTCGCGCTCCAGCCGTGTGTCACGGGCACGGTAGACCTCTCCCATTCCTCCGGCGCCGAGGGGGCCGATGATTTCGTAGTGGGAAAGGGTTTGGCCGCTTGCCAGGGTCATGGCGAGTCCTGAAGTCAGAGGTCATTAGGCTGAGTCGTTACGATGGGTCATAGTGGGATAGGCCGATTCGGAAGTCAAGACGGGCAAATCTCCACGAATCAGGTTCTCGACCTTCGCTGGTGACGCAGCCAATTGTGACCGAAGGCGGTCCCAAGCTTCGACCTGGATCGGACGGGGTCGAAATGGCCGGCTTTGAATTTCTCCCCACGTTTCCGGTTTTGCTGGCCCCCAACATCTTTTGCAGCAAGTCTTTGTACCTAAAGGAAACATTACCCTCAATTTCTAGATGATGGTAGTCTGATTCGACCAATGAACACTCTCGATGGATACAACCAACCTCTTTCGACTCAAGAAGATGTGGAGCTGACTCATGTGGCCCGGGGAACGCCCTGTGGTGAGTACTTGCGCCGATTCTGGCATCCCATCGCCTTGACGGAAGAACTCGCAGGGGTTCCCTTGCCGTTGCGGGTCCTTGGAGAAGATCTCGTCCTTTTTCGAGATAAGAGGGGAGAGCTGGGGCTACTTTTTCGTCACTGTGCCCACCGAGGAACTTCACTCGAGTTCGGGATCGTGAGCGAGCGCGGCCTTCGCTGTTGTTACCACGGCTGGCTCTACGATGTTGACGGACGAATTCTCGAAACTCCCGCTCAGCCGGACAATCCAGTTCGTCGCAATGCCTGTCAAGGAGCCTACCCGACTCTTGAGTACTCCGGGTTGATCTTTGCGTATCTGGGTCCTCAAGACGAGCGTCCCACCTTCCCGATTTATGACTCTTGGTCCGCAACTTCGGATACCGAGCTGGTTCCCTTCAAGCTGAGTTATGCGTGTAACTGGCTCCAGATTCACGAGAACACGGCAGATCCCATGCACATTCCGTTTCTGCACGGACGGGTGAGTGGCGTTCAATTCACGCCGGGTTTTAGCGAACTTCCCCTGTTGAGCTTTGCAAACACCCCGCTTGGAATCGTTGTCAATTCGACACGCTATGCAGAAGGACGCCTCTGGATGCGGGCTGCGGATGTGATCTTTCCCAACGTTGCCCAGTACCCTCCCGCATTCGAAACGGGAGAAGAAGAGCGACTGCTGCTAGGAGCCTGGGCAACCCGTTGGGTCGTTCCGTCAGACACGACCCGATCGTGGGTCATTGGTTTTCGGCACTTCAACACCCGTCTCGATCCCCACGGGCAGGGGAATCGAGAGGAGATCGGCCTGGAGAAAGTCGACTTTTCGGGACAGACCCCCGCAGCTCCAGAAGACCGCCAGAGGTCCCCTGGCGACTACGAGGCAATGATTGGCCAGGGTCCGATCGCCATCCACGCGAATGAACATCTCTTGAGTTCAGACCGGGGAGTCGCGCGGTTGCGGAAGCTCCTGCGCCAGCAAGTGAGCAGCTTGCAAGCGGGGAATACCCCCGAACTTCCCAGAGTCTATTCCGAGCAACCCGTTCCGACGTACACGTACGAGGCGTTGGCCCCAGCTCCCCTTCCCAAAGATCCGGCGAGTTTCCAACGAATCGGGGACCAGACCTTGGACTTATTGATTGAAAGTGCTACAGAAACCTCTTCATCTCGTGGAGAGTGGCTTCAGAGGAAGATTGGGGAGCTCATACGATGCCTGTGACGATTGAGAAGACGTTTCGTTTCGATGCGGGGCACCGAGCCCTCGGTTTCAGCAACATGAAAGAGGAGACTCTTCACGGTCACACCTGGCGTCTCAGGCTGGTTGTCACCGCAACAAAGCCCCTGAATGAACACCGAACCATCTTCGACACCAACGAGCTGACCCGGCTTGTCAAACCCATGATCGACGCCGTCGACCACTCTTTCATCATCTGGCGGCAAGACCCGATCTACGATCAACTTCACCAGCTTTGCAGCGAAGCGAAGATCGCAGACAAAGTTTACACCGTTGATTTCAACCCCACCGTTGAAGGCCTGGTCGAGTATTTTTACAAGCTCATCAAGAAACAGCTTCCTCTTGAAAACGCAGAGCTGACGACTGCACACCTTGCCGCAACCGAAACTCTCAGCTCGACCTACTCCGAATGACCGTGCCACTTCCACCGAATCCACCGTTCTCGCCCACGGATCCGGTCCAGCTCGAACGCGATGGACACGTTGCCCTTGGAGCCAAGCTTCTCCAGCAGAGTTTTGCGGTCATCGAGGAGCACGGTCTCAACAACTCGGTGATTCAAGCTGCCATCGAGATGGGGCTCCGAACTTTTGCCTTGCCTCTCGAGCAGAAGCTACGCTGGGCCGGACCCCTTGATGGTTCACAACGGGGGTACTTTCCCCTGCAGAAGCCACGCGCCGACGGATTTCTCCCCACAGGACAAAAGGAGGCCTGGCATGTCAGACGTGGGGGGCATCGTCATGAAAACCTCCTTCCCGAGGAGGTCCCGGAGTTCGGGGAAGCGGCCTTTGCCCTGATCGAGGGCCTGGACAAACTGGCGCGTCGAGTAGCCCTGGGCCTTGACGCCGCTCTGG
Organism: Planctomycetota bacterium; assembly: GCA_029260825.1. Classification (GTDB taxonomy): domain Bacteria; phylum Planctomycetota; class JACOTG01; order JACOTG01; family JAJDCM01; genus JAJDCM01. The sequence continues at coordinate 39,389 of JAJDCM010000102.1, read as the reverse complement.
ATACAAAGGGTCGCTATGCATCTCTTCTGGGTTCCGACGATGCGGTTCTGCGCTTCAACTACTATCCAGCCCAAACTCCGACTACCAGCAAAGAGCGCTTTTTGGCTCACTGTGATTTCGACCTCTTTACCTTGCTTCTAGGAGCTTCCGCACCGGGTCTTGAGGTCGAAGACTCTCAGGGAAACTGGTGGCAACCCACTCCCTCTTCTGAAGGGATTGTCGCCATCGCCGGAGATCTGCTGGCTGCCGATTCCCATGGACGGATTCGATCCTGTCGACACCGCGTCGTTCACCCGCCCCGAAAGATCGGAGCACGGCTGTCAATTGTCTATTTCATCGCTCCGGAAGGCTCTTTTAAACTGGCGCACGGAAAAACCGTGGACCAGGAAATGGAGTCTCGATTGCGCGAAGGGGGTTATCGGAAGTGAGCCGGGTAGAGGTCAGTTGCATCATTCCCACGCGAGATCGAGCCGAGTGGGTTGGAGCGGCCGTCGAATCGGCCCTGTCTCAGACTTTCAATTCGGTTGAGGTTCTGGTGGTTGACGATGGATCGAGGGACGAAACCAAAAGCCTGCTTGCATCGTTTGGCTCCCGGATTCGCGTTCTGGAGACCCCAGGAAAGGGCGTAGCATTTGCACGCAACCTCGCTCTGTCCGAGGCGCACGGCCGCTACGTTGCCTTTCTCGACGCCGATGATTGGTGGCATCCGGAGAAAATTGCCAGGCAGGTGGACCTGTTTGAGAAGTTTCCCGAACTGGGCCTTTGCTTCACCGACTACAGCATTTCTCGGCGCTCAAAAACCGGTGCGTGGCAGGTTGCCAAGACCAGTAGCCACGGCGGTGACCACAACCTCCAACGCCTGCTCAAGCGCAATGTGATCGGGACCCTCACGGTGATGATTCCCCGCAAAATCATCACTACCGCTGGTGGATTCAACCCGCAGCTCACTCGCGGTTCCGATTATGAGCTGTGGTTGCGAATCGCCGCCAGGTATCCGCTCCGCAGAATCTCCGGAGTTCTGGCCGATTATCGCGTGCACGCCAGGAGCCTTACAGGGACGAGTTCATGGAGAGATTCTCAAACTTATCTTGAAGTGATTTCCTTGCTTGGCAAGCAGCAACCCGGACTCTTTACCCAGGCTCAGCTCGACCCGGAGTCGCTGGTGGCTGCGGGAAAAGAGCGCTATCGGAAGAAGCTTGGCGAGGCAGTATGAGCCTGAGTATCGCAATCCCCTGCCGGGATGATCCGCGCCTTGAGGACTGTATCCGGTCCATCCCTGTTGGGCTCCCCGTTGAAATTCTGGTTTGCCTGAATGGAAGCCCAGCTCATTTCCGCAAACACCTCGAAGAGACTTTTCCCGACCGTCTCCGTCTCGAAGAGCTTCCCGATGCGCATCTGGCTCGGGCTCTGGAACATGCCATCCAGAAAGCAGAACACGATCATGTTCTGCTGATGGACTCTGATTGTCTATTCGCACCTGGTGCCATTGAGAGCATGCTGACGGCAATATCCCGGGGATCTTCTGAGAATGAAGTCTACAAGGGCCTGGTGGAATTCGATCCGGGTCGTACCTGGAGCAGTGCTCTTGTGGCTCGATCTCGAACCCGTCGTCAAGGGTCAGGGCTCAATGCCTACAAGCCACCTCTGGTCGTGTCCCGGAAAATCGCAAAGCGGATCGGGGGCTACTTCTTCGACGGCCGGCTTCTTTGGAAAGAAGATGCCGACCTCGATCATCGCATTCGGGCGGCCGGTATCCGCATCGTGAGCGTAGAGAGTTGCCGGATCAAACACGCTCCCCTGACCCTTTGGTCCGACCTGCGCAGTAGTTTTTGCTACGGAGTCGGCAAGGCGATCGCAAAGGCACACGAAATTCCGTTGAAGGCATCGGACCGATCCCACCGGCAAGCCTACCAGGAGGATGGGCTGATGGGGCTGGCATATTCCCTAGCCCTCATGGTTTCGCATTCTGCAGGTCAAGTTTATGAGGCGATGCGGCGGAAAGCTCTATCGTGAGTCCGGTCCAGCTGAGTCAAATTCGGGGAACAGCTTGAACAGCAGGCGCTCCTTCTTACGAAACCGTTCCCTGACTTCGGGTGTGAAATACTTCTGCCAGGAATCCTCCTTGGTTCTTTGTCCTCCGGGCGGGACGATTCGACCTCGACGGCAAAGCTCCCCGACGACCGCTTCGTCGTATTGACAGCCGAGCAGGAAAGTCTCCAGTTCCTTGTTCAGATTTTCCGTGTCAAGTAGGGTCAAGCCAGGAAGAACCTCGGCCCTGCTGATCGTAGTCAGGGTCGATTCCGTCCACGCACCGAAGAACGCATTTGGCTCCAGATGGTAGTGAAAAACAAATCGAATCGATTCTCTTCCTAGCGTTCCGACGGAGCGATTCCGTTCTACCGCCTCAGCCACCCAGGGGCAGCAGGTATCGGACCAGTCGATAAACTCGACAAAATCCAAGTCGGGGAAATGTGCAAAGCTCGCTCTGCCTCTTGCCATCTCTTCCTCATCAAGGTTCTTCTTCCACCACCCGTAGCAGTATCTTGAGACCTTGAGATCAAACGGGTTCCGGACGCACCCAAAAACAGGTAGGTCACGATACTGAGCCGGAATGTCGCGCCTTCCACCGTGCTTTTCAATCTCCAGGAATGAATTCCCCGTTCGCGACATCAGGTCTCTCAAGACCGTTGAAACGAAAGTGCCGCCAGTCTTGGGCAGATGCAGAAATACGAATCTGTCTGTGATGAACATGAAATTTCCTGCGAGGCCGCTACTCGGGATTGTTCTTCGATGGTCTCAACGTTGCGGGCAAGGTTCTGTAGATACTTCGATAGAAATCGAGGACCTTTTCCGACTGAGCTTCGTGACAGAGTGCTTTGGCCGCAGCCCTTGCCCCTTCCTGCATGGATGCCCAGCGGTGCTTTTCCTGGAACAGTTGGTTCAGTTCGGACCAGTCCCGAAAGACATGGCCGCAGCCGAACTCCTCGATGATCTCGACGGTGCCCGAATAATGTGTATTACATATCAACGGCAGGTCGGCCAGGATCAACGGGCTCGTCGCCTTGGTCGGGTTGCAGTAGCGCAGCATTTCTCGTGAGTTCTTGGGGCGCCACAACGAATGAGCGACAAGGTTGAAATCGAAGGTGCCGATGGTCGAAGTGTAGTGCCAATTCTGGCGCGGGTCCATGGTCGGGCCATGGGGGTTGTGGTTGATGCATCGCCCTTCAAATTCGGTCTCGAGTCGATCGAGGTAGTCCTGGGGCCGGTGCGAAAACGCATGAAGCACGGTGTCTTTTGTCCCGCGGAGGAAGGCTTGAATGTACTCCTCGTAGTGTCTTGAGTTTTCGGGATTGCCCCTGAAGGTTCCCAGAAGTGAGACGTGGGTCATTCCGTCCTCATCGGACCTTTTCTTCGGAAGCTCGTCCCGCCTGGCATAGAACTCCGACTGTCTGATCACCAGATACGGGCGGGGTTCGATCAGATATCGGTTAAAGAAATAATTGTAGATCTCCTCGGAAACAAAGATGTATCCATCGCTCGCCTCGATCGCCTCACGTTCGGGAAGGTCACGGGGCATCACTCCGGTCGGGTCCCGGGTCTCGTAGATCAGTGCGGCTCGATGCCCAAGATCATCCAGGACCGATCGGACGCGCAACACGATGTGATCGTGCAAATAAAACAACACATGAATCACCTGCGGGTTCAGGTCTGCGATTGCTGCTCTCAGCTCCTGCTCGAACTTCTCAAGATCGATGTCTTCATCTCGAACAGAATCAGAATGAAGCAGGCTCACCTTCGGAAGGTGCTGATCTTCGACCAGGAGATCCCAGTTGTGGACATTTGGGTGGCCCGGGTAGGTAACGAGTGCGGCACTCTGTTCACAACCCCGAGCAACCGATCGTACGTAGTTCATCGTCTGAACCTTGCACTTATTGACGACAAAGAGAACTCTCATGGTATTGGCTTTCCGAGGGGGGCTGCATTCAAGGAGCCGGTATGGGGCCTAAAGATTCGTCCGCATTCCCCCGGTTATTTCGTGACATCTCCCAACGACCGCCGTCGATCACAATCGGCAAACACATTCTACGCGAATATGGCCAGCGTCACTCTTCACAGCTGAAAATTTGACATCGGAAAGGCTTGCCGACGATCAAACCCACTCGGGAGCGGTTCAACTTGAAAGTTCGGGTAATGTCTCAAGGCCGGAAAGCGGCCTGTCGATCAAGATGGATAGTCGATATTTTTCGGACCGGCGGCCTCTTACTGGATGGAGCTCATGAGCACCTGGCGAAATCGTTTCTTGTATATGACGTTTTGTCTCCTGCTTGGAATGATCGGGAGCGAGATGGTGATTCGATTTTCGGGCTATTCGAGCCACTACATCTATGATCCGATTTACCGTCAGTTTGGAGAGTCGGATGAGATCCCCTACGTGCATCAGCCGAATCTCTCAAATGTTTTGGCCCGAGGCGGAGCCAAGATTCATACCGATGAACTCGGTTTGCGTTCCGTTGAGCCTGGAAAGCCGGTTCCCAAGAAGTCTCCTGATGAGTATCGGATTGCGGTTCTTGGCGATTCGGTCACGTTTGGAGAGGGGGTTGAGAACACAGAGGATACCTTCTGTGTCCGACTTGAAGAAGCGCTGGACCGAGAGCGAGAGGCGGGCGATGTTTCGGTTCTGAACTTCGGGGTTTCGGCATACAGCGTAAAGGAGATGGCGGCAACCCTTGAGCACCGCACCACATCGGTAGAACCCGATCTCTTTCTCCTTGCGTTGATTCCTTCTGACTTTGACCTTGAGCGGACGGGCAGCGTTGATCGGTGGGGATTTACGGCGAGTCGAGCGCCGACGTCTGGAATGATCGACGCCGATTCGGTCCTGAAGAAATGGATGCGTCGAAGTCATCTGATCTATTTTGTGAGAGATGTGCTCGCCCGGGCGACGAAAAAAAGAGCGAGGGGGTTCTGGTCGGACCGCTCCGTCTTGCCGAGCTCTTATGCCTACGTTCAGAGAATGAATGAAGTGGCCAACAAGCGTGGGCTGAAGCTAGGAGTGGTCCTGCTGGGAACGTTCATGGATTCTGATTTTGGAGTGATCAGGTCCAAGCTCGTCGAAGACGGGATCTTGTTCCTGGATCTCTCCCGGCTCCCCGATCAGTTCTCCCCCGAAGAGTTCAACGCCAGCAAGTTTGATGGCCATCCTTCGGCCCTCGTCCATGAGAAGATCGCGGGTCATCTTTCCGGATGGATCAAGACTCTCTTTCAGGATCCATCTTCCTTTTCCGGCTCTTGAGTCTTTGCCGGATGGGTCCTCTTCTCCCTCTCGTATTGTTCATACCATTCTTCAAGATCTCGAGGCCAGGCGAACGTGGGGGCAGAGATCGGATCGTAGCCGATGAGATGTGCTGAATTGCTACGGTTACCGGGAGTTTTGTAGCGCCATGTTGTGTCCCCAAAGACCGGCTCAATGAGAGCGGCAAGCCCCGGATCATACTCCTTGAGTTCTTCCCGAGTGTTGACGTGATTGTGGCTGGAATCGTTCTCCCGATTCGTGTCAAACCAGGATTGAACTCCTTCCGCCCAGTACTCGGCCGGATTCGTCCCGGCGTAGAACCCCTGAAAAAGCCCTTTCCTCACCGCTGTGTCGAAGGTTGCCTGGAGGCGTTCATCGAACGTCTTGTCGAGAAAACGAAGCCCCATCTCATGAATGGCGTGGGCGAACTCGTGGATGAGGATGTTCTCCTGTTTGTAGGGGTCTCCGGGATAGCCAAGTAGATTCTCTTCTCCGCAGCTGACGGCGGGACGAGTCGGGGTCGCTCCAAGACCCCGAGCCCTCCGGTCCCAGTACCGGGAGGGAGTCAGATCGCGATGCTCGGGGATCTGAGTCGTGAGCTCGTCCACCGCCATGATCGCTAGCCGGGTCCGGTTCTTTCTCATCGCGGCAAAGACATCGGGGCGGTGGCCGATCATCTTCCTGATGAGAAAGGCTGCCTCCAGCAAGGCGTGGTCGGAGACTTTCGACGAGCTGACGACGGGAAGGCCCTCCACGTTGAGGTACTTCTTGTAGAAAGGGGCGAGTGAAAAAGTCTTACGGACGGAAGCTGGGGGAGTAGACACGCGGGGTTCTTGAGAAAAAACCCTGCAGTTGGGGAAGAGCACCGTAAGGATCATGGCCAGGAGAAGGGTCTGTCCCGAGGGCCGTGGTCTTGTCAGATATTTGAGGACGAACCTGGTTCGACGTTGTAATTTCCTCGCAGGTGCTGTCATGGCTTGTTCCGGCGTTATGATGTTCTAGGTAACAGGAAGAGTTGCAACGAATGACCGGCATCTGTACATCGATCATTCCTATTCAATCAAAAGACCATTCGATCTCAAGAACCGGCCCCGGTCTCGAACCGCAAATGCGGGCGCTCGTCCGGGCGAAGGAGGCTCTCATGGAAAGAACCGTCTCGCAATCAAGCTTGATTCCTCACGTTTTCCTGGTGGCCCTGGCGGGCTTTCTTCTGTTGACGAAGCCGGTTTTCGGCAGTGAATCCTGTGACACCCTTGAAAGTTGCCAGATTCCGGAGGCTCGCCAGTTTGATTTCTGGGTGGGAGAGTGGTCGGTAAATAATCGGTTCTTGCAGGCGGACGGCTCCTACAAGGATACTTCAAGATCTCGAGCGATCATCACTCCAATCCTTGGTGGTTGCGCGATCATGGAGCAGTGGATCGGCATCGACGGAAACACGGTCAATGGGTTCAGCGTTCGAGCATTTGATCCTGTGGCCAAGGAGTGGAAGTTAGTGCTCAACTGGCCAGGCGGTGGTCCCCAGTCTTTTGGGATCTTGACCGGCAAGTTCCGTCACGGCCGGGGGGAGTTCTTCTCGCGCGGGACAAATGCCCAGGGAAAAGAGACGATCACCATGTATTCCTTTTCAGATGGTTTGCCGAACAGTGTTCGCTGGGATTCCGGCCACTCAACCGACGGCGGACAGACTTATCGCACCAACTGGATCATGGAATTTTCCCGGACACGCGATGCCTCCCTGGTCACCGAAGATGAGATCTTCACCTCAAAGAAGGGTAAAAACCGATATCGAAAGGCGTCCGACCGGAAGCTCGACGTGTTGCTCGGAGACTGGGAAGGAAGAGGAGAAGTTGTTTCCGAGAAAGGCAGCGGAAGGACGACGGGGGAGACTCGAAGGACCAAGATTATTTTCGGGTCAATGGTCGTCAGCGTTTTGAACACCACTGGGCCTGATGGCATCGACTATCGCCGCTTTATCGTTTTTTCGAATGTGCCGGGAAAAAAGAGATGGGAAGCCTGGCTGCTGGACGGTGAAACCCATCAGTTTCTGAATGGGGTCGGTACCATGAGCGATGAAGAGATTGTCTTTGACTGGAAGGATGGAAAAGGGACTCTTGTCTCGCGTATGACCTGGTCTGATCTTGAGGATACTTCTTACTCATTCATCGAGGAGAGAACGAAGAACGCAGGGAAAGGCTGGTCACTTCGTCGAAAGAGCGAGTGGACTCGGATCGACGAGTAGTCAGGGACGATCCTCATCGAAACACCCGCGAATTCGGTTGGGCGTCGGGGGCCGTCCGCCTCGGAATGCCCCACCGGTGAGGGTGTCCAGCCATCGACGTAGAGTTGGCAGGTCATTATTCTGAGGGTCATGCGTTCTCTTTTCGTTCGGAGGGCTTGATGAAAGGCCGGAAATGGTTTTGACCAACCTCGGGGAAGACAAGGGATTGACGCGGTGCAGCCTCCCTTTGATAATACAGGCTCGGATTCACTCCCCCAAAGCTCATGGGTTTCTCCTGCCGGGCAGATTGTCGGCCCGCAACTTGAACGAGTGCCTTGATCGGAACTGCCAGGTTATGTGTCCCGTACTTCCGACTGGGGGCATTGGTTTTCTTGCTGTGTCTACCCGTCGGTTGCTGGGCCGGAACAGTCGGGGTGGCTACCGGATTGTCAAGTTCGGGGGGCGGAGGCGGTGGGGGGGGTAGCCTCGACATCAGCGAAATTCGCATTGACGGGGAAAAGACCGCTCCAGCCATTCTTTCCTTTCGCCTGAGCGGCATCGACAGCTCGGTTGATCTGGACGTTCTTGTCGCGGTGGGAACGGTTGAGAGTGAACCCGGTGAAGTCGAGATCCGTTGTGATTTCGCCGGAGACGAGCCATTTCAGGCCATTCAACCCTTCCTGGAGAATCCGGCGGCTCTTCTTGGCCTGACCTCATCCGTCGAGGGGACCGAACATTCGATCGTCTGGAACTTCGATGATCAGTTTGGCGATGGAACGTACCGATGCATCCAGCTGCGCTTCGTTGCCGCGTCTTCATCCGTAGAACGGAGTGAGGTGGGTTTCGTCGGCAACGATTCTCCCATGATTGAACCCATCGCTGTTTCCGATGTCACCCCGGGCGACCCGAACGACCCCCGTGCGCTTGATGACGGAGAGATCGTCGGCGATGTTCAGGTCGTTTTCCGGGTCTCGGATACGTCCAACGATCGGGTCTCGATTCTTGCCGAGTACGCGGTTTTCAGCGGAGCGATTCCGCCGATGTGGCTCCCGGCGACTTCGGTCGGAACCCCTCTCGATGATGTTCAGGTTTTTCGAAACCCAACCACACAGACTTTTCTTTGGGATGCGGCAAGAGATTTGCCCGAGGTAGCAAGTCCGGTGATGTTGCGCTTTGTTCCCACGGATGGCGCATTTTCAAGCACCGGCGATCCCGTTTTCGGGGATGTGGTGGCAACGCCGATCTTCGGAATTGACAATAATGCCAGGCCCCGCGCATTCATCGGGAGTGATGTTTTTGTCTTCAACCCGGATGTGCGGCGCGGGATTCCGGTTCCCTTCAGCGTTCAGGACGACGAGGAAGACGTTGTTGATGTCGTGTTCCAGTGGACCCGCTCCGGGGAAGAGTTTCCGGAACTGGGTAGCGCGGCGGATTTGAGACGAGCCCTCGCTGATGCGGAGGAGAGGCAGCGTCTGCGCATTGCAACCGAGGCTCCCGTCGCATTTGGTGGTCGACTCGGTTCGGGGTCGGACGCTCAAACCGCTCGGTTATCCGAGGTGGCCTCGTCCCAGGCGGGGATCCTCGGTCCAGGAGGGCTCGGAGCGGATCTATTCCTTCGAGAGCTTGAGGTCTTGAGAGGGATCCAGGTGCCGATTCCCCGCGGTTTTGATGAAAAAGGAGAGATCTTCCAGTCGCCGATTTCAGCCCGGCCGCTGGCGAATGGGGAAGTGGTCCTTTTGCTTGACGCCCCGATTCCCGGCTCCTACAGACTTCGTCGGGTGCGACTCGGGACCGGTGCCGTCGAGGAAGAAGTTGCCACAGGATCAGAGGGGATACCCAGTGCTCTTTTCGTTTCCGAGGATGGGAGTGCAATTCTTGCCATTCACTCTCCGCTCTCGCTTCCGCTTGCTCCGGGAGGGAGGATCGATTGGCAACTTCTTCGAGTGAAAGATGGAACGACCGAGATTCTTTTCTCGTCGCTGGAGAATCCATCCGTGGAGCCGGGGATTGTTCGGGGCATTGCCCCGGTAGGATCGGATAGCATTCTACTCACCGTAGGATCGTCTCTTGTTCGGTTAACTCTCAACCCGGGGTCCTCCGGGCCGATTTGTGCTTCGTCCGTTCTTGATGGTCTCGATGAGCCGCACGGGATCGTTCTGGATGAGAGATCGCGAGGGAGAGTGTTTGTTGCCGAGCGGGGGAAGACGAGTTCAGGCAGGGTGATCGGAGTGGATCTCAATTCCGGGACCTTCTCGGAAATAAGAGGGCAAAACGGCGGATTCTCTCATCCCACGTCACTCGCTCTTGAGCTTTCCGGTTCCCGCCTTCTCGTCGTGACGGATGATCCTTCAGTGCCCGGCCACGAGCTCCGTTCGCTCGACCTGGATTCGAGCACGCCCATTGTTCAGCTCCATCCAGACCCGCGAGAACCGACTGCAGTGGGATTCGAAGGCGAGGTCGGGGAACTGTCCGCCGGGGCGGACGGATTACGAGTGCTACCGTTACTGACGGAAAACGATCTGGCGATCGGAGGAGGCATCGAGCAGACTCGAACGATCCTTCAATACGACCGGATCGGTCAGCGGATCACGGTCGATCGTCCGTTTGATCCCCCGGTGACGGATCAATTGTGGCGGATTCAGGATCGGGCCAGCGTGGTTCAAACTTCAGCCCAGGGAGCGGGAACTCAAGATACTTTTGTGTGGGACACACGAGATGTTCTCTCGGGGGGGGCCGTCCTTCTCCGAGTCCTTCCTCTGGACGAAGATCAAGGGCAAGCAGCTGGATCCGTGGTTTCAAGGACTGTCCGTGCCGACCTGGACGTTGATGCTTGCCGGATTCTGGAACCAAGCCTGGTTCGGGTCTCTTCCATTGTTCTGTCAGATCTGGACGCGGATGGGGATCTTGACATCGCCGTTGTCAATGATTCGGGAAGCAACGGCAACGTTACCGTCTTTTTTCAGGAAAACCCCGGCTTGTATACTCCTCTCACCGTGAATCAGGAGGGTGGGGCGATCCCGACGACTCTAGCCTCAGGGGACCTGAATCAAGATGGTCGCCCGGATCTTGCCGTGACAAACCTCGGCACGGAAGTTGTGCGAGTTTTCTTTCAGGATAATATGGGAACCTATTCGATCGATCAGTCGACGGATGTCGTGGTTCCCGATTCAAGCCCGATCGCGATTGCCCTTGGGGATATCGATGGAGATTCCGATCTCGATTTCGTAACGGCAAATTCCGGGGGCAACAACCTGCGGATTTTCTTCCAGACAGGACCGGGTCTTTTTTCTCCACGATCTCAGCCGCTCGGTGGCTCCGATCTGAGCTTTGGACCGGAGGCGGTCAAGGTTGCCGATGTGGATGGTAACGGGCTGCTTGATGTCATCTCAGGAAACACTCGCGGAGACAACATCACGATCTTCTACCAGGATTCCCTGGATGAGTTTTCGACGTTGACCCTTGGATCCAGAAACAACACGGATAGTCCGCTCGCCGTGGAAGCAGCCGATGTGGATGGGAACGGACGAATCGATCTCATTACCGCGAACACGGACGGAAACAACCTCACGGTGTTCTTGCAAGCCGACGATCGGAGGTTTACGCCGAAAAGGCTTGGAGGTGCCTCCAACACTCAAGGACCCAGCAATGTGATCGCTCTTGACTTTGATCGAGACGGACGCCTTGACCTCGCTTCGGCAAATGAGGTGAGCGGCAACCTGACGGTTTTCTTTCAGACTTCGCAGGGTGAGTTTGATCAGGATCCTCTGGAGATTTCCATCCCAAGTCCAAGAGCAATTGCTTCCGGAGATCTCTCCCTGGATGGGGCTGCGGATCTTGTTTCCGCATCAACCCTGGTTACCGGAACGCTGTCGATCTTCCATCAGACGGCAAGCCGCACTTTTGAGCCAAAGCAACGCGACCCGGGGGAGGGGTGCTCTCCCGTGCTCCTCCCGGAGACGAGCATCATTGGGCTTCTGGATCGAGCAGGTCCGGAAGATGGAGTGGTGGGAGACTTCGATGGGGATGGGGACGCGGACATCGTGACCGCCAATGTTGGCGGAGGAAATCTTTCCCTCTTGCTCCAGACGAGCCCCGGCCTCTTTGCGGATCAACCGGTGACCCTGGACACTCCTGATCTTGCGAGTCCAGGCTCGGTGGATGCGGGTGACCTTGACTCGGACGGGGACCTTGATTTTGTCGTCTCCAGTCTTGAGTTGAGCCGCCTTGTCATCCTCCGCCGGGAGGGAGGGACCTATACGGGAGAGACGATTCCTCTTTCTGATTTCAGTTTGGCCAGACAGGTTCGAATCGCCGACGTTGATGGGGATGGCCTTCTCGATGTGATCGCGTCGATCAACGATCCATTTGCTCCGGATTCCGTCACCGTCTACTACAACGCGCCCGAGGAGCCGAGTGGGTTTCTGAGCGTCTCTTATTCCGGTCTCAACTCGCCAAAGGCAGTGCTTGCCGTTGACCTTGATGGTAATGGTCTTCTTGATCTCCTTGCAGGCAACGAAATTGATAATTCAGTCACCGCATTCTTTCAGTCCGCACCCCGCAACTTCGACGCATCGCCAACGATCCTTGCTTCCGGGCTTTCGTTGCCAACGGCACTGGAAGGGGGAGACGTGGATGGAGACGGCAACCTCGATGTGGTCGTGACCACGGGCGGCGGTACCCGGGGGGTGACAATCCTCCTTCAGAAAGACTCAGGATCTTTTGAGGCCAGTGACCTTGGTCTCGGCCCGGGGGGAGTCCTGGATCGACCTTCCTCGGTTGATCTTGTCGATCTTGATCGGGACGGGGATCTGGATGTCGTTGTTGCAGGCGAAGTGAGCGAGAACGTTGTCATCTTCATCCAGAGGGGTGGGGGCCTTTTCGATCCCCTGCCGCTTGTTCTGGATCTCTCCCAAGGGGGCCAGTCCGGGGTTCTTGGGCGACCCCGAGCCATTTTTGCCACCGATCTGGACGGGGACGGAGATCTGGATGTTTTGACGGTCAACCGGGATTCAGACAATGTGACCGTGTTTTACGGGGCCCGTTAAGGCCTTGATTTGACTTCTCTTGAGTCATAACATCCTTTTTTCATTGACGTTGTGTCTTTTTGTGGTCATAATTAACCCTCATCCAAGAAAGGGGATTCCGCCGGGGCCTTGCCGCTTGATTTTACATCGAAGTGCGCTCTGTTGCGGGATGATCATGTTGATCCAAAAAGAGGAGGGCCGGGGGCCATGTCAATCTGGCTTCGTAAGACGTTTCAATCATCTCTTCTCCACGGTCTTGTGGGGTTGGTATCACTACTGATTCTCTCGAGCATCACGAATGCTCAAACTCTCGATGGTCGCCTGAGCGACATCATCAATGCGGCGAATCCGGACGATGCGTCTCTGACTCTTGGAGATGATCTGGATGATGAGCCGCTCAGCGCAGCCGCGAGGAATGCGATTTGCGATCGAGGCCAGGGAATCACCGGCAACTTCGTGTTTACACCTCTCCCCAATCATCGTTTGCTGAACGCAGCCGAGCGGGCAGTTGTTCAGGAGGCGATTCGAATCTGGAGAACGCTCCTTCCGGGAGTGGGCCCGCTTGCGATTGACTTCAGTTTTGCCTCCGATTTCGATGGAGACACCCTCGGAGTTACTCGAGCTCAGGTAAATGGCAAGACGGAAAAAACGATCACGGCCCAGATCAGCTTCAGCAGTAACGTTTCTTTTTTTGTTGATCCGACTCCGGGAACGGATGACGTGAATGAGCCGCCGCTCAATCAATTTGACCTCCTGACGACTGCGTTGCATGAGATCTGTCATGCGATCGGAATGTTTGCCAGTCGGCGTGTCGGACCCTTTGTCGGTCCGCCCAGCGGAGGGATTTCCACTTTTGACTGTACTCGAGGTGGAGAGAGGGTGCAAGCGGCCCTGGTTGCGGATCCAAGTGACCTGCAAATTCATGTAGACCCGACGAATCACCCGGGAACCCTCATGGTTCCTGACCTTGGTCGCGGTGTCAGGATTCGGGTCAATCGACAGTCACTGGCCACGAGGTTTCTCGCCTGTGTCTACGGCTTCGAGATGTTACCCGATGCGCAGGTTTGTAGCGGGCATTCCGGATTCAATCTGGGCCGGGTTCGAGGAAAGCTCTCTCGTCAGCTCAACGGTTCACTTTTTCTTGGCCTTGACCTTGCTTTTGATCCACTGGCTCCGCTTTCCGATGAGGGGAACCCCTTCGATTCCGACGGTAATCGCTTGCACGCCCAAACGTCTCAGGGGGTTCTCGACAGTATCTTCGGCTTCAAGGACAATGGCCCGGAGCGCTATCGAGTCCAGATTGACTTCGGCGACAACGGAAATCCGGAGGCTGTGCGGGACTTCGATCTTGAATTTACCCTTGAGTCCAACAATGGGATCCTTCCGGCGCCTCCTTTTGTGTCGAATATTCAGAGGAACTTCTTCGGAATCGCAAACCAAGATATTCAGTTCTCTTATGGCCCACTTACCGGCCCCGGCCTGAGTCCGGAGCGAGACATCGAGTTTCGGATCAGTGAACTCAAGAACTCGGTCGTGTTCGGACTCGAGGGAGGGCGCAACTTCAACAACGTCTACTTCATCTACTTTGAAATCACGGCTGAATCGGATTGTGATTGTTCAAACCCTGATTCGGTTTCAGGTCTCTTGAGGCTGGGCCAGGACGCGGATATTCCTCAAGATCTCATCGAGGTTACCAAGGGGGTCGCTTGTGGTCAGGACCTCAACAATGACAGAGTCATCGACGCTGCAGACGCTGAAATTGTCCCCAGGGAGGACTTCCGCGACAGCGTCAAGGCACTTCCATCAGCGGCTGTTCTTTGGCGAATTTTGATTGATAACGCGAGCCCCAGTGAGAGGGATGTCATCATTACTGCTGCCGAGGATCCCCTCTTCGGGGGCGACATTCTTGATCAGTTCAGCTTTTCGTCCTTTGATCCAAATTCTCCCGGTGAGCTTGCCTTTGGGGACGATGCGGCGGTTGCTAATTTTGCGTCGTCCCATCCGATGGATATCACCAATGTTGCGACCATCACTGGAGACTTTGGCACCTCTCTTGGCCCAGCCGGGGTGTTCATTCAAACCGATGAGGCCAACGTCGATGTGGTCATGCCTGATATTTCGTGCGAGATCGACGTTGCTCGCACCGCCAATATTTTCCCCTTCGACTTCGAGTTTACCCTGACGGTAAGCAATGTCGGGGAAACTGCTCTTGAGAACATTGTTCTCACCTCCAGCCTCGAAGCGCTCGGTTTTGTGCCTCCAGCTGCTTTTTCGCTCGGGCTTCTCGAGTCGACCGAGATTGTCTTTGTTCTCCCGGTGGCCACCGAAAATGACTGCGCCATCCTTGATGCCATGGATGGATCTGTCGATGATGTGATCGCTGTTACCGCTGATCTCACGAGTCAGGTGATGGTCGTCGACGGAGAGCCCTGCATTTTTGGTGAGGACGGTGAGATGGTCCCTTCGTTCCTCCAGACAAGTCACTGCGAGGGAAGCGCCAGTTGCATAGCGGATGAGCCAAGTAATGTCTCTGCCACGATGACGGTGGAAGGTGAGTTCATCGAGGGGGGCCGGGTTGTCTATACCGTCATCCTGGAAAACGATGGGCCGGGTGATCAGGAAGACAATGACGGACCTGAGTTCGAGATGATCTTTCCCGGGAATGTGCGAATCCAAAACGCCTCGACGATCGTTCGTGCCGGGGGGCTTGAGTTTGATCAACGTGCCGGTCGGGTGACCTACAATGGAGTGATCGGAGCTGGTGGCCAGCTAGTGATCGTGATCGATGCCCTTGTCTTGTACGGGACGATGGGTCAGGAGATTTGCGTTCAGGGAGCTGTCTTTTACGATGGCCTCGCTCAGGGGACGAACAGTCAGACGCGACTCACCGATGATCCGGACCTTCCCGGAGTCGATGATGCGACCTGTCTTTTCGTTCCGAATGCTGGACCAACAGCCATTCCTGCCCTCTCAAACTTCGGGCTTCTACTTCTGGGTCTCACGTTCATCGTTCTGCTGACGAGGAGGCGCCGCTATCTTGCCTCATCCTCAAGGGCAATCGGGAAGGTGTAGGATCTCGAACGTGGAGGGGCACCTCCCTCTCGAATGATGACTCGAATGGTTGAGAGAAGTTCTCCATCTTCCACTGCCGGAATTGTTGCCTCCATTTGATAGTAGAAGAGAGCCTGGGATGGATCCTCACCCTCTCCTATGTCGGGAGCGGTGAAACGGAATGGATATCTCTCCCTGCCGATCTCGATCGAATAATCCCGGAGTCGGTCCACGCCTCGGACTGGATTCAGGAGCACCCTCCCGGTGAAATCAATGCTGGAATCGCTCTTTCTCACCACCTTCACGGATTCCGGGAGAATGTAGTGATTCGCGGATTCTCGTGCCTGAAGGATCGCGGTTCGATCGGAGGCACTGATTCTTGTGGCAAGGTTCCTGGCGAGATCGCTCACGATGGTTTGCTTGAGGCTCTTCCTTGCTGCCTCAGTGTTTTTCGAGAGCCAGCCCGTCGGACAGACAAGCATGGGGACGAAGCTCAGAACACCTTCGTCCCGATCAAGAAACGTGAGCTTTGTCTCCTCGAATTTGGATTCGGTGCTCACCACCCTGGCCCTTTGATTGAGAAGGCTAGCCTG
This sequence comes from Planctomycetota bacterium, assembly GCA_029260825.1. Classification (GTDB taxonomy): domain Bacteria; phylum Planctomycetota; class JACOTG01; order JACOTG01; family JAJDCM01; genus JAJDCM01. Next base: position 23,210 of record JAJDCM010000102.1, on the reverse strand, counting down.
AGAGCTTGCGATCGGGTTGAGGTCGTGGACCTGTGCTTCCAGCGTTGCGCTTCCCTTGTACACCCTGTCTTTCACGAATACCTGAAACGGACCGAGGAAAAGAAAGGAAGGAAGAACGATGTACCACGGTTCACTTTCCCCCTGAATGCCTTCCTGATAAGTCAACCGGGGAACAAGCACAACGTCTGCCTTGATGGCTGATGCCTGCTGGATCCACCAGCGATTCTTTTCCGCCTGTCCTTTTCTGGCGAAAGTTTCCGGATCGGAATCGGGAGGATAATCGAGCAAGCTTGCTCGCTGAAAGCTCTTGTCTTGAAGTTCTTCGCATAGGCTTTGCGAGATCAATTCGTTTTCGATGACGAGGGAGAAGGAACTGTCAGCGAGGGAGGAAGAGGACCGGGTCTCGACGGGAAGGACGGCGACGTGAAAGGGAAGGAGTTCCTGTTCCTTGATGGGGCCTCGAGCACTGCAACCCGTGAGCAACGGAGTCGTTGGAAGAAGAATCAAGCAAATCAGAAGCCATCTCATTTTGTGGGGCCTTTTCCGGGAACACGTTCGAATTGGATGGGCCGGGAGCTCCCTGCTTCCCGGTTGCGAGAAACAAGATCGGCCGAGACGGCACAACGAAATCCGAGGTAGTCGGTACTCTCTCTTCGGTGGAAAATATCGGACTTGGCGACATGGGCCACACGACTTCGGGTATGGCCACCTACTGCATAGAACTCGCCGAGAGCTTGAGTCTCCGTGGGGAAGCGATCGGGATAGGCAAATGCGTTCTGATTGCTCCTTGCCTCATCTTTTTCCGGATTCTCCGGCGACGATTCGCTGGAGAATCTTGTCGGGGTCCCGGTCCACTCCATGGCATTTGTATCGAGGTTGCGAATTCCTGATTCCAAAGCAAGGTCATTGCCACGGGTTACGGGCCACAGTTCTCCCGAACCGTTGAAATTGAACTCCGTATCATCTCGCGCCGTGCTCGGGGAATAGGCGGCATAAGGTCGGTATTGAGCTCCTCCGCGCACGGCATATTCCCATTCCACAGAGGAGGGGAGACGTTTTCCCACCCATCTGGCGTAGGCGGATGCTTCTTCCCAGGTCACCGCCGTAGCGGGAAGCATCTTATCGCCGGAGGAAAAACGTGCAGTCAATTCTTGATGCCGATTCGAAGACGGGTCGATGTCGGAGCTTTCGGGCCAGAGTTCTGGATTGAGGTAGCCCGAGGGAGATGCGAGAAAAGCGAGGAACTGTCCTCGAGTCACCTCGGTTTCATCCAGGTAGTAGTCCTCGATGAATCCTCGTTCATATTCAATGTCCCAGGACCAGTCCAGGCTCCGAAGTCCGACGCCGCATTTTTCGAATTGATCGGCCTCGATCAGATCTCCACGTCCATGAAATCGATAGGTTCGCTCCCGATTTCCAGGGACCAATCGCATGGAGGCGATCGGAGCATCGGTTTCTTCATCCGTCTTTCTGACCTGGATCAGGCGTGGATGGTTGGGTCGAATGTCCGGGAGTTTTGCCACGTGCGCAAGAGTCAAGCTGGTTTTTCCCAGGCGATCTCCTGCCTCGAGTCGAATTTCAACTTCCGCGTTGGACCAAACGGACCGGAATGAAACTTCGCCTTCCCAGATACTGGTCGTTCCAGCGCCGCTTTCCCGGGGGGAGAGAGCGAGGAGAAGAGGGGCCGGAGCGTCGGGTCCGGTGAGCCGAGGTACCAGCGTGCAGCGAACACTGTCCGTTCCGTTGTTGTCGGTGCTGCGGATGCGAACGATCCACTGATCGTCCTTCTGGCGTTCCCATAGATAGCTTGTTTTACTGGGTTCGAGAGTTTCACAAGTTGGACCCGACTGGGATACCGTCCACGAAGCCTGAGTCGGTGTTGCGATATTCCCTGCCCGGTCCGTTCCGGAGACCGTCAGGATGTATTGACCATCGGGGTTCGCGGGTGTGTTGTCCCAGACCGATGGAATGGAAACAGACCGGGGTTGATCATCGAGTAGAGTTGTAGGGGTGAGCGTGATGGGGATCTCTTGATTGACTCCGCTTGCATCTGTGCGCACGAGAGACCAGAGAAGGTCGACAGGGACCGGCGATCTGTTGCCGGCTTTGTTGCCGATGCTGAGCTCAACGGGTTGCACCAGATCGCCCTTGCGAGAAAGAACAGGGGCCGCTTCCTTTTGCTCAAGCTGGAGGGTTGGGGGGACGGAATCGATGATGAGATGAAGGGATGGAGACTCCTGTCGGTCCTTTCCTACCGCCCCACTTTCTGTATGGAGGAAGATCAGGCCCTGGATTTCATAACGACCATCTATGGGGAATGGAACCCGGTGCCTGGCCTCATCCTGGGCGATGGGCCCGGAAAGAGGGATGGGGGGGAATTCGGTCCAGGGGCCATTGTCTTTTCGGATGCGAAGACCGACATCCATGGAAGATCGGTATCGGCGGGAGAGGGCGATCTCAAGATCTCGCTGATTGGCGTATGCCGGTTCACCCGGCTTCAGGTCTTTTGACGGTTGTCCGGGACTGAGAAGGCTGATGGTTCTGAATTCAGGAGGATCCACTCGATACCAGAATCGAAGGGGAGCTGGGTTTGTGTGCCCCCTGGATTCGGTTTCCCGAAGCACGTAGTTTCGATCGTCGATCTCAAGTTGAACGATCCCTCGGAAGGCCTCTTCCTGGCTGACGAAAGCTTGCCGGAGCGAGACTTGATGGGTTTTCTTTCCGTCTGATCGCCCGGAAGAGAGAATCGTCTCATCTTGTTCGTTGAGAACCTTCCAGTCGAGATCGGCAATGCGATTGAGCTCGACGCTCAGGAGTGGGTTTGTGTTGGAGAACAGATAGTATATGCTATCTGCCGGAATGAGATTTCGGCTTCCGGCAGATACGCTGGTGCGAAGGAGCGAAAGTTCACGAGGCTCGATTGGAATGGAGGTGATTGATTCCTGCACTCCGTTCGCGTGATCTCTACAGATGACCTTGAGCTCGTTTTCTCCTGGCTGAAACGAGAGAGACTCAAGAGGAACCCGGAAGAGCTGGACCCCTCCTTGCTCGCCCGCGACTCGAGCGATCTCTGACCTGCGGCCGAGCTCGATTCGTACCTCGTCGATGTCTTTTTTGTCTCGGGCCCGGACCCGAATCTCAAGCTCGTAGCCCTTTGGATCGAGTTCTCGGGAGGAGATATTCTCGATTGTTACCGGAAGGAGATTCCAGCTACTTGCCGGTAGGGATACCAACTGGAAGGCGTTCGAGAATCGATCGCGACCGGCCCCCTCAAGTTCGAGATGAACCGGTCCTCGGTAATCGGAGGATGGATCCTCGCTATAGATTTCAATTTCCCCTGATGGGGTCCACCGTGCGGACCATCCGGGAATCAAGGTTGCATCGTCCTCCGGTCGATCGAGAAGGCGAACCGGGGCCTTCTTCGAAGATGTGTCCGGAGCTTGAATCGGGATCACCAGAACGGATCTTCGCTCCGGGCCAAGGAAGAGGGTTTGCTGGGCGAGATCGATCTGGGTCGACTGATCGCTGGTCTTCATTCGCAGACCGAATCGCTGAGCCGGCTGTTTGAGGGCAAGGTAGGTGGTGAGGATCGCGGCGAGTATTACAAGGGGTACGGTTACCTTGGCCACCGCCTTCCACACCGGTGGATGAACGATGTGATGAAGAGCCTTGTAGGCTTCGTGAGTATCTTGCCACCGCTTGTCCCGATCCTTGACGAGGCAGCGATCGATGAATCGAGCCAACGGGCGGGAAAGACCCTTTACTGAAAGGGAGGTCAGTTTGGTCGGGGGGACGTCTGCGTGCAGGCGGAGCCATTCCCATGCGTTCTTGGGATTCTTGTCGAAGGGGAATTTCCCCGTCAGCATGTAAAACCCCATGACCCCCAGGGAATAGAGGTCGGATCGACCGTCAAGGGGCACCATTTCACGATTCTTCAGGGGAACGCCGTGATTGTCGAGCTGGCGAGAAAAATGAGCCGCTTGTTCGGGAGATGCGAAGGCCGGAGTGCAGGACGTGGATCGGCGAAATTGGGATCCACTCTCACTTGCGGAAGGGGGAGGGATCCGGATGGTGTGCGTTGAAGGCTCGGTCGGAAGGGGTGACTCTTCGTCAGAGTTTTCTTCGGTGGTCAGTGTTTCCGAATCGGTGGAACCGGCGATCAACCCGAGACCGAAATCGATGACCTTGACTCTTTCGTTCTGGCCGGCACGCCCTCTGACCAGGAAGACGTTTTGGGGTTTCAGGTCGAGGTGTAGGATGGACTCCGATTCGGAGACATCGTGGGCGCTCTGCAACGCGGAAAGAACCTCAAGAAGGATCCGGGCGGTTCGATCGGCGGAAATGGTTTTTTCACGGGTCAGAGTATCGGCGAGTTCTTCCCCTTCAAGAAACTCCATGACGAAGAAGTAGGATCCGTCTTCTCGCTCCTCAAAGACCTTCCAATCCACAACGTTGGGATGCTTGAGGCGTGTAACGCGACGAGCCTCTTCCTTGAACGCTTCACGATCGGCCGGACCGGTGTGTCTGGCATGAAGTACTTTGATGGCGACCGGTGACCCGAGGGTGAGGTCGGTTGCAAGATAAACGGCACCAAAGCCGCCCTTTCCGATGAGCTTCTCGATCTGGTATTTGCCTTGAAGTTTCTGACCGACCTCGATGTCGGGCGTGTGATCCCGCGGAGAACGATGGGCCAGGCTCTTCAGGTGGTTCTGAAGGCTGCCGATTTCTTGTGAGAATTCGGCAAAGTAGACGTGTCCAAGCCGCGAAAGAGAGAGGCCGCGGCCGGAGGACCCGGTGGTTCCAAATCCCGAGGAAGGGTTCTTTGGTGGCTCGACTTCCTCGGACTTCATGGTCCTGCTCTGTCTGATCTCCTCGTCTTGAATCTGGCGATGGGTATCTTTGTCGGAGATGACAAGAGTCCCACCCGGATGGGGTTCTGAAAGTTGTTCGATTCCTTGAGTCGCATCAGGAGGTGGAGATTGAAGAGTTTCTTCGAGTCGCTGGGTTACATTGGCGAGGGGGGCTTCCGTCGTCCGGCTAGCATCGGGGGAGAGAACCGCGATCTTGGGTGTAGGTCTCTTTGGCTGACGACCGGTCTCCTGGATCGCGGCCTCCAGCCCGCTCATCAGGGCTCGTTCGAGTCGAAGAGAGACGAGGCTATCCACGGGACGCTTGAAGCGGCGGCTCCCATCAAGAAGAAGGGAATGTTCGTCGCGATGGAGTTCGCCCTGTTCGAGCACTTCCCCGATAGCTGCCGCGATTTTTCGGGATCCGATGAGGGCGTCCGGAGAAAGCCCGAGAATGGCTTCTATCTGGGCGACAAGGAGTTGGGTAAGCGAATTTTGTGGTTTTGGTTTCATGAACCCACGTTTGGATGAGAAGTTCTCACAAATTATTGCCTCGATGATACTAGTGTTATCGCCGGGTTGGAAGGGGGCCGTCCAGACTCTTAAGTCCAGCTCTGGCAGGATGAAGCACGCAGCGATCCTTGTCCAGGGCGACTCGTCTTTTCGCTTCCCCTTTTTTGGATAATGAGTAAAATAGATAGGTGTCAGGATCCCCATTCCATCACTTCTATTCTTGAACAAGTGGCCGAAATCACATGACGTATCCAAATTCCGTGCTGATGGCTCTGTTGTTCTCTTTCTTCTTGGGTTGCCCTCCTTCCAACGGTGTTGAGCCGAGGGGCGAGCTCGATTCCAAGCCCGAGAAGCCCCTTCTCTTCAAGTGGCTTGCTGGTGCGATGGTCGAGAGCGAAAAGGGGCGTGTGTTTCACCCGTTGAAAACGGGCACCACTCTTTCGAGCGGGGCCGAGATGAACATCGTTGCCGATTTTCCGGAAAAGGCCTTTGTTTACGTCTTCTGGGAAGACACAAACAGATCGGTGTCGGTTCTATTTCCCCGGAATCCAAAAGAGCTTTCGGGTAACCAGACATACCCCAGAGTGGTTTCGATTCTTTCAAACGTTCCTCTTGACGAGAATGTCGGGAAGGAGCGGGTTCATTTGATCGTGTCGCGAAACCGGCTTGTCAAGCTGGATGAGCTCATTCGCCAGAGCACGGAGTCCTGGAAAGAGAATCCTCTCGAAGACATCAAAGAGAGGAACAAGGAAGTTTTGAGCCAGATCCAGATCCTCAAGCGGGATCATGCTGGCCTACAAATCGCTCGATCACGCCCGGTAAGCATCGGCGGAGTTCTTCGGAGTGGAGACGACGAACTCAGCAACCAAAAGGGAACGGAGTTTACCGTGAACGGCTTCCTCTACAAAAGATTTACGATTGATCACCGCTAAGAGCAAGGCCTGGCTCGGTGCGGTTGTTGCGGTATCAGCCTCCTTTCTCATTTCTCACCTGGGTTTCCTTCTCTTCCCATCTCTCCTGGACACGTGGAATCTGCAGGCCACGGACCTTCTCTATGGCCTTCGTCAGAAATGGCGATCGGAGGCCTTCCAGCTTCACGACAAGGTTGCGTGTGTTGTTCTCGATCAGGAGAGTTTTGATGCTCTTGGCAGTCTCTACCTGGATCGGGAATGGTGTTCTCGAGTGGTTCGAGCACTTGGGGCAACCGGTGCTTCGGCGCAAGCCTGGGATGTTGTCTTCGGGGGAGAAAAAGACGCCAAGAAAGATGAGGAACTCATTCGGGCGACCCGCGAAGCCGGTAATGTTTTCTATAGTCTTCTCTTTCAAACATCGCTTGAGCTTCCAGGCGAGACTTCGGAGGATTCGTTTCGGCAAGAGCCAGCGCATTCTTGGGTTTGGAGTGAAATCGGCAATGACTACGGAGGGGGGCTGTTGCATGGCTCTCGTCCGCGTCCCACGTTTTCTGCTCTTGGCGATGCTGCGGTGGGCCAGGGGCATATCAATCATCAGCCGGACCGGGATGGATTCGTTCGGCGGATTCCACTGATCACCCGGTATGACGGGGGGTGGGTGCCGAATCTTTCGTTTGCTGCGGTGTGCCACTTTTTACAGGTAGGGCCAGAGCTGATTTCGATCGAAGTGGGCAAGCACATTCTCATCAAAGAGGCGGTCCTTCCCGGCGGCGAGACGAATGACATCACGATTCCTATCGACGACAGGGGAAACATCCTCGTCAACTATCTCCTTCCGTGGTCGAGCGTTGAGCCCATCTCTTTTGTGGAAGTTTGTGAAGATGTCCATGATTATCCGGAGGTCTGGAGGGAGAAGTTTGAGGGGAAAATCGTCTTCATCGGCGATGTTTCCATGGCGAGCCATGATATTGGAGCGGTTCCCACCGACCCGGCGTATCCGCTCGTAGGCGGTCACGTGAGCATTGCAAACTCGATCTTGAAGCAAGACTTTCTGAGGGAGTTGTCTTTGCGGGAAACCTGGTCGGTGGAGCTGGGACTTTGTGTTGTTCTGCTCCTGTTGTCGATTTTGGGCAGGTCTTCTTCCTTCTTTTTTGCAAGTGCGCTTGTGGCAATCGTTGTTGTTTTTGGGTTCGCCGGCGCCATGATCTGGGGAGGGATGGTTGGTAATCTAGTTCGACCCATCCTCATGCTCACCTGTTTGGTGGGCCTGACCCTCGGGCGCAGGTACATCCTTGAAGAGAAGGAGAAAACGAGGCTTCGGAGTATGTTCGATGCCTATTTCCCGCCGGCGGTAACCCGTCGACTGATCTCTCAGTCACAGTTGTTTCAACCGATGGGGAACAAGAAAGAGCTCACGGTTCTCTTCAGCGACATCAAGAATTTCACCCAGATGTCTGAACGACTTGATCCGCTCGAGGTCCAGAACGCCTTGAACGAGTATTTCGGCGCCATGGTCGAGATCGTCTTTCGCCACGGAGGGACGGTGGACAAGTTCATCGGCGATGGCCTGATGGTCTTTTTCGGTGACCCCGAACCCCAGGCGGATCATGCCCTTCGATGTGTGAGAGCCGGAATCGAGATGCAGCAGAAATCCAGGGACCTTCGCGAAGCCTGGAAGAGAAGGGGAGGCATGGATCTTGTCATTCGCATCGGGATCCACACCGGTCCGATGGTTGTTGGCAACATGGGATCAGCTCGAAGGCTTTCCTATACGGTCGTAGGGGCCTCGGTAAACCTTGCTTCCCGTCTGGAGAGTAGCGCACCGCCGGGGGGGATCCTCATTTCCGAGACGACCTTTGATCAGGTGAAGGATGAAGTGTCGTGTTGTTTCCACGACAAGCTTCAGGTCAAGGGAGTCGAGAACAGAGTCACTTCCTATCTGGTGAGTTCTTAGCTTCCATTTGCCATCTTGGTTCTTGTTTACACCTCGGTCAGGCTCTGGATGTACTTGAAGTAGGGAAGTAGGAGCGCAACCACGGTTACAGCGACCATGACACCCAGGACCACGATTGTTGCCGGGGTGAAGAGGGCGTCAATTCGCTCATAGAGGGTGTCGAGGTCTTCATCGTAGCTGTCGGCAATGGCGTACATCATGTCGGAGAGACGGCCGGACTCTTCTCCAACGTCAACCATGCTTGTGGCGTAGACATCAAAGATCTTGTTGCGATTCATCACGTCCGTGATGGTCGCTCCCTCGGAGACCTTGCGCCGGATGTCGGCCGCAGCTTCCTTCAAGACCGTGTTGTTGACCACACGACGGACCACTTCAAGGCCTTCGATGAGTCCAACGCCGGATTCTTGCATGGCGCCAAGGGTACGGTGGAACCAGGCTAGATTGTGGCGACGGATCATCCCCCCAACGACGGGAATGCGGAGTAGGGCGAGATCCATGGCATACCGGCCCTTTTTGGTTTTTCGCCCGAACACGACGCTCGAGACCACAGCGGTGATCAGCAGGGCAAGAATCCACCAGCAGTCGAGGAAGGTCTGATTGACCTTGAGGAGACCTTCGGTCAGCGCGGGAAGCTCGGTCATTCCGGAACTCTCGTAGACTTCACGAAAGAACGGGATGATGAACGTCGCGATGATGGTGACGATGGTAAAGGAAAGAAGAATGACAATCACCGGATAGATCAACGATGAAACGAGTTTCCTCTTTCTCGCCCGGGCGAGCTCGAGTTGATCCGCCAGGCGACGCAACGACCCATCCAGGTCTCCGCCAAATTCTCCGGCATGAACTACCGCGCGGTAGAATTCCCCGAAGGTGCGAGGGTGCTCGGCAAAAGAGTCGGCGAAGGATCGCCCTCGATCCAGCGCCTCCCGAACATCGCTGACGACCTTCTCCATCGGTTGTCCGTAGAACTGATTCTTCAGGATCTCAAGAGATCGACCCACCGAAATACCCGAGCCAAGGAGAGTGGCCATGCGGCGGGTGAAGTAGATCACATCTTTGTGGCGGGGCCAGGGTACCCGGGGAACCAGGCGCCGCAAGACCGAACGTTGCTTTCGAGCATCCTCTTCGCCTCGAGTGATTCCGGAAACGGTGAGAGGGAGATAGCCGCGAGCTCGGATCTTCGTGGTCGCTTCGTCCCAGTTTTCCGCATTGATGGTCTTGCGGAATCGTTCGCCCTTGCGATCAAATGCTTCGTATTCAAACTTCATGCGTGAAGTTACCGCCTGAAATAGCCGCGATGCGGCGCTAGTGATCTAGTCCCCCGCTTCGGCGAGTGCCGCCGGGTCCATTCGCTCGTCAATCGTGATCCGAAGAATTTCATCGAGGGTCGTTTCGCCACGCAAAGCCATGGCGATCCCTTCTTCGCGAAGGGATCTTGTCCCGGCTGCTCTAGCTGCGTTCCGTAGAGTAATCGGGGAGCTATTGTTATGAATCAAATCGCGGATTTCTCCGTCGCAAATCATCAGCTCGAAAATAGCCTGTCTTCCGCGATACCCGTGTCCACCGCACGCCTCGCACCCTTTTCCTCGGCAGAGGGTGGAGGTGTCTTCGATGCCCGCGCTTTCAAGGATTTTTGCCTCGTACACGGAAGGGGTTGTGGGTTCCTTACACTTCGTACAGAGCTTGCGAACCAGGCGCTGGGCAATCACTCCGAGGATCGTATCCGCTACAAGATAAGGTTCAATACCCATGTTCACCAGTCGAGGAATGGCGGATGAGGCATCTCGGGTGTGAACTGTTCCGAAAACAAGGTGTCCGGTGAGACCCGCCTGAATCGCGATGCGTGCCGTTTCCGGATCCCGGATTTCTCCAATCAGGATGATGTCTGGATCCTGGCGCAGAATCGATCGAAGGCTCGTAGCAAAGGTCAAGCCCACGATGGGATTGATCTCCACCTGGATGATTCCCTTGATGTCGTATTCGACCGGTTCCTCGGTGGTGATGATCTTGCGGTTCATCTGATTGAGGTCGTTGATGGCCGCGTAGAGAGTTGTGGTTTTTCCCGAACCAGTGGGCCCGGTTACCAGGATCATTCCATGGGGAGACCGAAAGAGGTCGTGGAATTGTTGCGCCGACTTCGGGGTGAGCCCAAGGTGTTCCAGTTTGTGTTCGGCAATGCCGGTCGAGAGAATACGAAGAACAGCGCTTTCGCCGAATACGGCAGGAATGATCGAAACACGAATCTCCACGTCTTTTCCCTGGTGATGGAGTTCGAGGCGTCCATCTTGGGGAAGACGTCTTTCAGCAATGTTCATGTCCGAGAGAACTTTGATTCGAGCAATAAGGACCGGGCCCATCCCTTTGGGCGGGCGCTGGAAATCGCCGAGGACACCGTCGATTCTGAACCGAACCAGATACCCGTCCGAGTCGGGTTGAATGTGGACATCACTCGCCTCGAGTTCGATGGCTTGACCGAGGAGATAGTTCAAGAGGCGAGTGGTTTCGGGCTGCTGGGCACGAACCGTGATATCGGTTCCTGCACCTGCATCGGCGGCGCCACCTCCATCAAAGAACCCGGCCCGGTCGAGATTGGGATCTTTTTCTTCAGGCTTTTGCGCGTTCTCTCCGCCGTCCAGTTGAAATCCCTGGTCAAAATAGTCGTCAGGACACATGAGCTGGTGCCTCTCTCGGATCCGTGTCCGTCTCTTCCTTCTGAGCCACGCGCATGACTTCGGCGAGGGAAGTCACGCCTTCTGTTGCCTTCAAGAAACCATCCATCCGAAGGGAGTGCATTCCCTCGCGGATGGCGATGCGGCGGGTTTCCTCCCGGCTACATCTTTGCAAGGTCATTGCCTTCAGTTTGTCCGAGTAGTCCATGATCTCAAAAATGGCGATTCGGCCCACGTATCCGGTCATGAAACAGCGGTGACATCCCACGGGTTTGAAGAGCTGGATGGCTTTGTTGGTGACGGGAAAACCGTTGTGAAGAAGCTCTTCGTGGGTCACGTGATCCTCTTCCTTGCAGTGATCACAGAGACGGCGAACCAGTCGCTGGGACATACACGCTTGAACGGAAGCCACGACCAGGAACGGCTCGGCGCCGAGATCGAGAAGTCGAGAGATGGCAGATGGAGCATCATTCGTATGCAAGGTGCTATAGACCTTGTGACCGGTTAGAGCGGCTCGCATGGCCGTTTCGGAGGTCTCGAGGTCGCGAATCTCACCGACGAGTATCACGTCCGGGTCGTGTCGAAGAATGCTGCGGAGTGCCCGGGGGAAATCCAATCCGATGCCCCCCTGGATCGGAATCTGGGTGATCCCATCGAACGTGAACTCGACAGGATCCTCGACCGTCACCGTCTTCATGGATTCCTTCTTCGTTTCTCGAAGAGCGGAATAGAGTGTGGTGGTCTTGCCCGAGCCGGTAGGACCGGTCACCAGTACGATGCCGTCCGGGCGTTCGACGATCTCCATGAAGAGATCATAGTCACCCTGTCCAAAGCCAAGGTCTTTGATTCCCTTGACCAGATTGGAACGGTCGAGAAGCCGGAGCACCATGCTCTCCCCATGGTTCGTGGGAAGGGATGAGACCCGGATGTCAATCTCGCGTCCCTCTGCTTTGGCTTCAATTCGGCCTTCCTGGGGTGTGCGGCGCTCGGTGATGTCCATCCCGGCAAGAATCTTCAGTCGTGCGATGACCGGACCCTGCCGGTTTTCACTGAGATAATCCCGATCGTAGCAGACTCCGTCGATTCGGAAGCGAATCCGGAGTCCGTCTCCCAGGGGTTCAAAGTGGATGTCACTCGCCTTGTTGACAATGGCTTTTCCGAGGATCTCGTCAACGTAGCGAACGACCTCCTCTTCACCGGATTGTCCGTCATCCTCGTATCTTTGGGTCACGGTGACCGTAATGCCAGCGTTCTCGGGCGAGCCTCCGGGTGCTGCATCATCGCCAAGATGCTTCAGCTTGAGCTCTTCGATGGCATCTGCTTCGCAGCAAACGAAAGTGATTTCGCCGGAAAGATTGAATCGGGCAGCATCGAGAGCATCGATGTTGGTCGGGTCAAAAATGCCGATGGTCTTGGCTTCTTCTTCGAAGCTGATGGGAATCATGCCGTACTCTTCCATGAGAGCATCGGGGAAGCTGAAGAAGATGTTGGCGGGAACATCCATCTCTCTCAGGTTCACGTACATCAGGCCCGAATCGTCGGCCAAAAACTGACTGAGGCTTTGTGGTGAGGTTAGTTCGAGGCGGCGTGCTGCCTCCGGAACCCGCAGACCCCTCTCAGCGACAAAGGCCATGAGCTGGTCGGCGGCGGATTCGTCGATGAGACCGGATTGCACCATCCTCATAACCAGCGGATTTTGTCTCATCCTTACTCCTGAGGCATGCGGATGACGATCGGAACATTGCGCATGATCACAGTGTTTTGAATAGGGTTATGTCGACCGATTGAGAGCTCTAACTTGATGGCTGGAGGGAAATAAGCTGCTCGAAAGAGTACGGGTACTCCCGAAAGGGGAATCTGTCCTTTCAGATCAATTTTTATGCCTTCCCCCCGGTGCGCCTGGATTCGGTACATCCCCGGCTGGATCGAGTAGACGTATGGCCTGGTCGGGAGTGTCGGATCAAACGCATCGGCAAGCTGAACCTCGTGGGCAAGCGGAAGTCTACGTTGTTCCAGGTAGATTTCATCATTGGGTTTGAGGTTGTGAAACCCGTCATAGACGGCCCTGCTGCGGAGTATTCCCTCAGGATCCAGATAACCCACTGAACCCATCCCGCCGACCGAGGCCGCGGGATCGGAGAGGTTGGCAAAGATGCTCTCGGCAACGGAGAACCGAACCCCGCCCCCGTTGGCAGGAGCGCCCACGGATTGAATCGTGTAGATCTGTGGAGGTACGGAATAAATCAGGGTCGGGTCGTCGGTCGGCTCCCAGTCAAGGTTCAGCTGATACAGGAAGATCGAGTCTCCGACGACCAGGTCTTCGGATTGACGGGTGTGTTCCACCATCTGGAACCTTTTTCGCCCGATGGCAACCACGGGAGCACCGAAGTCTTCCGGGTAACCAAACCGTTTCACCAGCCTTTCCGGCTCACGATATCGCTTTTCAATTCGATCATAGTAGAGGACGTTGAACCCGACCACGTCCTGGCTGATGGGGGACGCCAGGACCCTGGGTCTGGGAAGTGCGAACTGAGGACCGGAGTCCATCGAATAGATGACCCGCTGCAGTTCATAGCGAGAGGGCTGTCTGTCCAGAAACCCTCCCGTCTGGCCCTCGAATCCTGTCAAACGCCCGTCCCCCTCCACGATATTTCGTGTGGGGTTGGGGTGATCGTCCCGGGAAGGGTCGCGCCGGTAGACCGGATGGAACCCGGGCTCAAATTCGTTTTCGAGGCCGTCCGTTCCCCGATCGCCATTGAATCGGTTCGACGTCTCGACGAGACGGAAAGCAACGGCGACTCGCTGGGTTCCGTTGGCGGTTTCCTCACTCGTTTGAAAGTACAAGACATCTCGAAACCCGTTGTTGAGAATCCCGCCAAAGAAATCGTAGACCGGTCCAAAGGGTTGGTTTACACCCTCGACCACCGGATCACTGAAGGGGGTCCGTGCGTTGGGTAGGGGGAGTCCCCGGGATTCGTTGCTTGGTCTGTCCCTCAAGTAGGGAGTTCCCAGGAAGACAGACCTGGCAATGAGCGGGCGGGTATTGATGTCGTCAATGGCGGTGAAAATGTCACACCGTCGATTGAAGATGCCATCCAAGGATTCAGACACCCTCTTTTCTCGTTCTACCGTAACAGGAGGGCTCACTTGAGCATCCACGATTGCTGCGACGATCCCTCGAATCTCTCGGTGAGGTTCCAGGCTGATCGTCTTTTCGGAACGACTGAGATCATCCCGAATCGCCTGCTCGATCCTGACAAGAGAGATGTGTACATCGGAGAGGGTGTTAAAGCTCTCATCTGTCCGGCGCAGGGCTCGCAAGGTAAAGAGCGATCCGGTGGTGAGGACCACGGTGATCGCAAGAGCCACCAACATCTCCACCAGCGTGAATCCGGACTGGGTTTTCATCTCGGGTCTCCCGGTAGGGAGATCGTGGTTCCAGAATCAATCGTCAGCACCAAGGTGTGAATGTACGCGGGAAGAATGAGGCCGTCGTCGATGACCCCGTCGCCGTCGTTGTCGATTCCGTCCAGGGTGATTTCCGGGGAGCCGAAGGGATCATTTGGATCGTCGTTGACGACCCCGTCCTTATCGTCATCGATCATGTTGGTTGCTCGCTGTCCGGTCTCGGGTTTTGCTACGAGTTCCCGTCGAATCGGCGTGGCTTGAGCAAGGAGGGAGCGAGTTCGGAGGTAGTTCTTGTAGATCAGAATTCGAAAGAGGTAGATCTCCTCATCGCTGGGTCGCTGGACGACGATGGCATAGCCGAGGGATCGTACCGGGTCGCTCTCCCGGGGATAGGCCGGGGGAGGAAGATCAGGTGAATTCGGATCGTTCGGAATGTAGGAGACTGCGGTGGGGGGACGATCCGGTGTAGGGACGCCTCGGTCGGACGTCAGATTGTTCCCGTTGATGTCTCTTTCGTTGGGGTTCAGGACCCCGTCTACGTTGAGGTCTTCGTCAATATGGAAGTCCATGATGCTGAGGTATCGGTCACCGTTCATATCCTCCCTCCGATCGAGCCGACCGTTTCCCTCCGGACCGCTCGGATTCAAGACCGGATCAAAGTCATCACCGGACGGGTCCGGGTTCAAGATCGGATCGTACAAAGGCTCAAGATAGCTGGGAAGGTTGTCCGGTCCGGTGTCTTCGTAGGCGTCACGAGATTGAGTGAGGGCTCCTCGGGATATAAGAGTGCTTCGATTCAAGTTCTCAAGCCGGGAAAAAACTCCGTCGTCGTTGAGATCCGTCTCGTGGATGGGGAGCCCGACGGCTTCCACAAAGACTGGAAGCGGAACCGGGTCGTTGGGGCCAGCGTTTGGATCCACCACGGTCGGAAGAGCAATCACGGCGACGGGTCCGAGAGGGTAGAGCCCGAGTCGAAGGATCTTGTCATCTCCTGCAGGAATCGTCCCCGGATCGAAGATCCGATTGGCCCCCGGGCGAGCGATGATCCCGTGGGAAAGAGCATATCCGCCAGGAGTAACCGTGGTGAGGTCGGCGGGGTCGATGCTGCTGTTCACGATGCCGTCCCGTGTGTCCCGCAAGACAATTCCGGGGTACTCACGAACCTCATAGGGACTCGGGAGATCGATTTCGATCCGGATCCCCTCGTAATCAAAATAGAAAATGTTGTGGACCGGGTCGAAGTGCTCTTCTGCACCAACGAGGATGGCGTCGGCGATGCTCCTTCCGATGATCGGGGGAAGGGAATCCTCCACAACTCTCTGACTTGCACTGAAACGAGCCGCAAAGAAAGGAGCGATCCCCAGAAAGAGCAGGCTCAAGAGAGCTGTAGCAATGAGAACTTCGATGAGGGTAAACCCCTCACATCCGTCGTGTTGGGGCGGGTTCTTTTCCACGTGCGCTACTTTGTTTCGTGTTGGGTGTGGCATGGCTAGCCTGGAAGCCTGATGCCTGTACAATGTTGTCTCTCCTGCCCCTCTTCCGCACTCCCAAAAGTTAGAAATCCGGGTCAGAAGCGGGATGTTACTGCACTTGTGCTACGTCCGGGACGTTGATGATGTTTTCCTCGAGGAAGAGGATCTGGGGCTTGATGATCACGGCCACGGTGACAGATTCCAGAATCGGAGACTGGAAGGGCATGACGAATCGATCACCACCGGCCGGGGTGGAATCGATGAGTCCGTTGATACCAGGTCCTACGATGCGGTCGCCATTCTTGACGATGTCCCCAACGGGGACGATCTGAATATCGTCTCCTTCTGCTCGGGTTCCGGCGACTCCATCTCCCGCTCTGAAGGGCTCGTAGATCCCTCCATCCCGGGGGACCATGAAGTTGATCCGGTACTCGAGGGTTGAGGGCTCTTGGATCGTAAAACCAACTCGCCGGGCGTTTCGAGCCTTGCGATCACCGTAGAAGTGATTCAGGGTCCTGCCCGAGAGTGATTTCAGTACGAGTTCGGGATTAAGATTGGTGCCCTCGGGAATAACGCCGTCAAAGGCAAGCCAGGCCACCCGGTCTCCCGGGTTGAGGGTCTGATCAAATTCCCGGATGAACTTGCCGCCTCCGTCGAGGGTGCCGCTGAAGTTGTTGTCGTTGAAGGGTTCGGGAGGATCTCGACCGGGGCTGGTGTTCGAATTGAGATCCCAGTAGAACTCGCCGTCATCGCGGATGGCGTTGCCGTTTCGGTCTTCGTAGTAGTCGGAGCTGAAGCCACCAATTCCGATTCCGATCTCGCTGCCAAGGCTCCCGCTGCTCTCAAAGTCGTGGCCCAGATCTAGATCCGAGTCCGTGCCGCCCCAGTTGCCATCTCCGTCGTGATCGTAGTAGGGTTCACCGGGAACCGAATCTCCAAAGTCATACGGATACATTCCCTGGTAGGGTTCGCCCTGATCGTGAACTCCGTTCCCGTTCCGGTCGAAGAAGCTTCGGGCGACCTGGTCGTATTTTCCGTTGCCGTTGATGTCGTTGAAGGGTTCACCTTCATCGGAAGAACCGTCGAAATCGAAATCGGGGGTCTCACCTCGACTCAGGAATCGGCGAGGAATGAAATTATCGACAGGATCGATCCGGTTGGGATCGGGTGGAATGAATGCGTTTTCATTGGGGAAGAATACGAGATCATCGACGATGACCCTCATGTTCATCGCAGGAGGGGTCGAGTCATTGAGCACCGCGCCAATCATGACAAAAGGTGGACTGAAGGTGTATCCGTCGTCGACGACTCCATCTCCGTCATCATCGACGAGATTCCTCCTGGTGTGATCGGGCTCGGGCTCGCCGTAGATACCTCCCAGGTCATCAACCGCTCCGTCTCGATCGGAATCGACCCCATCGGTTGGCTCCGTGGCGGCGGTCAACGGGTCGTCTCTTTCCGGATGAGCGGCCGGATCGATGGGGATGTTCAGACCCTCGTGCGGCATCCGTTTCCCGTTGAGATAGAACCGGGCGTGGACCTTCTCTTTCCCCGAGCTTGCTTCGAGCCCCGAGCCCCAAAGGGTGGCAAAATGAACCCATTCCCCTCCGTCGGCGAGATGAACTCTTCGGGGAGGCTTCTCGCGGAATCCAAGGAGATTGTCGGGCCGGCTGGGAAGGTAGCTGATGTCCAGATTCTGGGAAATGGGGTCGAAGATGTCGTTCACGATCACGGCCGGGTTATCGGCCCGGCGATACGACACACCGAGGGAGCCAAATGCCAGGTCCATATGATTTGTACACCGGACCCGCACCGTATCGATGTCACCGTTTCCGTTTGTATCCTTGAACTGCCGGAGACTGATTCTTGACTCCACGTAGTACCTTGGAAGGGGTGGCCTGAATCGAATGGAACCACGGTCAACCGTTCCCGGCTGGAGGCCCATGACTCTTTCCAGCTCTTCTTCCACGGTCTTGTCATCTTCCATCTGGAGGAAGACGTAGGGATCGATGCGCGCCTTGAAGAACATTCGAAAGAGGTCAACCGTGTTGGGCGGACTCGTCGGGTCAATGGCGAGGTCTCCACCGGGAAGAGTTCCGAGACCATCAAACTTGATCCAGAAACTCACTCCTCCCGTTCGAAGTCCCCGGTGCGGAGAGTTCGAAATGATGGCACCTGAGCCGTAAATGTCTCGCGCCTTGTATCGGATGGCCTCCACGGCAGGCTCATTGGATCGAGTGTTGGTGAATGAAAAGAATCCATCCGGGAGTAGTCTCGGGGGATCGTTTGTCGTGGAAAACACCGAGTCCGGAATGTCGACCTGTTCGTCCCGGCCGGTAACCCGGATGATCTGTCCCTGGACTCGCTGGGTTGGGGTCGCGGGATTTGCATCGACTCGAGTGTTTGTCAGGGACGGACGCCTCAGATGGATGTCGTTGTCGAAGTCCGCCTTCAGCATGAACTGGCGCTCCCGCAAGGGGGAATCCTGACTCGACACGGGTGCCAGCTTGATCTGGCCTCCATTATCGAGATTCTTGTTCTTCTCGCTATGGGGGAAGGAGCGGAAGGGAGCCAGTAAGATGTGTCCCGTCGTTCTTGATGCGGTGAGGATCAGCCCTCGTTGAGGATCGGCGAGGATCTCCGACCGGTTGTACTGGACTCCCGGTTTCACGAGGACCTGCTCGAGCATCGAGCCCCGGTCACGAACGACGACGAGCCGATTGGGTTCGGAACCCGGTCCTTTGCCGGTCACGAAGATCAGTCTGTTAATCGGATCGAACTCGAGACCTTCACCGTTGACGGGGAGTCGAAAAATGTCCTGAATCACGATCTTTTCCGCCTGGAACTTCAGGAGCTTACTCTTCTGGGTGGCGGTGTCTCGCGTCAAGCAGTAGATGGAAGTACCTGGATGAACGGCCAGCCTGACGACTCGCTCCGTAGGCGTGAGAAACTGAGTGATGACGCGCCTGATGCTGTCGGCAGCCATTCCCGATGGAGTCGCGGCCTCCAGGCCAACACTGCGTAGCCGCGTCAAGTGGTATCCACTCGTAACGATGAACTGGTTCAGGATCGGATCAAAGGCCCAGGCGGTCGGGAACACCCCAAGAGGAAAGCTTTCCGGTGGAAGGAGGGGGACCGGGGCGGTCAGCCCTCCAGCGGCACTATCGTCCGCCATCCCGTCTCCGTCGTTGTCGACCAGATCCCGGACATTGCCTTCGGGCCGACCCGAAGGGTGAGTGGGACGATCGTCGACGACTCCGTCCAGGTCATCGTCTTCTCCATCGAAGCGGTCATCCTCGGGCGTGCTCGGGTCGTCTTCTTCCGGTCTTGCGCGAGCGTCGACCCGGGGATAGACGAAGCGGACGATGGATTGGTTATTCCGTTCGGCAGCGATGAAGAACCCCTGGCCGGCAGGAAATGGAACGAGGCCAAGAAGTGGGGCCGGAGTACCGATTCCTCCGGTGATGTCCGTGGTGGGTGCGCCCTCAAGATCGATGGACGGTCGACGCAATGGAACGGGCTCTCCAGCGGGAACGGATCCATTCAGGTCATAGACAAGAATCTGGTTTCGTTTCTTGCGGCCGATGTAGAGCCGGCCCATGTCCCCGAATACCGAACGAGGATCGATTTCGATGAAGTTGTTCGTTGAGCCCCGTTCGTAGGGGAATGGAAGCTGGGCGATGGGCTTTGGCTGCAGATCGCCGCGACCATAAAGGACGGCGTAGAGATTGTCCGTAATGTTGTCAATGAAGTAGGCAATTCCCCGCTGGCGATCGAAAACGATGTCGGTGATTCCTCCGGGAACGGTAAAGCGGGTCCCGTCGCCGACGATGGGGACACCTGCCTGGTCCGGATCCATGATCCTTTCCGGATAGCTTCGGGTATGGACGTGTTGGCCCTGTTTTCCGTCTTTCCCTTCGAAGTCGGACTGGGTGAAGTGATGGAGCATGTCCGCCACTTTGATCACCGCCATGAACCGTCGGACCGTGCGGTCTTCGCCCTCGCCCAGAAACATGTTTCTGGGGGCGAAGCCACCCTGAGATCCGCCCACCCGAACGAATTGTTCGTCATGGAACAACCAGTCGGGGATGGAGCGCTGTCCGAGGTGGATTCGACTCTCTGCCTCGACCATGAACGTTCCCGTGGGAAAGTAAGTCACCGGCAGGGAAGAGAGACTGAGGCGCAAACTCGATTTGTCGACCGGAGAATCCTGTACTCGATCAGGAATTTGGTTCTGGTAGACCTGGTTTTCGCTGAACTGGATGATGGTGTTGTCGAAGTTTCGAAGAAGGACGTCGTTTCGCTGGGGCCTTGAAGTGTCATTCCGCAGAAGATTACGAAAGTCGCTCATGAATTGTTCAAGGTCCTCCTGGTTCCGGAGGGGGCCTGGCCGTGAACGATTGCGTCCACTGGGTCGGGCAACGAAAGGGACTCCCATCCGGAAGTTGATCACGGTCCGTGCGAAGAACCGGGCCGCCGTGTCGAAGGGGATGGAACTGGGATTTCCCGACGGAATGACCAGGGGGTCGAAGGCGGCCAGGACGGTAGCGGCCAGGACTTCGGAGGAAACGGTGTTGAGGGGAAGAGGTGCGCGGAGCTCTGTGCCGACGTCACCCGGCTTACGGCCTGCACGAATGTAGGTCTTCGTTTGCTTGGAGTGTACGGAAAGAAGAGGTTTCAACCGTTCGAACTCGTCGAGATCGGATACCCCGTTGTCGTTCGGGTCATTCGGGTCGTTTTGATCTTCTTGAGAGGGAAGGGTGAGGATTCCCAGATGCCGGGGCCCGACGATGTCGAGAAACTGGTCCAGGGAGCTGAACTTGCCTCCCGGAAGACTTCGCCTTGCCTTGATGATTTTCACCGCATGAGGGTCTTGGTTCTGGATCGGAATCGGGTTGCCGAAGAAGTCCTTGAGTCGAATGGCAGACGTTCCGAGAAAGAAGTCAAGCTGATCGAGCGCCTCAAAGCCCCGCTGATTGTGTCCAAGAACCTCGGCGGGAGAATTCACCGTAGCTTCCTTCAGGTCGGTGAGACGAAAGAGAGCGTTCAGGAGCCGACTGGTGACGAGTTCGGGTCCGTTGATGTCGAGGCCGTTGTTGACATCGGATGCATGAACCGACCAGACGCCGTTGGCTACGTTGCGTCCGCTCTGAACCAGCCCTTTCAAAACACCCGGCGTCCGAAGCCATCGCTCGCCCGCATGTTCTTCCATCTCAAAGATTTCGTTCCCGTTCACATCAATTTCGCCGCCGCCGCCACTGATGAGATCTTTGATGCCGTTGCCTTCGGTTCCTTCCGGGTTGAAAAGGGGATGATAGTTGTCCCCTTCCGGATCCGGGCGAAGAGCAGGATGGTAGAGGTTCTCGAGTTCGTCCGGGAGTCCATCGAGGCCCACGTCCTCATCGAAATGCTGATAGGTGGGAACGGCGTTCGGGTCCTCGTTCTTGTGCGGACCGAAGATTTCGTTGCCCTCCCGATCGAGAAGGGTGCGCCGATAATCGCCGGTTGGTGTGGGTTTGATCGGTCCGCTTCGAGACTGCATCCGGTCGCCGTTTCGGTCGCCGCCGAGAAAGAAGAACGAGTTCTTGGGTGCTTCCCTCGGCGCCAGGATCACGAGAGACGCGAGCCCGGCGGAGCTGAGACGAAGAGTGTCGTCGGCAAGCTGCTTGGTGACCGCACTGTCGGCTTCAACTCGAGCCCGCTGGATTCGTAGATTGAAGAGACCAAATGTTGCACCCGCGAGGCCAAGCACGAGCACCGTCAATCCCAGGACGGCGAGCAGAGCAACACCAGCATTCGTTTTTCCGCGGATTCCATCTTCATGAACCGCGGCGGTGTCAGGAGTGATTTCCATGTCAATAGACCTCACGGCGTCGGAGCAGCCAGGTCGCGAGAAAAAGTGCCGCTCCCGTGTAGAGAACGGCGTACAACAATGCCATCGAAAAATAGGACCATGGAACGTCAATCCCCAGAGACGCTGCACGGGTCAGATCAAAAAGCTTGAGATCCGGTACCAGGAACGAAAGTATACGAATCACGCCACCCGCTAGCATACTCGACGAGCCGATTTTTTCCTGCATATAAGGAAAGAGGTTTCCTCCCGTAAAAAACACTAACAAACAGGTTGCCGTTGCTCCGAGGGGCAGGTGAACTGAAAGGAGGAGGCCCAAAGCAGCAAGCATGAGAACCTGAATGTAGGAGAAGAAAATCCCTGTAATGAAGACCTGAACCGGGATTTTTGCCCCCATCGCCATCACGGTTGCGGCGAACGTGAGGGAGACGAAGAAAAAGGCGGGAAGAAGCATGCCGGCAATCCCGATGAATCGGCCGGTTACGAGCTCGGCTCGATCAATGGGTTTGGAGAGAATCGTCACGATGGATCGGGTCCGGATTTCTTCGTGAAAGATGTTCGTGCCGATGGTCAGGAGGATGAGAAGGCCGAGCATGGTCATGCTGCCGATGGCTGTCTCGAGCTGGAGGTCCGGTGCCTTACCAAGAAGAGTCTTGTCGAGCTCCGACAGCATCAGCCAGGCGACTCCGGCAATCAACATGAAGACGGACACGAGGAGGTAGTAGGAGGGCTGGCGAAGGCTCTCTCCGGCAAGACCCTGGGCCACGATCAGGATTCGTCTCAATCGAACCGATAGCATACCGTTCTATTCACTCCTTCTTTTCTTCTTCGCTGTGTCGTTTTCCGGCCGGCAGAATCGAGCTAGGGGAGGGAGTCCGTTGCTGCTCTGGCGGGCGGAAGACCTCCGCGGGAGATGAATCGAATCTCTCCCGTGCGGGTCGTCAGGAGTCGAAGCTCTCCGCTCGGCAATCGAATTTCTACGGTATGGTAGTTGATGTTTTCCACCGTTAGGTCGCCGTAGCTATCGTTTTTTCCCAACCGGACCATCTGGGATGAGCGTAGGTCTTTGAGGAGGGCTTGAAGCGGTCCATCCGGTGAAGTCTTGAACACTCCGAGGAACAAGAGACCCGGGTCAGGCGGAAGGAGTCCTTCCGGATCAGCTTCTTCCGTTCCTTCCTGGAAGTCCAACAGCGCCACGAAGTCTTCGGGGAAGAGGGGCGGCGGCGGAGGAACCTGAAGCAGTGCCGAGGGGCCGAATTCATCCGGTTCTCTTTCTCGTGCAATGAGACTCCGACTCAGAAGAACAGCTGTTGGCTCGGGCGCCGGAACGACAAAGTCTTTTTCCAGCACGGGAACGATGTCCGGACGAAAGCGAGCCTGAGACAGATTGATGTCGACGGGCATCTTCAGGCTTTCAAGGATCGATGACACATCGAGACCGCTCTTTCCCATGCCTCCCGGGTTTTCATACTGAGAGAGGGCAGGAAGTCGGCTCTGGCTGATGAACAGGTACGCTGCGGCAGCTGTCATCCCGAGGCTCGAGGTGAACACGAGAACGGAAATCCAGATGCTCGGTGATTTTTCT
>JAJDCM010000101.1 GCA_029260825.1 Planctomycetota bacterium | reverse complement strand
TCTGCGAGAACAAACCCAAGCCACATCACTCCAAATGAACATCGACCTGGGCTCGTTCCGTAATGCCCCGTCGATTCACATCAAATGTCAATTCCCACCTCCCCGGCATGTGAAACATCATGCCCGAGACCTCAAAACCCCCATCCTCCGATGACTCGACCCGAGGCAACGTATTCATCCCGTGACGATGATCCGGCATGCGAGCGTCCATCGAAAGAGTGATCCCGTCCATCGCTCTGCCCCCGGAATCTGGCTCCATCACATAGACGCGCAAAGAGAACATCTCGTTCACTGGAATCAGAGAATCCTCGGTGGAATAGGCGATCGAGTAGGTCTGGTCGTTGCTCAAGATCTGATGGAACCCCTCAAGATCGAGCGGCGGCGGACCGTCCTCACCTTTTCCCTCTGAAATGCTGCCTCGGACCTGAATCTCGGCAACAGGTTCTTCGGGATCACGGCTCTCTCCTCCGGACACACATCCAGCGCAGCCAAGAATCAAGATCCCCAGGAAGCTCCCGAGACAACTTCTCCATCGAAGACAGATCATGACTCTTCCTCCGGGTCCTTGAGGGACTCCTTGGCTGGCAAAATGTAGAACCTTGACCCGAAGACGTGGACATATTCACCCGCAAGAGAAAACACCTGGGCCCGGTGGTGGCCGTAGTCGATCACCACGATCCGTTTTCTTGGGTCATGACAGAGGGCCTTGGGCTTGAAGAACTGAGAAGCACCGATTCCCTTTTCTCCCCAGGCAAGAAGGAAGCGTCCCCTCTCATCAAACTTGAGGACGCGATGGCGACCGGAGTCAGAGACAAACACCCCGCCGGATTCATCCGCGATCAGCGAAAACGGATCGGCAAATTCATCATCTCCAGCCCCTCCCTTGCCAAAGAGAAAGAGGAACTTTCCATCCGGACTGAAGGCCTGAATCCTGGAGTTCAATCGATCGACCACATACAACACCTTCTCCTTCGGGCCGAAGGCAAAGTCAATCGGGCCTCGCATCTCTCCATCCCCCGTTCCGAAACGACCAAAAGATCGGACCAGGTCAAACTTTGAATCCAGGACGAGAACCCTCGCATTGGGACCGTCGAGAACATAGATGTTACCGGACGAATCCAGCTCGAGCGCGGTGGGCACAAGAGGATGGGGACCAGCGAGGCGTGGGTCATACTGAATCCGCTCGTTGAGGTCGACCCCCTTCACAAATCGCCCCATGGTCGGGTCATACTTCAACTTGGCCTCGGGATCCCGATCGAGGGCAAAGATCTGAATCTTCCCGGTGCCAAGATCAGCGACATAGAGCCGGTTTTCCTCCGCATCGATCTTGACGTCCCCCGGGGTCAGAAGTTCGGAGAACCGGGGGCCTCGCCTTCCGACTCGGGTTATGCGAATCGGATTGCCTTCCCGCCGCATGTCAAAAATTTGAACCGCATGGCTCTCGGTCTCGGTGATGGCGAGGAGATCCCCGGAAGCATCCGCCCGCTCTCCGAAATGAGCCGACGCGCGAACACTCGAAAGCCTGGGATCTTTCACCATCGGAACCGGTTTTGGATCGCGCTTGAAGACCTGACATCGGTCCTCAAACGTCTCACAAACAACGGCCATCTCTCCCGAAGGAGAAAAGGCGATCGCCGACGGATAATGAATCTTCCCCTCACCCTCGTGAGGAAGAATGGTGTGCTTTCCCCATTGCCCCTGCCATTTACCGGAAGGGCTGAAGATCTGAATCCTGTGGTTCTCTGTGTCCGCGACATAGATCGAACCCTGATTGACGGCCAACCCTTCCGGGTGGGCAAGAAACCCTGGATACTCGCCAAAACGCCCCCAGGTGCCAAAAAACGCTCCCTCGGCGCTGAAGGTCAGAATCCGATCCAGGAATCGATCCGAGACATAGATCCGCCCATCGTCAGAAACAGAAAGCTTCGAGGGAGATCGAAGCCGTCCTTCCCCGACGGTGCTCAGGAACACGCCTTGTGAATCAAACACCTGAATCCGGTGATTTGCTTCATCGGCAACAAGAATCCGATCGCCGCTCGTTGCAACTCCCGTCGGGAGGCAAAATTCCCCGGAGCTTTCCCCGCGCTTTCCCCATCCCCGCAGCAGCTCTCCTTCGACGGAGAACACCTGAACCCTGTGGTTGCCGGTATCCGCGACCACCACCTCACCACTTCCTGAGATGCAGACGTCCCGGGGGAAAAGGAGCATTCCGGGATCTTCGCCCCGCCCTCCAAAGGAGGCGACGCTCTCGCCCGTGGAATCAAAAACACGGATGCGGTGATTGCCGGAGTCAGCAACGAAGATCCTACCCGAGCGCGCAATGGCAACGCCGCCGGGTTCACTGAGCCCGGTGAGCTCAGCCTGATAGAGAGTGTAGGTTGCCCCGACTTCCTGGGCCAAACCGGACGAGGCTCCCAACCAGGCAAGCAGGCAAACAAGAATGACACACGCCTGGGTTCCGGTACGACTAACCCTTTCCCAAGGCCAAGAAATCGACATCTATCAACTACCCCTTCACTTGCACCCTATTGAAGGGTCGTCGTGTTTGGCGTGGTGGCCTCGATACAAATCTCACTCGAGTTCACATCTCTCAAGCGGAATCTTACCCGATACTCGGCGTTCGGCGGCGGAGTCGGGGTGAGGCCTGAAACAGCGAGCTTGAAGACAAAAGATCTTGAGCCATTCGAACGGACTCCGTCCTTGGATCGAATCAGGACCCCGAGGTAAGCGGGTATACCTTCGTCGTCGACCAGGTCCACCAACAATCGAATATCGTGAGAATCCATTCCAGGTCCAAGGCCGGTGTAATCAAGATCGACCCTGACTTTTTCGGTCGCCCGATCCTCGATGATTTCCGAGACAGCCTGAATCGACACGGCGAACGTTCCAAAGGAAAGCTCCAGAAGATCCGGAGAGAAATCGTCCTCGGGATTGGCTTCTGTATCCGGATGGTCCATGCGTTGATTGTTGCCCGTGTCACGGTCGCCAAAGATCGGGCCGCTCATCCCCATGGATTGAAGGTTGTTGGGAGTATGGGACGCGACCAACGTGTAGGTCCCGCATCGATCAAGCTGACCGGTTGTATAGCTGAAGAGGACAACCGAGCTGACTCCAGGAGCCAGGCTCTGGATCCCCGGCGCCGGATCAAAGTCGGTAAGCACCTGACTCATCTTGAGGGTCGAGCCATTCGTAACGTTCGCATCCAGGCTCACATGAGCCGTCAGGATGGGCACGTTCCCCCGGTTTCGAATCGTCACGAGAACGTTGATTGCCTGACCCACTCCACCTGGGCCCGCATCAACATCTCCGTCGAGCGGGTCGTAATCCACCTGGATGTTGCTCACTTCGAGATCCGGGTTGTCCCCCGCGGGGATACAACCGAGTTCCTCGATGTGAAAAGCGTCGATGCCGGCCTCGGTAACTGAATTATTCGGGACGTCGGCGACGATGAATCGGAATCGAACCGTACTCGTTGGAGTGATGAAATCGTTGATGAGGTGACTGGTTTCGACCCAACCTCCGCTTCCTCCGGTAACGGACTCGAGCTGAATCCAGGTTGATCCACCATCGTCGGAAATCTGGGCAATGAGATCATCATCCCCGTCGTCATTCGAGAACCATCTGGACCAGGAGACCGTGGCGTTCGTGCTTTCCAGGTCCATGACGGGCGAGACGAGGCGGGTTGGACCTTCATCGACATCCGTGTCACCCGCGCCGTTTTGTGTCACATAGCAACGCCCGGATCCATCCGCATCAACAACGGGATCGCCCCGTGTTCCGTCCCCGGAAGGAATTCCTCGCTCCCAGGCGCCGGCCAGGATGTTTCCGTTTTCAATCGTCCATCCCTGATCGGTCTCGAAGTCATCCGCGAACAGGCTTGCAATCTCCCCCACCTCGGCAAGGTAGGTTGATGACGGGGCGTTCCCCGGATTGAAGATGGTCGTTCCTCCGTCTCCCTGGGCGCTGAAGTAAAACTCCGGCGCATCTCCGCAGTCGGAGGCGGGAAGAGAAACTCGGTAGTCATCGCCACCCAGGGATGTCAAAGCCGTCGACTGGAAGGAAGCAGCGCTGTTCAGCCGGAAGTGAAGATTCGGGCTTCCAGGCACGACGTTTTCCGTTCCGGCGGCGACGGTAACATCCACATCGACCGTCTCCCCGGGAGAGACCCTTTGGGGAGCGCCATTGGGAAGAACCACCCGAAGGGGCGGGAGCTGTTGAACAATGTCCCCCGTCGCAATCAGAGAATAACCCTGGGTACCCTGGTTCACCGCGGCAGCTTTCACCCGGATCGTCCAGAAGCCGGGTGCGGGAGAAGAAACGTGAACCTGCTCGACATTATTGCGGACATCTTTTGTTCCGCCCGTGCTTGAGATCCCGTTGAGGAAGAAGTTCCCGAGGAAAAGATCTCCCGTGGGTGAAACAACTTCAAGATCGAGGTCATTGACCGCGGCCTGACCTGATCCGGTTCCGGCAGAGGCCGGCGCATCGGTGAAGGCCAGAGTGATTTGAAGCTTCTCGGTAGAACCCAGAACTTCTACCGAGTATTCATTGGTCTCGGCCGTCGAAAGCCCGGAGGCATTTCGAATATCGTCAAGAACCTCAAGCTTTCGAGTGTCACCCGAAAAGAAAAGGGAACGATCGGCGGTGATTCGCCCCCAGCCCTCCTGATTGCTCGGATAACCGGTAATTCCTGTCATGTCGACCGAAGCATTGAGAGCCGTTGCCTTGATCAACGCACCACTCGGTGTGATTGAATCCGGGCCATTCGGGCTTCCCGTTGGGTAATAGCCATCGACATAGTACTGACGGATGAGGCAGGACGTTCCCGCCACCGCCGGAGAAGCCATGGATGTTCCGGTAAGAGATGTCGTTCCGCAGGAAGTTCCGGCACTCGAAGAGTTCGTACTGCATCCCGGGGCAAAGATCTCCGGTTTACGGCGTCCGTCTACTGAGGGACCGGCTCCACCAGAACAGAAGTTTCCCTGGTTCGGGGAGTCCTGGGACGCTCCAACCGCAAGGCTGTTCTTGGCATTCTCCGGGTTCTTCAAGGAGGATGTGTTGGTCACTGCAAACATGACCAGAGAGTCTTCAAAGTCGTAGGAAAACGAATCAATTCCTCGACTCAAGCTGTTGTAATTCGTGGTTCCGTCGTCGCCCCAGCTATTGGTGTGAATCCTGGCGCCCTGGCCATGATGCAGACTCAACCGGCTGTGCATGGCCGTTTCGGTGAATGCGGGGACATCGTGAAATACGATTTTGGAGAGATAGGCAACCCCCCGGTTATTGTCCGATGCGCCACTGTCTCCGGCGGCAGTTCCACCAACGTGAGTTCCGTGAACGTCCGTACCCTGGGCCGTATTGTAGGCGAGAATCTTGCGATGATTCGGGCCGATGGGTTGAGAGTCACTGAACGAACAATGATCCACATCAATCCGGCCATCCATGATCCCGACGACCTGTCCCTCGCCGTGAATTCCGTTGTCATAGAGGGGAGTGACATTCGTTTGATTGCTCTGAACGACCCACCGGTTCGTGCTGTTTCGAAGGGTGATCTCCGGCGCCTCTTCGACGAACTGCACTTCCTCGATATCCGAGAAGAGCTCCAGGTTCTCAAGGCGCATGCTGAGAGAAATCGTCACGTTGCCCGCAAGGGGAGCAATCCTGTGAACCAGAAGATCGCCAAGGTTCAAGACTTCAAGCTGGTCGAGAACGACGCTCGCCGGAACCCCCCGAAAAAGAGTAACGATGACGGCAACCTGGCCATCCTCGATCATCTCTTGTCGTTCTTCAGACGCAAACGTCCTCTGGCCGATGCTCCCTTCGATTTTCCAGGATGTTTCAAAGGAGCCAACCCATTGAAGAAAAGGAGCTGCCGTAATATCTCGAGGCTGGACACGCCCGAGGCGAGCGACATAAGCATAGTGAGGAATGTATTCTTCCAGGACGACTCCCATGCCTTCGAGGTCTTCTCTTTTTGCCGGTGTGATGGGGCCATCTAGCTGCACCAGGTAACGACTGGTAGAGCTGAATCGATCCGGGGGGGTCTGCAGAAAATTCTCGAGTTCCTCGGTTCGAAGGTCCCCAACATGGAGGCTGAGCCTTCCTGGTTCGGGCGAGCCAAAGACGGAAGAGGGCTGGGTAGACCCGGGAAGGGCCAGGACGAAGCCGAAGAAGATCATCAGGATGGAGACAAAAGCGGCTCGCCTCGCTCGAGAAGGGGACGAGAGGGAAGAAATACTCATAAGTTCTGTTTCCGTCTTTGGTTTGGTTGGCCCGGATATGGTTATTTTACCCCAGATTCGGGTCCGGGGAATCGAGTTTTTGTGGAGCGGGCTCCGCTCCCTATGTCCTAAAGCATCAACGACTTGGGGAAAACCCTGACCATGAGGAAAAGCGACGAGCAGCGAATGGCCCGTGAAGGACGTCTGCCCCCGGGTCAATCTCTGACACACAAGTTCCCGGTGCTAGACCTGGGTCGCCACCCGGCGCCGGATCTGGAGCGCTGGGAACTCCGGATGGACGGAGCGGTGAGTCAGGAAGTTCGTCTTGGATGGAAGGAATTCTTGGATCTGCCAAAAGAGTCGGTCCAGATGGACATTCATTGCGTGACTCAGTGGAGCAAATTCGAGACCGTCTGGGAGGGAATTTCTCTCAAGACCCTGGTGAACGAAGGCATCCTGAAGCTGAAGAATTCGGCCCGTTACGTGCTCCAACATGCCGCCGATGACTACACGACGAACCTCCCTCTCTCGGTCGTCCTCCAGGAGAGCTTCCTTCTTGCAACTCACGTCAACGGCGCTCCCCTGACGCTTGAACACGGTTACCCTGTGCGAGCGGTGATCGGCCACATTCCAGGGCGGGAAGATCTCTTCACCCCCTACCTGTGGAAGGGAGCCAAATGGGTGACCCGGCTCGAGTTTCTCGAGGAGGATCGGCCAGGATTCTGGGAGCAAAACGGCTACAGCAATGAAGCCGATGTGTGGAAGGAAGAGAGGTTGAAGAGCGGGCTCTGGTAGGAGGGAGGATGGTCGTTCGGTCGTTTGGTCGTTCAACACTTCGCACGCAAGAGGACACTCGCTTTTGGCGGGCAGCGTTGCTCTGAATCAAGCATAAGCGCTTGATTTCAAAACATAACGGGTCGCCAACGTAAAAGGCGCGTAGAGTGTCAGCTTGGGAAGCTGAGGGTTTTCGTTGTAAGTGGTTGAGGGGCTTGGCTTTGCAAAAAACTAGATATGCAACTCCCGCAGTTTTGTCGGTAGATCGCGCAAGCCTATTTCCAAGAGTGGGTACGGCTGCCGACGGAGCAAGAACCAAGAACTTGACATAAGTGTTAAGTTAGACTATTATGTATAGAGCTGGGGAAACGGTTGAATGCCATCAGTTCCATTAGAATTCAACTCGGACGGGATGCTCCCGCCTAAGGAATTTGAGATGACTGTCGACGAGCTGCGGCAGTCGACTCTTGTTTCTGGGCCAGGTGTGAAATACCCAAACTGGGACTCTGAGTGGCGGGCCGTCCTCGTCGATCAGCTTGAGCGACTCGTTCAGCAGCTTTGGAAAGTCGGGATCGACCAGATCTTTATCGACGGCTCGTTTGTTGAGGACAAAGATCACCCAAATGATATTGATGGATACTTCGAATGCGAGATGAAAACGCTGGCTTCGGGACGACTTGAGCGTGAGCTCAACCTTCTCGACCCCCATAAAACCTGGACCTGGGACCCATCGTCTCGCAGACCCTATCGGGGTTATCCCAAAGCCCAGCTTCCGATGTGGCATCAGTACAGAGTCGAGCTCTATCCCCATTTTGGTCAGCCGTCAGGAATCACTGACGAATTTGGTAATGCGCTTGAGTTTCCGTCCGCTTTTCGTATTTCACGTCGCGAGCGGAAGCCAAGGGGCATCGTAAAGATCAAAGGTGCCTTATGATTCGAAACGAAAATGAATACCAAGAAGCAGTCAATAGGCTCGGGGAAGAAGAAAAGCGACTTGCCGACCAACGCGTTGCGCTCAAAAAGAACGGTCTGAGCGCAAACGAGATCAAACGTGCAACTGATCCGTTCCTTTCCTTTCATCTTCAACTCAAGGAAGAGGTTGAGAGCTACGAGCGCCTCAAGCGAGGAGATCTAGGCGAGATGAGCAATCTCCATGGCCTCGGACAAATGCTGGTCGGCCTTCGCATCGCACTTGGTCTCACACAAAGAGAACTTGCAGATCGACTCGCTGTCCATGAGACTCAGGTGTCTAGAGACGAACGGAACGAATACCATGGAATCACCGTCGAGCGCACAAGCAGAATCCTTGATGCACTTGGCGTTCGGCTAAGAAGCTTTTTCGACGAGCCGGTTGTTCCTAGCATTAAAAGTACGAAGGACCCCGAAGTTCCTATCGGTTAGTCGCAGGATAATCCCGTCCTATTCAAAAACTCATCCGGGCGAAGTCGGTGGTTTTTGAGCGGCTGATCTTGGGTTGAGGGGATTGCAGCGATGGCAAATCCTATCCCGTTCGGCCATTTTGAATCGAACTCAAGGGGTGGTGGCGTTGTGAGGCCGAACCGATCTCATGCTTGGAGGATGCGGAGGTCGAGTGTTTCGGATCAAGCAGCGCGGTAGTAGTACTTGAGCATCCCGCCGATTCGCTCGTGGCAGCGGATTCGGCCGCGCTTCATCGGTTCGTGACCTGAGAGTAGTCGGTTATTCATACCCTGATGATTTCTTCCCGAATGATAATGGACAATATAGCTCCGAATAGCCCGACGAAGTGACCGTTCGCCGAAGAAGATCATTCGATCCAGGCATTCGGATTTTATGGAAAGAACAAAGCGCTCCGCGTATGCGTTCAAGTTGGGACTTCTTCGAGGCAGCTTCAGACACTTCACGCCTGAATTATCGAGGGTTGCGCGGAACTCGTCGCTAAACTTTGTATCTCCGTCATGAAGGATCATCTTTTTGCCCTCGAGGAAACCGCCTACGCAGGTGAGGTTCCAAGCAACCTGGGCCATGAACCGAGATACTCGGAACACTTGGGGCTTCCGACTCTTCATAGTAATTTTCATAGCATGGAAGCAGAGGACCTTCTACGACGACACGAAGGCAAGACTCTTGCGTTCAAACGAGACGCGTCCTCGACCCGCCCCATCATGAAGACTCTCCCGTCGCATTCTCGCTCTTCTCGGTGACGATCTACCGCACTCGACATCAAGCATCGCCAAGCATCTATCGCTCACGACTCGGACCGTGCGAACCCACCTGAAGAGGTTGGTAGAAACCGGAAGCGTGATCGAGATTGGTGAAGGCCCAACCGACCCAAAGCGGGTCTACCAAAAGCCAAGGTCAAACTGACACTAGAACTCTCTCAGACACGGACGGTCGAGCATGGCGGACGTTTCTTCGAAATCACAGGCACGAAACCATTGCGTGCGACTTCTTAGTCGTCCCAACGGCTACCTTCCGCCTTCCAATCGGATTTGAATCGAGAGGTCATTCCGGCCCTATCGAACATGATTCCATTCGGAATCGAACATTCGAAAAATCTCCAAATTCTTTGAGGGCGCTCAGCCCCGACCCAACCCCTACTTCCCGGTCTCTCCCTCACCGGTGACCTGCAGGAAGTGAGTCTCGAGACTCGTTCCCGCGGCAAGCCCCCGGGGCGTCACCCCAAGATCCAGCACCTGGCGCAAAAGGGAGGAAAGGTTCGCATCCGCTTCGTCCCCCTCATCCTCGTAATTGACGCTCACCGTGTAACGCTTCTCTCCCTTGGTGCGAACGTCCAGAACTCCGGTTACGGTCTTCAATCTGGCGAGCTCCTCCGGAGTGAAATCCCGCGAGACCCGAAGGTCGAGCTCCCGCCCGCTTCCGGTGACCTCATCCACCGACCCGGTCTGGATGAGTTTTCCCTTGTCAACGATCGCAACGTGGTCGCAAAGATCCTGGATCTCGAACATGTTGTGAGAGCTGATAACAATGGTTGCTCGGGTCTGAAGGTCCCGGACAAGCTCCCGGATCTGATTTGCGTTCTGGGGATCAAGCCCCGCCGTCGGCTCATCAAGCAAGATCACTTCAGGCTCGCCAAGAAATGCCTGGGCGATGCCAAGACGCTTGGTCATTCCGTGGGACAGAACCCGGGCCCCGCGCCTTGAGTATTCCTCGAGCCCGACCTTGCCGAGGGCCTCCATGACCTCTCTTTCGGCCTCCGCCCGAGAACGTCCATCCAGGAGCCGGAAGAAAACCAGCTGCTCCATGATCGGAACGTTTCCCTGAAACTCCGCATCTTGCGGAAGAATGGTCATGCGGCCCCGCAGCTCGGAAGGACGACGAACATCCGTTCCCAGCACCTCGATGCTTCCCCCGTCCGACTGCAAGAAGTTGGCAATGATGGAAAAGAGGGTCGTTTTCCCCGCACCATTGGGTCCCAAAAGGCCAAAGATCGTGTTTTGAGGGACATCAAAGCTGAGGGAATCGATCGCCTTCAGATTGCCAAAGCTCTTGGTGATACCCGAGATTCGAACCGCCGGGGTCATGGCTGCACTCTCCATCAAAGATCACACCGATTGAAGTGGCGAACCCCCAGGAAGAGGAAAAACGCCGTGTACCCGAAACAGGCGAGGGTCGCGATCACCGTCAGGGAGATATCCGGATGGAAAAAGTTGGTTTGCACTCCCCAGGGAAGAACGTACTTCACCAGCTCAAGCGGCTCCCAGCTTTTCTTTCCAATGAAAGCAATCAGAGGAACTCCACCGATCATCAGCTTCGAAACCACCAGAGAAGCAAAGGGGGAATCGATAAGAGCGGATACCCAGGAACAAAGGGCAAGATACGGCGGGGTGACCAGAGCCAGGGCCAAAAACCCTTGCAGACTCCACAAGATCAGATCGCCGGTCGGATAGATCCGCAACTTCAGCCCAAGATATAGCGAGATCGTACCAATCACGACCGCCAAGGAAATCGTCGCAAAGAGCAACGTCCCGATGTAACGGCCG
Organism: Planctomycetota bacterium; assembly: GCA_029260825.1. Lineage (GTDB taxonomy): Bacteria > Planctomycetota > JACOTG01 > JACOTG01 > JAJDCM01 > JAJDCM01. The sequence goes on along the minus strand of JAJDCM010000101.1, from coordinate 18,538 downwards.
AGGAAGATATTGATCCGCTCGGTGCGTATCAGTTGATATCGAATCCCCCGACTCCGAACATCGCTCGAGACGAGGTTGAACCCGCTAAACGTCACGATGAATGGCTGACCAAACATGAGAATGAAAAGAATGACCGAAAGAAGAGCAGGCTTTTCCGAGACGAGATAATTCACTCGCCGCTCCGCCTCCTTACCTTTATTCTCCCGGACTTCCTTCTCCTCCGCGGTCTCCCCTTCTGGAACGTCGGAAAAATCACCGATGAACCGAACGAGCATCGGCTTTCCCATATCAACAAGCCCATCCAGAACCTGCTCGTCGGTCTGGTCAACGCCCTGCTTCTTGGCTTCCTTCTGAGCAAGCTCGATCGGCATCATGACGATGGAGCCGACGCTGAGACCAAAGAGCAGAAGAACAAGAAGGTAAACCAGCCCCGACCCTCCCCGAAGGGCATGCTTCATGGAGTAGACGGCGATCAAGGTCAGGTGTCGGGCTCGAATGTCTTTGAGGCTCATGCGTATCCGCTAGTTTACGAGGTCTTCTTTGAAGGTGACATTGATCATCAGCAAGGTGAGCAATGGATAGATCAATCCGAGGATCGTCCAAAAACTGAATCCTCCGCCCTCCATCTCGGCGAGCAGAACCAATCCAAGAGCCGTGTTTCCCAGGCTGATCAAGGAGTACACATTCCCCAAGGTGCGCCCGAGGAACTTCTTCTGCTTGAGGTAACCAACACCCGCGACAATGAGGATCATTGCATTGACGAACGAAATCGCCAAGAGCGTCACAAAGACCCCGATTCCCACCTTCTCAATGTCTTCCAGCGAGGCCTTCGCCTGTTCGTCCATCTGGTCACCCATCGCGGAAATCGCGACGAATACCAGGACGCCAATCAGCGCGAGCCCCGAGAAGATTGCCCCGAGAATGAAATTGAAGACCGCCAACGCGGTCAGGCCTCCGGGTCTCCTGCCTCCTGTCATACTCTCTCCTTCGATCGTTCGTGGTTTGCGTGAACGCGTCAAGCGGATCCAATCAGCTGGATATTGAACCCAAAAACGCCAGGGGCGGAATAAGAATCCCTGGCTAGCTTTAGACCACCCCGAAGGATCCAGCTGGAAGTTGTTATGAGAGAAGAACATACAGACGGAAAGACGGTTTGGTGCCCCGTCTCCCGATTTTCTTCTCTCCATCCCCCCACCTGTCTTCCGTATACAGTAGTGACCAAACGAATGTTCCCGGTTTTCGGTTCATCAGTTTCCCATGAAAGGAGTCCTTCCATGACTCAGGCCTGGCTCTCGGGGGTTCTGCTCATCTCCCTCGCATTTTCGAGTCCAGCCTCCGCCAAGAGCGACTCGCTCAAAGATGTCCGGCAGGAATGGAAAGAAGCAAAATATGAGGAGAGTTTCTCGGCCGACGAGGCCCTGGCTCTTACCCACCGATGTTTTGCCATCTTCGATGACAGCATGGGAAACCGGAGACGGTTCGACTCCCTGACCACGATCCTCGCCATCGCCAGCGGCTTCAGCGATAACGAGGCCCTCGCGGAGAAGAAGGCTCGGGCGGCAAGGATCATCCTGACCCAGTTCGCCGATTACGAGCAAGGTCTGCTTCGCTGGATCCCGACCGACTTGCAAATGGACCTGGCCAAGGCTCCAAAAGAGACGCAAGGCGAAATCAAAGCCTACCTTGATACGATCCGGAAGAAATCCCGGTCCAGGCGAGTGCAGGCTGCCTGCCTCTTCGCCGTTGCTGATTCGGTTGTGATGAAGTCGGCCGAGGTCGAGGTGACCGAGGAAGAACAGTCCGACGCGCTCTCCCTCCTTCACGAAATCAAGACCAAGTTCGGCACGGCGAAAGACTGGCAAGGAGAAGCCTACGGAACCCTCGCAGATCGGGGCATCTTCGCTCTCACGAACCTCGCCATCGGCCAGATGGCTCCCGAGGTGGACGGAAAGGATCTCACCGGCGTACCGTTCAAGCTCTCGGACTACCGAGGAAAAGTAGTGCTCCTGGATTTCTGGGGCAACTGGTGACCTCCTTGCCGGGCCATGTACCCCTACGAGCGGTCGCTCGTGAAAAGACTGCAGGACAAGCCTTTTGCTCTCATCGGTGTGAACTCGGACACCAACCTCTCTGAGCTCGAAACCGTGGTGAAGAAGGAGAGAATCACCTGGAGAAGCTTCTGGAATGGTCCCGACGGCACTCAAGGCCCCATCTCCAAGGCCTGGAATGTCCGAGGATGGCCCACCCTCTTCCTTCTCGATGCGGAAGGCAAGATCCGTGGGAAAAACCTGGAAGAAGAGGATCTCGATGAAGCAATCGATGCGTTGCTAGCGGAGATGGAGAAATAAGTCCGGCTCATCTGAGCCACACCCCTGGCCCACGAGCCAGGGGGAAGAGCGGGAAGACAGGGAAGAGTTGAGGGTAGACAGGATGGGGTTGTTAGGGAGAAACTAACCCCCATGAAACAGATACGACTCGGGGCCACCGGTCTTCATGTCTCCCGCTTTTGCTTTGGCACCATGACATTCGCCAATCCCTCGGATGAATCCGAGTCCTTTGCCATGGCTGACCTGGCTCTTTCCCACGGGGTCGACTTCTTTGACACCGCAAACATGTACACCGCGGGAAAGTCAGAAGAGATCCTCGGCAAATGGATGCAAGCGCGACAGAACCGGGCGGACCTGGTCATCGCAAGTAAGGTGCGCTACCCGGTCGGCACCGATCGGCGCAGCGTCGGGCTGAGCCCCAAGGTCATCATCCAGGAGCTCGAAGCGAGCCTCAAGAGGCTTCAGACCGACTATCTGGATATCTACTACTTGCACCAACCCGATGATGACACCCCGATTGAAGTCACCCTCCGGTGCCTCCAGGATCAAGTTTCCGCCGGAAAAATCCGCTACATCGGCCTTTCGAATTTCGCCGCCTGGCAGGTCGCTGACGCCGTCCACACGGCAAAACAGCAGGGCTGGACTCAGCCTCTGGTCATCCAACCTCTCTACAACGCCATCTCCCGAAGCATCGAGTCCGAGCTCTTCCCGATGACCCGACACTACGATCTGGCCAATTGTGTGTACAATCCTCTGGCAGGAGGCCTTCTTACCGGCAAATACCAGCAGACGGAAAAGGCCTCCAAAGAGAGTCGACTCAACCAGAATGAATTCTACCGCAAGAGGTACTGGCACGAGGACCTGATGACGGCGACGACCGAACTCACGAAAGTTGCGACCCAGGGCGGACGATCCCTCCTCGAGCTCGCCCTTCGATTCACCTTGGACAGCAACGATGTTCACTGCGTCATTCTCGGCGCAACCCACCGGAACCAGCTCAAGACCAACCTCGAAACACTTGAAAAAGCCCCGCTCACGGATGAAGAGAAACGTTCCTGTGATGAAGTCTGGGAACGACTCCGGGGGCCGATCCCTCGCTATTACCGTACGAACGCCGACGTGCAGATTCCCTGAGGTCAGCCAAAATCATGCTCCAGATTCGCATCCGGAACCCCCATCAAGTTCAGACTCACGATCTCCCCGAAGGAACGCTGGAATTCGGTCGAGGCCCCGGCCAGGGGATTCCTCGGGTTCAACTGAAAGACGGCTTCGTTTCGCGAGATCAGTTGCGTCTTGAATGCCAACGAGATGGTCGGGTCGTTCTCACAAACCTGAGCGACAAGGTCGGAATGAAGCTCGCGGGATCGGCGACCATCGCACCTGGCAAGTCCGAAGAGCTGACTCCGCCCATTCGACTCTCGGTGGGCGAGACCGAATTCGAGATCGATTCCAAGATCATGCCCGACATCGTTGCGGCTCCGGCCCCCAATCCGACACCCCCCCAATCGTTCAACACAATTCTGGCACCCATCCAGGCCGGTACAGCCGAGACGACCGGACCTCGTAAGTCTCTTGCCGAAATCTCTGACTCACCCGACATGCAGACTCTCGCCAGCTGGTTCGAAACCTTGATCGACGTCCAACGTGCCGCCGCCAACTCGACGGAGTTCTACGATCGAACGGCGCGAGCGCTAGTAGAGCTCGTTGGATTGGACTGTGGCTACGTGCTCGAGCTGAGCTCCAACGAATGGTCGGTCCTCGCCAGCCACTCGGCAAACTCAAACCCTCCGGTTCAGTTCTCAAAAACCGTACTCCGCCACATTCAAGAACAGCGTAGAACTTTCTATCAACACGCGGACGTTCAACTTGCCAGCCAGACCATGTCCGACGTCTCGGCAGTTGTCGCTTCTCCGGTATTCGACGGAGACAGGGTCGTTGGAGCCATTTACGGGATCCGATCCTGTCACATGACCGATTGCGCTCAGGCGATTCGTCCTCTCGAAGCCCATATCGTTCAGGTCCTCGCGGCCGCGGTTGGTGCCGGGCGAGCAAGAGTCAATCAGGAAGCCGAAGCCAATCGACAGCAAGTGCTCTTTGAACAATTCTTCTCCCCCCGCCTCGTCGAAGCCCTTCAGCGAGATCCAAGCCTCCTCACCGGGCGAGATCGAGAGATCACCGTCCTCTTCAGTGACATCCGAAATTTTTCCGGTCACTCGGAGAAAATGGATGCAAGTCAAACTTGTGAATTCGTAGGCAGTGTGATGAGTCGGCTCACCAAGCGGGTCACCGAGTCAGGTGGGGTCGTCGCCAGTTACCTCGGAGACGGGCTCCTTGCCATGTGGAACGCTCCCCTGGAACAGGAAGATCACGCAGAACGAGCCTGCCGGGCGGCCCTTGCCATGCACCAGGACCTTCCCGCACTCAACGAACAATGGAAACATCTCCTTGGAGCCGACCTGCACTTTGGCATCGGCATCAACACGGGGCTCTGCATGGTGGGAAATACGGGCAGTGACTATAAGTTCCATTACGGCCCTCTTGGGCACACGGTGAACATCGCAAGCCGGGTTGAATCAACGACCAAGAAACTGCGAACGCCCATCCTCATCGCAGGAACCACCCAGGAAAAACTCGGGGACAAATTTCTCACTCGTCGGCTGTGCCAGGCTCACCTCGCGGGAATGGCGAGTCCGGTGATTCTGCACGAGCTGCATTCCGCCCCCGAAGAATCAGACGAATGGAATTCCCGACGGAATGCCTACGAAAAAGCCCTCGCCCTCTACGAGAACCAATCCTTCGTCGAGGCCAGCCTGACCCTGTTCCCTCTCCTTGGCGGGGCTGAAGAATATTACGACACCCCAACCCTTCTCCTTGCCGGTCGCTGCATTCGATACCTCCAGAACCCTCCGGAAACATTCGACCCGGCGTGGAACCTTCAACATAAATGATGGAATCCACCGGCAATCCAACCAAGATTCGGGTCTCCCATTCCCATGACGAACAGGTGTTGCACCTGACCCTGGCCCATCCACGGGGCAACGTCCTCGACCGACAGATGATGAACGAGCTCACCGAGTCTCTTGCGTCCCTGGGAACGAGGCCCGATATCAAGGCGATCGTCTTCAGCGGAGACGGTGACCATTTCTCGTACGGCGCAAGCATTCCGGAACACCATCGAGACCTCGTGCGATCCATGCTCGAATCGTTCCATGCCTTGTTCAGGACTCTTGCCAAAATATCCCGGCCCACCGTCGCTGTGATCCAAGGACAATGCCTGGGAGGCGGCCTCGAGCTGGCGTCTGCCTGTCAATGGATCTTTGCCAGGAAAGACGCAAAACTCGGGCAACCCGAGATTCGACTCGGGGTCTTTCCGCCGATCGCGTCCTTGATCCTTCCATCCAGAATCGGACAAGCCGCCGCCGAAGATCTTATCTTGACCGGGCGCAGCATCGATGCAGAGGAAGCCAAACGGCTCGGTCTCGTGCACACCGTGTCCAACGACCCGCAACAATCGGCCCTGGAATTTCTTGAAGCGTCGGTCCTGCCTCGGAGTGCGGTCGCCCTTCACCACACGGTAAAAGCCTCTCGTCAACGGTTTGATCGCATCCTCGAAGAAGAGCTCTCCCGGTTAGAAGAACTCTACTTGAACGATCTCATGTCGACCCACGACGCAAACGAAGGAATCGAGGCTTTCCTTCAAAAAAGAGATCCGCGCTGGACGAACCGGTAACGATCATGTTTGACGACAATCTTTGGATCGCTCTCGGTTTCCTTTTCGAGTTCTTCCTGCGTTCTCTTCTGGTCATGGTGATCTTGACCCGGCATCGAGTTCAACCCTCATCGACCCTTGCCTGGGTCGTCTTGATTCTGGCCGTGCCCTTTTTTGGTCTCTTTGCCTATCTTCTCGTAGGGCAGGTTCGACTCGGAAAAAAGCGGCGGGATCTCCACAAGGAGATCAGCAAAAAGGTAGAAAGCCCGAACATCCAGAGTCGCCTCGGCATTCAGGAGGAACGAATCTGGGACGACCTCCCTCTGGAACACCGCCAGATCGCCAGGCTCGGAGAAGCGGTTTCCCACAACCTTCCGCTACCCGCAAACGCGATCGAGCTCATCGGAAAACCGGACGATTTTCGAAACCGCCTGATTCAAGACATCGACGACGCCACGGACTATTGCCACCTTGAATTCTACATCTACCTCGCCGATCGAACGGGTGGCGAAGTGGGGGAAGCTCTGGTTCGAGCGGTAAAAAGAGGTGTTACCTGTCGTCTCCTGGTCGACAGTGTTGGGTCCCGAGGATTCCTGCGCTCAGATCTTCGGCGCAACCTCATTGCCGGCGGCGTGTCCGTTACCGAAGCATTGCCCGCGAGCCTGGTTCGAGTCATCTTCAGCCGGATCGATCTCAGAAATCACCGGAAGATCGCGATCATCGACGGTTGCATCGGCTACACCGGCAGTCAGAATATTGCCGACCCCGAGTTCGCACCCAAGAAAAAATTCGCCCCGTGGATCGACACCATGGTGCGAATCAAAGGTCCGGTCTTGCGAGACATGCAAGATCTTGCGAACGAAGACTGGCTTCTCGAAAACCCGGACCACCATGCGAGTCTTCCACGGCCTCATCCGGACCCGATCGAAGATGGGATGACTGCGCAGATCATCGGCACCGGGCCCAATTCCTACAATCAGGCACTTCGACAGCTGATGCACACCGCATTCAATACGGCCAAGGAAGAGCTCATCCTGACCACTCCCTACTTCGTTCCGGATGAAACGACGGTCACCGCCCTATGCACTGCCGCAAGACGCGGAGTCGCAACCCACCTTGTCGTGCCCGCGCGAAACGACTCTCCCTTTGTAGCTGCCGCAAGCCGGAGCTACTACGCAGCGCTGCTCGACTCAGGCGTGCAGATTCATCACTTCGAGCCAGGGCTCCTGCATGCCAAGACCATGACCGTCGATCGAGACCTGGCCATCGTCTCGACCGCCAACCTCGATCGACGAAGCTTTGAGCTGAACTTCGAAGTGAGTTTGATCGTCTACGACAGCGACTTCGCCAGCCACCTTCGACTGCTGCAAAAATCATACATCGATCAATCCTTCCCGATCGATCAGGCTCGATGGGAAAGGCGTCACTGGATTCATCGTCTCTGGCACAATGCGGTAGGCTTGCTCAGTCCACTGCTCTAGTTCAATCAATCACCTTCAGCCAGACCGGATTCGTTGGAACTTCCTTTCCTTGAACCAGACTGCGCATGACGTTCTTGAGCTCGGACGGTTCCAGGACAAACCCGGCAAAACCCAGGAAACGCACCCTTTTGGATACAAGAAGATCCGGGGAAAAATCGACAGAAAGAACCCCTCGCCCCTTTTCGTCCAGCACAACCGAAAGTCCCATCTTCTCGATTTGTCGGACATGAGAAGCTGACCTCGCCAGATCGGTATCGATTCTGAGCGGAAAGGGATCATCTCGGTTGTCCATGTTCAGAAAACAAGGGGACTCGGACGAGATCAGGACGAACTGAGCACCGGCACTCGAAGATCCAAGATCGACGGAAAAGGTGATCCTCTCCGGCTTCGATCGAGAAACAACCATGGAGGAACATTGAAGAGCCGGCGCTTCGATCCGTGTCGCTTTTCCCGGCTCCCTGTTTGTTGCTACCCAGTTCTGATCTTCGATGCACCGATACAGGTGATAGGCAAGATGGAGATACCCCCCCGCATTCGGATGAACAATGTCCCGATGAAAGAAGATGTCGTCCGGAGGGATGCCTTCCGAAATCGCGCGAAGATCGACGAGGGGCAATCCACGCTCGGTTCCGATCCGCAGAACAACCTCCCGATAGATGTTCAACCATTCAAAAAGATTGGGGCGTCCACTCTGATACCGGTAGTTGATTTCAGGCACGACAAGTACAACACGAATCCCTTCCTTCTCACACGATTCAAGCATTTCCACCAGGATTCGCTCGAAGTCTGGAGCCGGGACTCTGAACTCCCCCTCGTACTCCCCATGGAGCCAGGAATCCATGAGCTTCCTTCGCCCGGGTTCAAGGACAAACTTCTGGGCAAACCGCTCGAGACCCTGGTAGCTTCGAAGCAAACGAAGGGGTCGAACAACAGACCCGATTCCCACGCCTCTGCTCCTTTCAAGAGCCCCAGTCTTCTCCGTATCCGCGACTCCTACCGCCACGTTGAAGTCATTCCAGGCTCCGTAGTACAGAACCGCAACATCAGGCTTCTCGGGAATGACCCGCTCTTTCAACAATTGACTTCCCTGATAGATCGTATAACCATGAACGCCGCGATTGATGAGCTCGAACTTCGTTTCCGGGTGAGCCCGGCTGAGAAACTCCCGCAGCTGAGCTCCGTATGTCTGGCTCCACGAAACACTCACACCATAGGTGCAAGAATCCCCGAGAACCGCCAGGCGGAACGTCCCCGGTGTTCGCTCCAGAGAGCATCTCGGCCCTCGAAAGCCACTCTCGTTGATCACGTCCCGGGCGAGCGCATCTCGCGACCCCGGACGCAGCTCCCAGAAAAGCCGAGGATGGGGCCTCACAATGCTTTCACTCTGCCTGGCTTCAGCATCGAAGTTGTTCATGAAATGAAAGGACACCGGGTGGGATTCAAAGGTGACCCCGAAGATACGAAGTCCTATTTCAAGCGCCACCAGGAGTCCAAGATCGATGACCAACCCGGTGCGAAGCTTTTTCCCGAAGGAACGCGTGGTGTTCGGCCCGGTGTCTTCGCTCATCTTCTAGTTGCCCGGCTTTTCCTTGCCGAGCGCAGTCGACAGATTATTCAGACGGAGAACTCTCCATTCGGTCCAGTTGCCGAGCTCCGGGTTCTTCTGCAAGAATGTCCCCAGGTTTGTCTTTGCTCGATCGACCTGCTCGTTAAGCTGGGTCGACGAAACCTCCTTGGAAGCTCGCCAGATACGGGAAAGATCCCAGATGATCCGGTCGACCTCGTGAAGAAGATCGCGATCAATAACGGTGCGATCTGGCCAGGGCTTGAGGGGTAGCTCTGTTTCATCGGCCCCGGGTGTTTCCTCGGGCTGGGCCGCCGCAATGACCCCGGCATATCCAAGACTCTCCAGCCGGCTGATCTCACTGCTGGAAATCTCCTGCTCAACAACCTCGGGCATCCATTGACGAACCTTCTCTTGAGCTGCCGAGGCAAGGTCCAACGCTGCTTTCTTTTCAGCCTGCAGGATGTCCGGAGAGGGGATCAACCGAGACTTCCATTCTTCTGCATGAGAGGAAAGGTCATAGACCCGATCTTTGAGTTTCCATTCTTCGACCACACCCAGGGGATCCCGCCCGAAGTGGTAGCAAAACGATCTTTCCTTCACCTTGTAATCGAGACCGCGGGGGACTTCCTGAGGATTCGTCGGAAGAAGATGGCACCTCAATCCGATGTTCCGGGGATCCTTCACTCCCTCGATGAACTTGAGATTCCCACGGAGCAGGCTATGGATGTCATTGGAATTGGGAGAGATGGCAAAAGCGTGATCCTTGCTCCATTCATCGTTTCTCAGGCCTGCCAACATGTCCTGGCCGTCCACGTGTTTTGGCGTCGCTAACTTCAGGCCGGAAAGAACCGTGGGCAGGATGTCGGTGTGCTCCACCACATGGGAAACCCGGGTACCCGAGAATTCTCCATCGGGAAGCTTCACCAGCAAGGGGATGCGCAACTGATCGTGGGTGAGGAACAACCCATGACCCACCGTGATTCCGTTCTCGAGAAAGCCCTCCCCGTGATCCGAGGTCAACACGATGATCGCGTTCTCCCAGCGATCGACTTCCTTCAACGTCGCAACGATGGCTTTGATTTGACCGTCCACAAAACGGATGCAGGCATCGTACGCATCCACGATCTCCTGAACGCCCTCTGCATCCGCGACACCAAAACCATCGTTAATTGCAAGGTAGCTGGGAGCAAGAAGGGAACTTGACCGCAACTCCCTCCCAGGCGCCACTCCCTGAAAACGGTTCACGAATTCAGCCGGTGGCTCGTAGGGAGCATGGGTGTCGAACGTATGGAGGAAGAGAAAGAAATCGGAATCTTTCTGGCTTCGAATGAATTCCAGCGCGTTGTCCTGGAAGCGAACAAAACCGGCCCCTACTTTCTCCGAGGAATTGTCATCATAGGAATCGAACCCCCGATCGAACCCGTACCGAGCCCCGACAAACCCCCCATCCGTAAACGCCGCGGTCTCGAACCCCGCTTTCTTGAGGATCTCCGCAAGGGTAGGAACCAGGGGAGACAGACGAACCATTTTTTCCGGGTGCCCCTTGATGAACGGCCGAAGCATCCCGTGAGCCTCTGGATACAGACCGGTCATCATGGTCATGTGGGTGGGTAGGGTATACGGCGCATTTGCATACGCCTGCTCGAACAGAACAAAGTCATCACGAGCAAGCTGGTCCAGAAAAGGACTCGTCTCCCGACCGTAGCCATAGCACCCGAGATGATCCGGACGGAGGGTATCGATGGAGATGAGAATCACCGCCTGAGGCGGCACCTCGGTTCGGCAGCCAGAACCAAAAAGGCAGCCAAAGGCAAGCAAGCACAAACAAACGCGGGAGATGGTCGTCCCATCTCCCGCGGATCGCTTCTCGACTTCACTGATCGACTGCATAACTACGTCTCTCGCTACTTGACCGGCTCCGCACCGGGAGTCTTTTCCCGAGGGTCTTCATAGTCGATTTCGGAGTCCGGCTTGGAAGAACCTTCTCCCTTCAGATAGTGGCTCATCCACCTCATCAGACGAAGATTGTAGTCAAGGCGTGCTGCTGCCTTGCGGTTTCCATGGCCCTCTCCCGGATACCAAACGAGTCGAACCGGCGCATTCCCCAGAACCTTGACGTACCGATAGAGCTCAAGAGACTGGGAAGGATGAACCCGTGGATCGTCTTTTCCGTGCATGATCAGGAGAGGAGTTCTCCCCTTTTCAACATGGTGAACCGGGCTTCGAGATCGGAAGAAATCCCAATCATCCCAGGGGTAATGCCGATCGTGGACCGCAAAGAGTTCGAACGGAATGTCGCTCGTTCCCCACTTGGAAATCTTGTCGCTGATCCCGACGAACATGACGGACGCGGCGAACCGATGGCTGTAGTAGGTCGCTCCCCAGGCCGACGCATATCCGCCGTAAGAACCGCCGGTAACGCCAACCCGATCCTCATCCACCAGACCGATCTCGATGAGATGATCGACCCCATCGACAAAGTCGTCGAACTCTTTCCCAGCCGGGTCTCCCTGGCTGAGCTTGGAGAAGGGGACGCCTCGCCCGGTGCTTCCTCGATAGTTGGGATAAAAGACGGCAAAGCCCTGGGCAGCACCAACCTGGCCCGCCATGGAGTAGGCCGTCATCCACCCGTTACGATAGTGAGATTCCGGACCACCGTGAACGGTCAGGATGAGTGGGTATCTCTTCCCTTTTTCTTCTCCGAGCGGACGAACCAGAATGCCTTCCAGACGGAGTCCGTCACGGGCCCGATATTCAACAACTTCTTGTTTGGCGAATTCGATGTCGGCGAGCCATGGATTGTGGTTCGTCAGGCGGCGCGCTCCCGCATCGCCGTGAGCCATGAGGTAGATTTCATTCGGGTGGGTCGGGGATGAAACCCGAAACGCCGAGGTCTGACCGTCTTTTGCAAGAGAGAATCCGGTAAGAATGGCCTCGCCCTTCTGGAGGTGAACTTTCTTGTTCCCGCCATCGATCCCGACTTCACCAAAAAAGGTCTCACACCCTTGATCACCGATATACATCACGGTTTGATCGTCTTGCCACGCGATGGCAGCCACATGCCCGCGGAACTTCGGTAGGATCTCGGTGAGGCTTCCTCCCGATGCGGAGGCCACCATGAGTCGGCCATCCGCCGGGTCATTGATATCGATCGCCGAAATCATCGCCAGGTGGCGGCTGTCCGGGCTCCACTTGATATCCCCGAGCTTTCCCGGATTGTCGATCTTGGCCACGATGTCGCCGGACTTCCGGTCGACGATTCGAACCTTGCGCGCCATGTAGCTGTCATCGACAAGTGACGAGGGAGCAAGACCCACGGCAAGAAGCTCTCCGTTGGGGCTTACCGAGAGAGAGGACGCAGATCCGGGAAGAGGAAGACGACGAGGCTTTTGTTCCTTTGCATCTTCACCCAGCGTGGCGATCCAGATCTCGGCCGCCCGCCACTCTTCCTCGTAGATCTCCTGGTTGAATCCCTTGTCTTTCAGTTTCTTCTTTTCCTTCGAGACCTTTTCCGTGGAAAGGAAGGCAACCCAGGTTCCGTCTGGACCCCAGGCATAGGAAGAAATACTCGCCTCATGCTCGAGAACCTTCCGGGCTTCACCGCCCCGGATCGGGATCACGTAGAGGCTTCGCTCGTCATCCCCCTCTCTTTTCGCGAGGAAAGAAATGGATTTCCCGTCCGGCGTCCAGGCAATGCTGGCGACGGAGGCCTCACCGGTGATGTAAGGCCGGATTTCCCCGTCCTTGCCCACGAGATGGAGCTCGGCCCATGCCGAACCGTTTTTTTGCTCGAACGGGTCTCGAGGGACGGAAAGAGTGTAGGCCACCTGGCTTCCATCCGGGGAAATGGCGATCGACCCCACGGACTGAATTTTGGCAACGTGGTGGGGGGTAAGTTCTTCGTTGGCCGCCCTGGCGACCCGCGGTACGACCAACGCTCCTAGGAGGCAGGTCATCGTCAGCATTGTTGACTTCATGGCACCTCGACCTTTTTTCTAACAAACGACTTAGGTCCCTTTTGATTCACAGCCAACCTTATGGCAAGGTTGGGTCCTGCATTCTAAAGTAAACGCGTGTTCTTTCAAGATGATCAGCCCCGAACCAAAGGGCGGAGCCTCGGGTCGATGAAGATTCCTCGTTCGAGCGGTGTTCTCGCTCACATAACCTCACTCCCCGGTCCTTTCGGAATCGGCGATCTGGGCCCCTGGGCTCGACGATTCGTCAACTGGTTGAGCGGTGGCGGCCAATCATGGTGGCAGGTGCTTCCCCTTTCCCCTCCTGGGCCGGGCTATTCACCCTATGCCGGGACGTCGGCCTTTGCCGGCTACCCCATGCTCATCAGCCTGGAAGACCTCGTAGAGGACGGCCTGCTCGATCATCAGGACCTGAGCCAGGCCCCCTCCTTCCCCGACTATACCGTCAGCTACGAGTCAGCCACCTCATTCAAGGAGACCATGCTTCGGCGAGCCTATGCTTCCTACGACACGTTTCGTCCGGGACTGAGTCCGGGGCTCGAGGAATCATTCGCCAAATTCAGGGAAGAAAACGCTTCGTGGCTCGACGATTTTTGCTTCATGGCGGCCTTTGCCAAGGGACGGGGAGAAGACTGGCGGCGGTGGCCTGGTCCCATCCGCCTTCGCGCCAAGAAGGCAATTCAGTCGATGAAGCGGCAGCTCGGTCCTGAAATCGAATACCGAGCCTTCTGCCAGTTTCTTTTTTCCCGGCAGTGGAAGGCTCTTCGAAGCTACGCCAACGATCGTGGTGTGCGCATCATCGGAGATGTCCCGATTTTCGTCACGGCTGGATCCACCGATGTCTGGTCTCACCCCGAGATCTTTCAGCTGGATGAGCGGCGGGAACCTTTGCGAGTGTCCGGAGTTCCGCCGGACTATTTTTCCAAGGACGGTCAGTATTGGGGTCAGCCCCTCTACAACTGGGAAAAGCTCGCAGAAACCGGCTATCAATGGTGGATCGATCGGTTGAAAGCCAACCTCAAGCTGGTCGATATCCTGAGGCTCGATCACTTCCGAGGGTTCGAAGCTTACTGGTCCATCCCCGCGGGCGCCAAGACAGCTTTGGAAGGCGAATGGGTCAAGGCTCCAGGTACCGAGCTGTTCACCGCAATCAAGAAGGAAATTCCAGAGTTGCCTTTCATCGCCGAAGATCTTGGAACGATCACGGAGGAGGTGCACGAACTCCGACGCGCCTTCGATCTTCCAGGAATGGCGGTTCTGCAGTTTGCCTTCATGGGGGGAGAGCAATCCACCCATCTTCCCCACAACCATTTTCGGGATCAGGTCGTGTATAGCGGAACCCACGACAACAACACGACGCTTGGGTGGTACCTGTCTGACATCGGGGATGAGGAACGAAACCGGATCAACCGCTATCTGGGGATCGACGGATCGGAAGTGGAATGGGATATGATTCGCTGCGCACTTTCCTCGGTTGCTCGACTGGCCATCATTCCGATTCAGGATCTAGCCGGCCTCGGAGAGGACTGCCGGATGAACGTTCCCGGCCAGGACAAAAAGCAATGGGCCTTCCGTCTCGTCCCGTGGATGCTGAACCAGGAAAATCAGCGAAGGCTTCAAGAACTCACCGAAGCCTATCAGCGATAGCTCGCACATGGATCGCGCTAGTCGTAGGACAGATTCGGGCGACTCACATACCACTCGCTATTCATCCACATTGATCTCACTCGTATGATCATAGACAATGACCATACCTCGGGAATACCGCCTCATGATCAGCGTAAAGCGACCCGTCGCCGGACCACTTGCTCTTTTCAGGTGATAGGCGCCGGTTACCAGCGCCCGGTCTTCGCTGAGAACTTCGATCTCAAGGTCATCGAACCGGAGCTTTCCCATGGTGTCCCGATCCGGATATCCGGAACGAAAGGCCTTCGAGAGTCCATCGAAACCGCGATTCATTTTCTTGCTGACATAGCGAAGTTCATCGCTATGCGCGTAGCCGGCAAGAAAACCGTCCATGTCCCCTTCATTCCAGGCGGCTTCCTGCCTGGCAAGAACCTCCCTACATCCGGAAGACATGTCTTCCTCGGCTCCGCCCAAAGATGCACATCCCCAGGCCGAAAATAGGACCAACGAGAATAGAGCCCCAACCATGTTCGATTGCAGGCGGTCATTCATTCCTGTCATCGCTTTCCCTCACCGGATCAACAACCCTGTCTTCCTACCCTGTGACCGCAAAATCCCACTGGATAACCTTCGCCGTGCACAGCATACGAAATCAATCATCGTCCGGGGCGGGGGATCCCACCGGCAAGATCCCTTTCTCTTCCACTCGGTTGCACGTTCGGACCCGGTCAGGCAAAATTTCGACTGTGACGAACCGGGGTAGATTCTTGAGAGTGACTCCAGGCCAACACTGATCTTTTCTCTCACAAAGACCATGATTCACGGAGGTCTTTCATCGTGCAAACCCGTACCGCGCCTACCAGGCCTTCCAAACTCGGGTCGGTTGATCGTAGTCTTTCGATTCTTCTGCTTGGCATCACCCTCCTTGCAACTGGAGTGTCTTGCCCGGGCGAGAAAGCCCCCGAACTCGACCTGGATCCGGCTTTGGAGTCAAGTCCGGTCGCGCCTCCTCTGGTGTTTCAAGAGATCCCTACTCCTGTCACCGCGACGATCGAGACGGGTGAACCCAATCTCACCACTTCGCCAGACGGAAACATCTATTTGACCTGGATTGAATCCACCCCGCATGAGAGCAATCAGAAACGCCAGAAGCAGCAGCTTCTGCTCTCCAGGTGGAATGGGGGGACCTGGGTGCCACGGAGGGAAATCGCTACCGGCGACGATTGGTTCGTTAACTGGGCGGACTTTCCTTCCCTTGTTTTCCTTACCGATGGAAACCTCGCTGCCCACTGGTTGCAAAAGAGTGGCACGGGAACCTACGCTTACGACGTGCGGATTGCGTTTTCTCGAGATGACGGTGAAACATTTGGTCGCCCTCTTACTCCTCACCAAGATGGCACCCAGACCGAGCACGGGTTCGCCTCTCTCCTTCCGGGAAAACGAGGAGACCTTCTCGCTCTTTGGCTTGACGGACGGGAGTTCGAAGGGAAAGACATTTCGGATCCGACCCGAGAAATGACCCTTCGGTTTTGCCGCATGAAATCGGGCGGCAGCCTTTCTGACGAGGCCGTGCTGGATTCCCGCGTCTGTGAATGTTGCCAGACTTCGGCGGCCAACACCGCCGATGGGATCATCGTCGCCTACCGAGATCGTTCGGGGGATGATGTGCGAGACATCGCCGTAGTTCGATACGACAACAAGACGCGCTTCTGGGAACAACCTCGAACCCTTTACCCGGATGGATGGAAAATCCAGGGCTGTCCGGTAAACGGGCCTACGGTCGCCGCCCGGAATCTTGTCGTCGCCATCGTCTGGTTCACGGTGGCAGAGGATGTATCTCGGGTGAAACTGATCTGGTCAAGCGACGGGGGGCGATCGTTTGGAGATCCCGTGACTCTCTCCGAGGGAAATCCCATGGGCCGAGTGGATTCCCTCTTTCTGCACGACGGATCCCTTGTGGTGAGCTGGATGGAGTCGGAGGGGAGCGATGGACACATCCGGGTTCAGCAGTTGCATCGAGGAAAACCCAACGGAATGCCGGTAACGGTTGCATCGACTCGCGGAGATCGGAGTAGTGGTTTTCCTCGCATGGCGGCGAACGAAGAGGAGATCTTGCTGGCCTACACGATTGGATCCGAACCAACGAGTGTTCGGCTCGTCCGGGCGAAGCTCCCCCGGTCATCACCCGCTCAAGAAAGCTCGGTCAAACGCTGAAGCGGTAGTTGATGATATCTCCATCAAGAACCAGATAGTCTTTCCCTTCGAGTCGGAGAGAGCCATTCTTCTTGCACTCGGCGAGGGAACCGGCAACCATGAAGTCATCGTAGGAAACAACCTCGGCTCGGATGAACCCACGCTCAATATCTCCGTGGATGGTTCCGGCGGCGGAGGGGGCGAGGGTTCCGTTGGCGATGGACCAGGCGCGCACCTCGTCCTTTCCCACGGTGAAGAACGAGATGTATCCGAGAAGATCATAAGAGCCACGAATGACGGTGTAGAGGGCAGACTCTTTCATGCCGAGTTCTTCTCGGAACATCTCGGCTTCTTCGTCTTCGAGCTCCTGGATTTCTGATTCGATTCCTGCGGAGACGGCGGCAAGTCGGGTGTTGGGGGCATCTGTGGCAGAGGCCCAATCGGCAAGGAGTTCTTCTTCCGATCCGATGTCTTTGTCGCCCAGGTTAAGAACGATGAGAAGGGGTTTCAGGGTCAGGAAGTTGTATCCCCGGAGTAGTTTTTCTTCGACCGGGTTGAAGTCGACGCTCCGGAGGGGCTTTTCGGCTTCGAGCGCATCAAGACATTTCTTCATGAGATCGAGGTGAAGAAGAGAGTCGGCATCCTTCTTGTTCTTGAGTGATCTCTCGATCTTATCGATGCGATTTTCCACGATGTCTTGATCGGCGATGAAGAACTCGGCCTTCAAGGTTTCCATGTCTCGCTTGGCGTCAATGGTGACATCGGGATGGGCGACCATGTCATTTTGAAAGCAGCGCAAGACCGCCATGAGCATGTCGACATTGCGCATTTTTCCGAGAAGCTCGGACGAGATCCCTTTTTCCCCGTCTTTGCTCTTGCTGAAGCCGGCAACATCGAGAAAGTCGACGGTTGCAGGGACTCTACGTTCCGGTTCGAAGATGGGATAGAGGGCTTCCAGCCGCTCGTCAGGAACCTTGCTCGTCCCGAAGTTGACGGACTCTCGTCCGGTAAACCCGCCCGTTTCGAGCGCTTGCCCGGTAATGGCATTCAGGAGAGTTGTCTTCCCGGACTGGGGAAGCCCCACGATTCCGACTTGCATGATTCGTTCATCCGTCCCGAGGTTGTGGAGGGTAGATAAAGGTCGCGTGACGTAAGTTACCTGGTTCGAAATCGAAGCTTACAAGTTTATTCAAGCCAAGCCTAGTCTCGGGTTGGACCAAGTTGAGGGTTTGGGTTTGATGGGGGGATGGGGGTGGTTGGGTCCGGTTTGAGGGATTCTGGTTTTTTGGGGAGGGGTGTTTCGGGATGGGGAGAGGAGGAAGATAAACTCTCCTCCTCCTGCCATGGATTGAAAAAGACAGGCCACGGTGTTGAATCACACAGATTCCAAAAATCGTCGAAGAGTTCATCTTCCTCCTCTCCCCTGGCCAAAGCACGGTTCTTCCCTCGAAAAACCAGAAAGCCCCAAACCGGAGCACAACCAGAACCCATCTCCACAAGAAACCCAGAGGACCGTCAACTCGTTCAACACTCGGCTTTCGGGACGATGGAGGAAAGAGTGCAATGACATGCCTTGTTGAGAAAAGGACGGTTGGCGACAAGTAGAGGAAACTGGTTACTTCGGGGAGGGGTGTTTCGGGATGGGGAGAGGAGGAAGATAA
>JAJDCM010000011.1 GCA_029260825.1 Planctomycetota bacterium | reverse complement strand
CCTGCAAGCCTCTCTTCGCGGTTTCCCAGACCTCAAGAGAGGAGGCGTCAAAAGAAAGCTGAATGGGAGGAAGCGATTCCGGGAGTCCACAGGATTTGTCCTTGGGAGCTTCTCCTGGCCTGGCGTGTTTGACAGCCAAGGCAAGATCTTTCAAGTTGCACTCCATGGCTTTTCTGATCCACGCTTTCTCGGTTGCAGAGTCCGCAATGCGGACTAAGAGCCTTACCTGAGACCAGGAAAGCTCACCTTTCCAGAACCGATAATCGATTTCCGTGAGCTTTCTCAGGGATCGCCCGGTCTGAAGAAGTTCATAGATTTTGGACTTGCTGATGTTGAGATTTGTCCTGGCATAGTGAGCGGTACAGGAGTAACCGAGTTGATGAAAGAGTTCTCGCTCTTCCATATCGTTGAGAAGGAAGGCCAAGAAGCGATTCCCGGTATCGTTGGATCGAAGAGCCCCGTGGATTCGTTCGACGACCTCGTCAACCGGAAGACCGGAGACGAGTTCTTCTCGGGCGTATTCATGAAGACCAGGCGTGGTCGGAATGTGCATTGCCACGGATACTTCTCCTATTTCTCTTACAATCTTCTCTTCAATGCCCACGAGTGTGCGGTGCAAGAATGCTTCGTTGTTTACATGATGATATATGCTAACATAATACGAACATAGCGCAAGGATGATCGTCTGATATTATCGAGAAATAATCAGTAATATTTTATAATGGTCGGAGCGCCCTCGAAGGGCGCTGCCCTTTGACGTCTGCCGTCGCCGTGGGACTCTCTTCGCCTTAAAACGGATATCTTTTCTTGAAAAACCCGGATGAGTAGCCAGCGATCCAGTAATTTAACGACTACCGGAGCGTAACCCGCGAACCATGCGGATGGGACCGGTGTGTTCCATATTGTCTAGTTAGTTACCCTCACGAAAGTCGGAAGGCCCTTCTTTCTTCTCTTTCGTGAGAGGGTGTACGAAGGTCTTTCCGTCCCAGGATTCATCGTTCGAAATCGCCTTCGGGGGGTCTGTTCCTCCGATCAGATCCGGATCTGGAACGTCTACATACCCCAGCTCGTTGAGGTTGTCCTGCACGTTCCGGGAAACGGCTCGATGGGCGTGCTCCTTGTGGGTGTCTCTCATCCAGTTCGTGACTTCTTTCCACAGACTTTCGACGACTTTTGCTTCACCGGAGATCGGGTGCTGTTCAGCTTCATCCGACTTCTTGTTGTAGAGAAAGCTCTTCCCCGTAGCAGGGCGGTAGAAGAGCTTCCAGTCTTCGCTCTGAATCGTGTTCTGATTCATATACAGGCCGAGTCCGTTTGGATGTCCCATGGCGGTGGTTGAAAACGCATACTTTCGCCGCGAAACGCTTTCATCCCCGATCGGTAAAACCCGTCCTTGCATTGCCGAGGCGTTCTGTTTGACCGCTGCCAGCTGGAGCAAAGTCGGTAGCACATCGATGGTCTCGACCAGGCCATCGATTCGTTTTGCCGGAAAAAGAAAGGGCGCATGGAGAATGAGGGGGACGTGAATGACCTCGGTGTACAGAGTGCGAGCATGTCCCACACGTCCGTGTTCAAACAGTTCTTCGCCATGATCGCTCGTGATGACGAGGATCGTCTTTTCTGAAAGCCCCGTTTCAGTCAGGACGTTCAGAAGCTTTTCGAGGTGATTGTCGAAGTGTCGGATCTCTCCGTCGTACAGGTCGGTCAGATACTGGACCTCGCCGGCGAATTTCTGCAGGACCACCTGGTTCTTCGCTTCGGCGATCGCTTTATATATTTTATTATCTTTCTCTCCATCCCGTCCTTCCCGGAAATGACGAAGATCTTCTTCCGGGGGGGCATACGGATAGTGAGGGTCCATATAGTGCAGGTAGAGAAAGAACCTCTCATCTCCCTGTGCGCGAAGGTAGGGAATCGCGTGTTCGTTCACGACCTCGGCGGGCTCGTGGAATATCTCTACGAGCTCCTCGAATCCCTGATCAAAATTCTGTGCTTCGCAGATGAGTGGGTTGGCGCTCACGCCTTTGGTTCGGAACCCTTCTCCCTGGAAGATCTCTCCTGCGCAAGGGAGCCTCTGCGCAAGATAACACTGCTCGGCCTTCGTCACTCCGTGGGTGTAGGGGTAGAGTCCGGTAAGAAGAGTCGCGGTTGCCGGCCAGGTCCACGAAGACTGGGAGATGGCCTTTTCAAAGAGCACTCCTTCTTTCGCCAGGCGATCGATTGTGGGAGATGTGGGGCGAGGATAGCCGTAGCAACCCAGGTGATCCGCTCGAAGAGTGTCGACCACGATGAAAATGACGTTGGGCTTTTCGGGAGAAGAGGCCACTCGATCGACATTGCGGATGGTGGTGATGCTCGGCTGACTCCAGCCGGCGATCAACGGTCCATCTCCGGTGGGTTCGGCGGTATCGACCTCAAACGTGATCGACACCGGGCTTCCTGCGAACTCTCCGACGTCGATGACCGCATCTTCCCAATCCGGCTTGGGTCCGTCTTTTTTCAGGGGCTGGAACGTGTGGGAAAAGACCTCTTTTCCTTCGATATCCACCCGGAAGGTCACAGCTGATTTCACTTGTTCCAGGGTGCTTTGACCGAGCCCGGCTCCGAATTCGAGTTTTCCGTCCGGGGGAATCTCCGTGGTGAATGCGACGGTGCAGGGTGGGGACATGAGAAGACAGGGTCGATTTCCCCCTTTTTTGACCACCATTTTTTTGATGTTCACGAAGAGTTCACCGACGTCAGCCGTCCGCTTGTCGTTCTGGCGTTTCACCTCGACGGGGCCCGCGGACCAGGGTTTGGCGGCTGATTCCGGCTTGTTCGCGAGGAAGGTCTCCAAGAGATCGATCTGGACCTGTTTGACCGGGAGGGGGGGAAGGGTCTCGTTTTGTCCACAGGAAGAACCGATGATGACCCAGAACAATAGAAGGAACGGACCGACGTACTTTCGGTCGAAAACTCGAGTTCTTCGGGGGGGGATGCGGTCAATCAAGGGTGTCAACTCCTGGAAGGGCGGAGACAAGAAACGTGCGATCCGGTAAATATAGGTTCCGTTAGCCATGGTACGCAAGACGCTCATATACATCTTGTTGGGGCTCATCCCGCTTTCGATTCTCGTCTTGTGGCTGAGATCCGGGAGCGATGCGCCGGTTGCTATCGATTGTTTCAGGCTCCTTCAAGATGATGCCATGGGTACGCTGATCGAGGAAAAACCCTCTCTGATCAAGCGGATCGAGTTTAGCGCCGGTTCCTCCCTGGATGTTCCCATTTCTCTGCTTGATGGTGTCAAATTATCGATCACCGGGGCCAAGAGAATCGAGGGATCCGAAGACGCCCTCTCTCTTTCGGTCACCCGAGTTGACCATCTCGTTCGCCTGATCTTCGACGAACCCCTGGAAGCCAAAGCTGTCACGATGATTACCCTTGCAGGGTCGTCATCCGTCAGCAGCGATCGGCCCCGCCTCTTTTTTGCGGCGCCGGGGGAAGAGCTCGATTTTGCTCGTTCCATTCCCTTTGACTTCACCTACGACGAGAAGGTTCACCGGGTCGTTGTTCCGGTGGAGGATTCCCGGCTCTGGACGGGAAAGATCGCCTCGATCGCCTTTCGCTTCATCTACACCCAG
Source organism: Planctomycetota bacterium (assembly GCA_029260825.1). Taxonomy (GTDB): domain Bacteria; phylum Planctomycetota; class JACOTG01; order JACOTG01; family JAJDCM01; genus JAJDCM01. The sequence continues at coordinate 60,162 of JAJDCM010000011.1, read as the reverse complement.
GGTTCCCTGGATCAAAAGCCGGCCCGCCTCGATCTTGAGAGAGTCGGGTTTTGGCGGACCGAGAGCCCACTTGTTCGGGCAAGATTCACCGCCGAATTGATGGAAGAAGCCGTGACGTCGGATCTCGTGGAGCTTCTTCCTTCGGTGAAGATCAGCAACGAGGTCAGGCCTGCACTTTATGCTCCGGCTCCATCCCGCTACGAGTGCCGGGTTACGGTTCCGGACCATCCGTTCCTCGACTTTGATTTTGGCATGCTTGAATCGTCCTGGAACAAGCCGGGGGATGGCATGACGTTTTCCGTGTCCGTGGCTCCTGGCAGTCGTGAAGATCCGGAGCGAGTGTGGTCTCTTTTTGTGGACCCCAAGTCCCGCCCGGAAGATGGAAGGTGGCACGATGCACGGGTCGATCTTTCAAAATTCGCCGGAAAGGAAGTCAGTCTGTTTTTTGAGACGTTTCCCGCGCGTCCTGACGATACGAACGGGAACGCTGAATACGACTACGGAGTCTGGAGCAACGCCGATCTGATCTCGATCGATCCTTCGAAGGAGCCTCTCCCTTCCGTGGTGGTCGTCTGTTTGGACACACTGCGGGCCGATCGGCTCGGGTGCTACGGCTACGATCGGAACACGAGTCCGTTCATCGATGAGTTCTCGAAAGAGTCGGTTCTCTTTGAAAATGCGATCTCTCAGGCACCGGAGACCCTTTCTGCCCACATGTCTTTCTTCACCGGTCTTTATCCAAGAGAGCATCATGTCTGGCACGTGGAGCATCTCTCGGACGAGCTTCCGTATCTCATCGAAGCATTTCGAGAACAGGGATACCGAACGGCGGCGTTTACCGAAGATGGAGGAGTGGCCGCGGTCCACGGTTTCGATCGAGCGTTTCAGTCCTACCACGATGGAGCGCTACGGGGGATGCGAGGAGAAAAGCTCGTCGAAGAAACTTTCGGTCTGGCTTCCCGGTTCGTCAAGCGCTACCGGGATCGGCCGTTCTTCGTGTTCGTTCATACTTACGAGACCCACACTCCCTATGATCCTCCGCCGGCGGAAAAAGAAGAGCTTGTCGGGAAATACGATGGCCCCATTGCCCCGCCTGTTTCCTGGGCGAAGATGGAGTCCCTCCTTCTCAACATGAAGAATCAGCCTCTCACCGACGCTGATTACGGGTTTGTCTCCGAGCTCTACGACGCGGGGATTCGCCATGTTGATCAGGAACTTCGAGGCCTGTTCGAGGTTCTCAAGGAAAACCAGATCGAAGACCGGTGCTATCGGGTTGTCCTTTCAGATCATGGAGAGGACTTCTGGGATCATTTCGGATTTGCGACCCATGGCCACTCGCTCTATGAAGAGATGGTCCGGGTTCCGTTGCTCATCTCCGGTCCTGGTCTTGAGGCGAGACGGGGAACCCGGGTTCCCGATCAAGTGGAGCTCCTCGATGTTCTTCCCACGTTGCTCAGCTTGCTCGATTTTCCCTACCCCGAATCCGACGTTTCCGGGAACAACTTTGCCGGTCTGTTGCACGGCGACGGACAACCTCACACCCCGGCATTTGCGGAAGATCACACTCTTTTCGAACGGGTCATGATTCGCACGAAGGTCGACGGAGTTCCCTATAAGCTGGTCCACTCCCCGGGGATGGACGAAAGCCCCATTGCGGCCCAGATTCGTGGATTCATCGATCTTTCCCGGTTTCACGGGATCCTTGAGGAGTGGGAGTTGTATTGTCTTGGCGAGGACCCAAAAGAGCTCCGAAACATTGCCGCCGATATGCCGGCGATTCTTCAGGAGCTTCAGGATCTCCTTGTACAATATAAGAAGGATCATCCCTTGGGGGATGCCTATGGAACTGCCGAGATAACCCAGGAACTCATAGATCGGCTCGAGAACCTGGGGTATTCCGACCCCAGGACGGAAGCGCAAGAGCCCCAGGAACCGGACTCGGGGCCAGAGCCCGAGAACGAGGGGGAATAGACTTGCCCGGCCTTGGTGCGTGGCTCTATACTTGGTCCCCGGGATATCGATACTCTGACTATGAGTAGTCAGGGCTGGAAGTTACGTATGAGTCAATTTCATTTAAGGAGATGCGATGCGCGTCCTCTTCGTTGAGTTTTCTTTCGACAAGTGGTTCAACGCGAGTGTGGCAGCCCTGTCTGCCTGGCTCAAGAAGAACGGTCATGACGTGCAAATGCACCGGATCGACTACTCGACATCCGATGAGGACTACCAGAAGCTCATCGTGGACTCAAAGCCCGAGCTGATCGCGTTCTCCTGCATGACCTTCCAGTGGCCCGCGGTGGAGAAATTTACCAAGGTCACCAAGACGGCGCTTCCCGAGATCCCGATCATCGTGGGCGGGTATCACCCGACCTTCTACGCCGAACAAGTCATCGGTCACGATCCTGTCGACATCCTCTGTCTTGGTGAGGGTGAATACGCCATGCTTGAGCTTGCTGAAGCTCTCGAAGCAGGACGGGATTACTCCGAGATCAAGAACTTGTGGGTCAAGAATCGTGAAGACGGTTCGATCAAGAAAAACGAGATTCGTGCCCTCGTCGATAACCTCGACGAATTCCCCTACTGGGATCGAGACATCTTTGATTTTGACAACCTGCTCGAGAACACGGCACGAGCGACCATTTTTCACGAGAAATACAACATGCCCATTGCCGCGGGCAAGGGCTGTCCATATGTCTGTACCTACTGCTCCAACACCGCTCTCCTCAAGATGTACAAGGGCCTCGGGAAGTTCACCCGGGTTCGGTCGGTGGACCATCTCATCGGTGAGATGAAGGAAGTCGTCGAGCGGTACACGGTACGAAAGTTCGAATTCTGGGATGAGATCTTCGGGCTGAACATGGCCTGGCTTCGAGAGTTTGCCGATCGCTACTCCAAGGAAATTGGCCTTCCCTTCACGGTATTCCTTCGACCGGAACAGAGTCGCCCCAAGGTTCTCGATCTGCTGAAGCAGGCCGGTTGCACCATGATTCTCATGGGAGTGGAGCACGGGGATGAGGCCTTCCGGGAGAAGATCCTCCATCGGAAGATGAGCAACGATTACCTGGTTCAGGCGTTCCACAATGCCCACGACGCAGGGATCGAGACCACGGCACTCAACATGATTGCACTTCCCAATGAGACGGCGGAGCTGGCTCGAAAGACCCTTGCGCTCAACCGTCGAATTCAACCGAGCGTCGTCTGTGTCTTCATCTATCAGGCCTTCCCCGGGACCGAGCTCTACGATCAATGCGTGGAGTCCGGCTATATTCCGGAGATCGACCAGACCAAGGTCGCCTGGTACGAAGATCCGGAAATGCACCTCGATCAACCCTCCATCAAGCACGAGGAAGTCATGGAAATCTATCGAGACTTCCAGACGTTCCAGGCGGAAATGGAAGCCCAGCGCTCCAGTGGTGACGGCCAAGCTGTCGCCTGACAGTCTGGTGGAGGTTGTGATGGGCGAGCTGCCGGTTACCGAAGAGCGTCATCCTGACTCGGCTCATCTCGACATTCTTTCCACCGAGGACGTGATTCGTCTTGTGGTGGAGGATGCGGTAGTCGGGGCGCAAAAGACTCTCCTTGCGGTGAAGTCAATTGCTCCGATCGTGGATGCAGGGGTCCATTGCCTCCGGCGCGGGGGCAGCATTCTCTATGTGGGCGCCGGGACGAGCGGTAGGCTCGGGGTTCTTGACGCATCCGAATGCCCGCCGACATTCGGGACCGATCCGACTCAGGTTCGAGGGATCATCGCGGGGGGCAAGCAGGCTCTGGTTCGATCCATTGAAGGCGCCGAGGATGATGAACAGGCCGGATCTTTGGCCATCGATCACAAAAAGGTGGGCGACCTGGATCTGGTGATTGGCATCGCCTCCTCGGGTCGAACACCTTTTGTTCTCTCGGCACTTTCAAGGGCAAGAGAGCTCGGAGCGGTGACCGCCGGGATTGCCTTTGTTCGGGAGCCGGATCTTCAACGCGTTTCCGATCATCTCGTTTCGTTTTCCGTCGGACCCGAGATTCTTGCCGGATCGACCCGGTTAAAGGCAGGAACGGCGACGAAGATCATCTTGAACGCGATCACCACCGGGGTCATGGTTCGATCTGGAAAGGTCTACTCCAACCTGATGGTCGACCTGGAGCCCAGGTGCCACAAGCTTGTGCAGCGAGCGATTCGCATCGTGTGCGCCATCGCCGATGTGTCGCAGGAAGAAGCACGAGCTCTCCTCGAGGCTTCGGGAAATAGCGTCAAGGTCGCCATCGTCATGCATCATTGCGGAGTCTCCCGGGAAGAGGCTGTTCGGAGGCTTTCCGAGGAGGAGGGATTTCTCCGCCGGGTTCTTGAGCCAGCTCTTTCCGAGGGAGGCGAATGACCGCTGACTCGATCCGCCTCATTTCGCTTCTATCCGGAACCTCGGCGGACGGGGTGGATGCCGGGCTGGTGTTGATCGAGGGGAGAGGGGCCGATACCCGTCTGACGTTGGAATGGTTCGAAACCCTACCGTTTCCTTCTGGGATGCGGGAGCGGATCCTCAAGGCTCCGTTTGCGAACGGTTTTGAAATTGCCAGGCTTGATGCTCGCCTCGGAGATCTTTTCGGGGAAGCGGCAGAGACGGTGCATCGGGTTGCGACGTCCCGCAATCTGGCGGTGGATGCGGTGGCAAGTCATGGGCAAACCCTGTGTCACATGCCGGAAAAAGACGGAGAGGATCCTCCCGCGAGCCTGCAGATCGGACAGGCGGACCGCATCGTTCAAAGGGTCGGGCTCACGACCGTGTCGGACTTTCGACAGCGGGATCTTGCCGCCGGAGGGCAGGGGGCGCCTCTTGTTCCCTATCTGGATCATGTTCTGTTTGGCTTCCCGGGAAAGGTGAGGCTGCCGGTCAACCTGGGCGGAATCATGAACCTGTCAGTGATCACCGGTGATCTTTCCGAGGTGATGGCATTTGACGTTGGGCCGGCGAATTGCATCTCGGATGAGCTTGTCCGCCACGAGACCGGCGGTGGTGAGGGATATGATGAAAGCGGTGTCCGGGCCAGTAGAGGCGACGCGGACCCTGAAGTCGTGTCCTGGATTCTTGACCGACCTTTCTTTTCTCAGCTTCCCCCCAGGTCGGCAGGACGGGAGGATTTTGGGGCTCCATTCGTTGCCGCCCTCCGGGATCGATTCGGGGACCGGCTGTCTCTTGAGGACCTCTTGGCCTCCACGGCGTTGGCCCTGGGGAAAAGTCTTCGTCTTGCCATTGACCGGTTTGTGGTACCCAGCTTCAAGAGGTGTGATGAGGTCATCCTTTCGGGGGGTGGGGTTCAAAACAAGGCACTGATTCAGGCTCTTCTGGAGGAGGTCTCTCCCATTCCTGTGGTGACCAGTCAGGAATACGGGGTGTCGCCGGATGGTAAGGAGTGTCTTTTGTTTGCCCTTTTGGCTCGAGAAACTCTTCGAGGAGTGCCCAGCAACGTGCCGTCAGCGTCGGGTGCCCGGGAATTGGTGATCCAGGGGAAGATTTCCTACCCGCTCGGATCTTCGAGTCGGCTTGCCCCCTCGGGGGAATGATGTACTATTAATACCAGTTGATCGAATGAGTTAAGAGACCCTGTACGGGTTGTTGGAGGACCCGAGCCATGAGTACCGAGAGCAAGAACCAGGAATCGACCCCGACCCAGCCAGCCGCCGAGAACGCCCCGACCCAGCGAGTCGTATCCCTCACGGAGCCCGCTCAGGTGGAGGTGCGTCGTTTGCTTGAGGTGGAAAAGAAAGAGGGGCTTCGCCTCGGGATCAAGGGTGGAGGCTGTTCCGGCCTCAGCTATCTTCTCGAATTCACCGAGCACCGGGAAGGTGACACGGTCCTTGACTACGAGGGCTTCCGGGTCTTTCTCGACAAGAAGAGCACGATCTACCTGGCCGGAGTTACGCTGGACTTCGAAGCCGGTCTGAACGGTAAAGGATTCCGATTCCAGAATCCCCACGCCACCAATACCTGTGGCTGCGGAGAGAGCTTCTCTCTCTGAAGCCCCGCTGCTTGATAACCCTTTGGTGCACCATGCTGCCTTCTGAAACATCGATTGAGCTTGCCCGAAAGGCCCGGGAGACGGGCCTTTTTTCTATGGCGGATGCAGGCGAAGGCGTTGCTCCGGCATGCCTGGGAGCTCTTCTCGTCTCGGGTAAAGACGCGGCGAGCTTCTTGCACGCCCAGGTCACCAACGAGGTCGAATCTCTTCAGCCGGGTGAAGGCAATCATTCCGCCCGGGTCAAGAGGACGGGGCATCTTCTGGAGTTGTTTTCTCTTCATCGGTTACCCGATACCGGAGCGGGTAAAGCGTTTCTCCTCGTGCTGAGCCGAGCTCGCGTGTCTTCACTTCAAGAGAGCCTGGATCAGTTTCTCTTTGCCGATGATGTCGAGCTCCGGGATGTTTCCGGGGACTTTGAATGGATGGTGCTTCAAGGCCCCAAAGCCGCTGAAGTTCTGGATCAAACAATGGGTCCATCTTCGGCGGGTCCGTGGATAGAGCTTCCTCCTTGCACCTGCTTACCGGCGAACGGCGGGGGCCTTGCCGAAGGATCCCTGATCCTCAGCCGGTCGTTTACGGGGGATCGCGGTTTTGTCATCGGGGCAAAGATCGTCGAGGGAAAAGCCAGTCATGAGGGTGTGTTCCGGGACGCGGCTCGGGTCGGTGGCCTGGTTCTGCTGACCTCGGAAAACCGACAGATGGTCTTTCACATTCTTCGGGTCGAAGCCGGGATGATCCACGTTGAGGTCGATACCCCGAAACGGGAGAGGCTTCTGCCGGAGACGGGCCTTGAACATCAAACTGTCAGCTATTCCAAGGGGTGCTACCTCGGTCAAGAGGTGATCGCCCGGGTTCGTACTTACGGTTCCCTTCCCTTTGGTTTGCGCGGGGTGGTGCTCACCGATGGTGCCGGTGAAGGCGATCTTCCGGAGCTGGGAGCCGATCTTGCTCTTGCTGACGGAAGTGTGGTGGGGCAATTCGTATCGGGGACCTATTCTCCCACCCTGAATTCCCGGGTGGTGATGGCCTACATTGATCGCGCTCACCGCACTCCGGGTACAGAACTCGAGATGAAGGGTGAAGCCGGAGTGATTCACGGCAAGGTCACCCTTCTTCCGTTTTACCAGGCTCCGGAAGGACAGGAAAGGGTCACGCTGCTCTACGATCAGGCCATTCGCACCTTCGCCGACGGAAACGAGGAAAAGGCTCTATCCATGCTCGAGGAGTCTTTGCGGCTCGATCCTACCTTTTCGGACGGGTACGAAGCGGTGGGAGTGATTCTGGGGAGAGCGAAGCGGTTTCATGAGGCCATCGACATCTTCAAACGGCTCGAGGAAGTCGTTCCCGAGGAGCCCATGGTCAACACCAATCTCTCTCTCTACTACATGAAGATCGGAGACAAGGCGACCGCCGAAGACGAGGCGGGGAAAGCCATGCAGAAGAGTCTGGCTCAGGGAGCTGGCGGTGGATCCGAAGCGTTGGCCGAGCAAGAGCAGAAGATGGCGGAAGAGCGCCGGGCCGACGCGCAGCGAAAGAGTGAGATGTTTGCTCAGGTTCTCGAGATTGACGCCGATGATCCGGTCGCTCTGTTCGGCCTTGGAAGTGCGCTGTCGACTCTTGGGAAATGGGAGGAAGCGGCAGACGTTCTGGCTCACGCATGCGTTGCCCAAAAAGACAATTCGGCCGCTTTCCTTGCCCGAGGAAAAGCCCTGGAAGCCCTTGAGCGCTTCGGGGACGCGGGCGAGGTTTACCAGCAGGGAATGGACGTTGCTTCCCGACGTGGCGACTTGATGCCTCTCAAGGAAATGGAACACCGTGTCTTGCTCCTGGGGGCGATGAATCCGGCCTCTTCTCTTGAGAAGGGCTCATCGAGCCAGAAGGACTGAGGAAGCCCGTGACGTCGTCTCGATTGGATTCTTGGAAGGCACCCGGGGATGTTCTTCTCCTCTCCTGCTACGAGCTTGGCCATCAACCGCTCAATCTCGCCTCTCCCCTGGGTTTCCTCCGGCGTGCCGGTTTTCAGCCGGAGGTGCTAGATCTCTCGGTGGATACCCTCGATGAGGCTCGAGTCAGGGAGACGAAATTTGTCGGGATCTCCGTTCCGATGCACACGGCCCTTCGTCTTGGCGCGGTCGTGGCCAGGAGAGTTCGGGAGCTCAATGTCTCCGCCCATATTTGTTTCTACGGACACTACGCATCGCTCAATCAGGAGTACCTGCTCCAGGAATCGGGCCTTGCGGATACGTGTCTTGCCGGCGAGTTCGAGGAGTCCATGGTCGCTCTTGTTGAATCGCTGGAGGAGGGGGTAGAAGTCGATCGGATTCCTCTCCTTTCCGGACTCTCCTTCAAAGGAGTGGATGGAGGAGCAGGACTTCAGCGCCTCGATTATCCCGAAGTTGCCCGGGAGGGGCTGCGAGAGCTCAAGGACTACGCCCATCTCCAGGTCGGGGAGGAGCTTTTTCTTGCGGGGGCGGTGGAAGCAACTCGAGGTTGTCGGTATCTCTGCCGCCACTGCCCGATTCCTCCTGTCTATGACCGAAGGTTTTTTGTCATCCCCCGGGACGTGGTTCTTGACGATGTCAGCCAGCTTGTTGAAAAGGGAGCCCGCCACATCACGTTTGCCGATCCGGACTTTCTCAACGGACCGGGGCATGTTCTGGCAGTGGTGAAGGAAATGCACGAGAGGTTTCCCGCCCTGACCTTCGATTTCACCACCAAGATCGAGCATCTTCTCAAGCACGCCAGTCTCCTCCCTCGGTTGAAGGAGGCGGGTGCGGTTTTTGTCGTCTCGGCAGTGGAGTCTCTTTCTGATCGAATCCTCGGCCTGCTCGACAAGGGACACACCCGTCGGGATGTTTGCGACGCCTTGAAAATCACCCGGGAGGCGGGAATCGTCCTGCGTCCTTCCCTCGTTGCGTTTACTCCCTGGACCACGCGAGAAGACTATCTGGATCTCCTGGACTTCATCGAGATGGAACGGCTCCAGGGCCAGATTGACCCGGTTCAACTTGCCATTCGTTTGTTGATCCCGCCCGGTTCGCTCCTGGAAAAGGAACCGTCTCTTTCCGGAATCCTGTTACCCCTTGATGCGGCGAATTTCGTTTACCCGTGGGTCCATCCGGATCCGGAAATGGATGAGCTCTATCGGGTGATTTCCGAGCTCGTCGAAACGGAAACGCGAGCGGGTCGGGCCCCGGTTGAGATCTTCGATCGAATTGCGGAGGTTGTTCGCGGGAAATCGGAGTCGGAAGCGGGACCCAGAAGGCCCGAATTTGCCGATCAGTCGGCGCCGCGGTTAACCGAATCGTGGTTTTGCTGATCGGAACCCACGAAGGACCAGTTGGGTCCTCTCGAACGAGGGAGTTCGTGTTAGCCTGGTGGGTGTGATGTCGATCTGAAGGCATCCTGAAGAAATCTGGGTCGGTTCCCGTATTGGTTGAAGAGGCCGGCTCAAGGGTTGACGATTACCGAGGATCTTATGAGTATTTTCAAGCGAATCGGAAAGTTGTTCGGTGGAGAAGAACAGGCTGTGCCTCAGCCTCAACATCAAACTCCCTATGGAGCTCCGCCTCCTCCTGCAGGTGGCGGTGGTGGTTGTGGGTGTGGTTCGGCACCGCCCCCCCAGGCTTTCCAGGGTTCGCCGATTCCTCCTCCCCCGGCGCCCGTGCCCGCACCTCCTGTTGCCCCGGTCGAAGATCTCAAGATCGAGGTGCGAGATCCTCTTGAAGACGCAAAGACGGTTTCCTTCACCGTGAACCGAAAGGTCTCCCCGGTGGGGACCGTGTTGTTCGAGAACGTGGGGGATGCAGATGGTTGGCCCCTGATCCAGGCTCTCTTCGGGGTAGATGGCGTGTTCTCCATCATCGTGAAGGAAAACGTCGTGATCGTTTCTCGCTCGACGAGTGCTCCCTGGGCACCGCTAATTGCTCGGGCAAAAGAGGTCATCACGGAGAACATCGATCTTCCTCCGAAGATCGAAGAACCGGTTCCGGAAACGGTCTGGATCCGAGATGAGCTCGAAGTATCCCAAGCTGCTGCCGCTCCTCCCGAGGCGGCCACTCAGGCGCCGGGTCGAACCGAAGCTCCAACTCCCGCGGAAACGGATCTTCGCTCTCGCATTCAGGAAGTCCTTGATCGAGAGGTCAATCCGAATGTGGCGATGCACGGAGGCATGATCTCCCTTCTCGACGTTCAGGGAACCCGGGCGTTCATCCACATGGGTGGAGGTTGCCAGGGTTGTGGCATGGCGTCGGTGACCTTGAAGCAGGGAGTTGAAACCTCTCTTCGTGCCCAGGTCCCGGAGCTGACGGAAATTCTTGACACCACCGATCACGCCGCGGGTTCGAATCCGTTTTACGCACCCTCAGCCAAGTAGGAGGAGAATCCCACGGCGAGGGAATCAAGCGTCCAGCAACCTCGGCTCTTGTTGCTGATTCCGACCACGAGTTACCGCACGGAAGACTTCCTGAACGCCGCCTCGAACCTCGGGGCTCAAGTCACGGTGGCCTCCGAAGAACCGAGTAGTGTTGCCGGGCTGAGCCCGACTCGCTTTCTGACCCTCGATTTCTCCGACCCGGAGTCCTGTGCAGCGGCGGCCCGAGAGTTTGTCAAAGAGCATCCAATTCGGGGAGTTGTCGGGGTTGACGACCGAACGACCCGGGCCGCGGCGGCCATCGCGGAAAGCCTCTCTCTTCCTCAGAATCCTCCTCTTGCCGTGGAGATTGCCCAGGATAAGCTTCTTACCCGACGCTGCCTCGGGGAAGCAGGAATCTCACAGCCCCGATTCCGTGAAATGAAACTTCCCCTGTCGTCGGCTGAGGGAGAGGAAATCGAGTTTCCCTGTGTTCTGAAGCCCCTTCACCTGTCGGGTGGTGCGGGAGTGATCCGGGCGGACGATGTGGAGTCGTTTGTCGACGGAGGGCGGCATATCGAGGGGATCCTTCAGGTTCACGAGGATGAGAAGATCCGGGGAGACGGACGGATCCTGGTGGAGGAGTATGTTCCGGGCTGGGAGATCGCGGTCGAGGGAATCGTGCGGGAGGGGCGGCTGTCGGTGCTTGCGGTTTTCGATAAACCGGATCCCCTCGAGGGGCCTTATTTTGCCGAGTCCATCTACGTGACTCCGTCGAATCTTTCCGGGGAGATCTTGAAGAAGGTCACCGCGCTCACCGAGGAGGCCTGTGTTGCCCTTGGACTGATTTCCGGGCCGATTCATGCCGAGCTTCGAGGGGATGGAGAGAATCTCTGGATCATCGAAATCGCGCCCCGGTCGATCGGAGGTCTTTGCTCCCGCACGTTGCGGTTTGGAGCCGGGGTCACTCTCGAGTCATTGATCATTCGTCATCATCTCGGTTTATCCCTTCCGGAGGAGGGGCGTGAGGACCGATCTGCCGGGGTTCGGATGATCCATGCCCCCAAAGCCGGGGTCTTCCGTGGTTTTCAGGGTCTTGACGGGGCACGATCGGTTTCCGGAGTCGAATCTGTGGACGTAACCGTGCATGCCGGGCGCGAGGTGTTGCCGCTTCCGGATGGAGCCCTGTATCTGGGTTTCATCTTCGCCCGGGGCAAGACATCGAGTGAGGTAACGGCAAGTCTTCGGGAGTCTTTCTCGAAGCTCGAGGTGATCATCGAGTGAGCTTGAGCACCCTGGATCTCATCGTGATCGGGACGTACTGCCTGCTCGTCTTGACGATCGGGATCGTTCTTTCGCGCCGGGCATCCCAAAACGTTGAGGAGTATTTCCTCTCGGGCCGCTCCCTTCCCTGGTGGCTTGCCGGTACTTCGATGGCGGCCACTTCTTTTTCCGTGGACACGCCTCTTTATGTCACGGCTCTCATCCGGGAACACGGCATCTATCGGAACTGGGAATGGTGGAGCTGGGCTCTCGGGGGAGGGGTGGCGGCGTTTGTGTTTGCTCCTCTCTGGCGACGGGCCAAGGTGCTGACCGATGTTGAATTCACCATGCTCCGGTATCAGGGGCGAGCGGCCAAGGGGCTTCGGATCTTTCGAGCTCTCTATCTTGCGATTCCCATCAACTGCATTGCCATGGCGGGTGTTTATCTCGCCCTGAAGAAGGTGCTCTTTGCCACCGTGGGCTGGGAGGGGAATGGTCCCATCTATCTCTTCGGGACCATCGCGGTGATCTATTCCCTGTGCTCCGGGTTTTGGGGCGTCGTGGTGACGGATCTTCTCCAGTTCTTCATCGCGTTGATTGCGGCGGTCATGATTGCGGCCTTCGCCCTTTCTGCTGCCGGTGGGTTTTCCGGTCTTCAGGAGGGGATCGCATCCGGGGCCCAGGGAAGTTCCACCCTCTCGTTTTTTCCTCCCGGGTCATCCGAGGGAGGATTATCACCAGCGTGGGGAGGTTTCTTTGTGTTCTTGTTCGTCTCCTGGTGGGCGAACCAGAACGCGGACGGTGGAGGGAAGATCATCCAGCGCATGTCGGCGTGTAAGGATGAGAGGCACGCCTGGATGGCGACGCTCTGGTTCAACATCGCCCATTATGTGGTTCGCACCTGGCCCTGGATCCTGGCGGCCCTGGCTACGTTGGTTGTCTTTCCCGACATGACCGATCCGGAGATGGCCTATCCCCGGATCATCGGAGAGCTTCTCCCTTCGGGGATTCGAGGGTTTGCCCTGGTTTCATTGATCGCGGCGTTCATGTCGACCATCGACACCCAGCTCAACTGGGGGGCGTCCTATCTGGTGAATGATCTTTACCGGCCCACCGCCGCCCACCTGAAGCTTTCTCCTCGCTATGAAGTGCCGGTCTCCTGGATCTCCGTGATTCTCGTCACGGGAATCGCGCTTTTGATTGCTTCGGAAATCACGTCGGTGAAACGCAACTTCCATTTCTTGATTTCATTTGGCGCTGGCGCGGGTTCGGTCTACATCCTCCGGTGGTTCTGGTGGCGCGTCACTCCCTGGTCGGAGATTTCCGCCATGGTGGTCTCGGCACTCACGTCCACGGCTCTTCGGCTCGGGTTCCTTGTTGATTTTTCGACGGTGCATTCCGACCTTCGTTTTCCGGTGACGGTTCTGCTCGTGGTAGGAACATCTACTGTGGCGTGGGTGGGGGTTACCTGGATCTTGAGAGCTCCGGATCCGCGAGGCCTGGTCGGGTTCTATGAGCGGGTGAGACCTGATGGTTGGTGGGGACCTGTGCGTGAGCTTGTGGCTCCCCTTGAGGCCGATGCATCAGACGGGCGAGTTTCGTGGGGTTTGTGCGACTCGGTCATCTTGGCCTTTTCCGCGGGGGGGCTTGTTCTTATGCTGACGATCGCCCCGGGGTTCTTTTTCGTGGGGAGGCCAGTTGCGGGAGCGATGGCGCTTTCTTTGGGGGGAGTGCTGGGAGGAATTCTTGCCTATCGACTTCGTCGGAAGTCGCGGTGAGAAAAAGTAGTCGGGGAACCGAGCGACGCCCTGGCTAACATGGCCGAGGTCGGATCTATTTCCGCGGAAATAGACATTTTCTCACCAGTCTTGTCTACCAGAACAATACCAGAAACAGTCGAGCAAACCTTTCGGTTCAAGGTGGTCGGACTTCGGGGGAAACACAATTTCACCCGTCGGTCATTCCCACCCACCGTCTCGGACCACTTCGGACCAGGTTGTATCCCGGCCCCCCAACACGGCAAGCAAGAGGGTCAGCGAACCGACACCTTTAGCTACATGTGAAATTATAGGCGCCCACGTTTTCCCTGTCAAAAGGAAAGACCGGCCAGTAGGGGAATCTGGCTCACTCGTCAGTTCTCGATCTCGTCTTCTTCTTCCGGATCCTCGAGAGTCGAGGTTTTCGGTGGATCAGGGGCGCTGACGGGTCGAGGACGATCCGTTGATAGGGGGTCTACACGAGGTGTTGCGCCACTGAACGCGCGAGCGAGAGCTTCTTCTTCTTCTCGAGGAAGCCAGTCGTCTTTGACATGTTCCCACTGGCGTTTCTTGAGCATCCCCGAAAGGAGCATGGTGGGAGGAGCGCCGCTCAGGACGTCATCGGGTACGGAAGCGCCGGCAAAAAAGAGAGCGGGGATGAACAGAAGTGCGGCCCATTTGCTGGGAGGCTCGTCCGGGTAGTCAGGGCCAATGTGAGCCCGGTCAACCTTGGCGGGGCGTGGGAATTCTGCGGTCTCCGGGGCACCTAGCTTTGGTTTTGTTGCGGCCGAGCAACTGAGGGAAAAAAGCAGGAGTCCGACCAGGGAAGCCCTTAGCACCCGTTGAAGAGTTCTTCCGGTCTGATGGAATGGCGCGGTTCTTGGCATGACGATCTCCTCGGCAAGGATCTCAACGGCATCGGGATCCTTCTTCACGTCGATCATACCACGGGACCGTGGTTTCGGACAATCAGGGGGGAGGGGCAAATCCAGCCCCATTCAGATGCCGGCAGCCCGTTGATAAAGGGCTGTCCTCGGCGAAATCTGACTTTGCCAACGGGCTGCTAGGAGGGAGCCCCTTGACAGAGGGGGCTTTCCGGGATAAAAGCCTTCGATCTTGGAGGCACGGATTTTTGCCATCCAACAGCCCGGGTAGCTCAGTGGTAGAGCGCTTCATTCGTAATGAAGGGGTCAGGAGTTCAACTCTCCTTCCGGGCTCCATTTCATTCCTCGCCGAGAACCGACGCTCACTCGGGTGTCAAAAGAGTTTTCGCCACTCCCTCGCGATCTATCCCGAGATCTTCACGCTGATCTGTCCCAGAAGCCTCGTCAAATGGGTCTCGATTTTGTTCACGTGAAGAACGTTGTCCAGGACGATGGCTTTTCGTTCGTTCGCGGGGAACAGGATCAACCGGCCGGACAGGGCAAGAGCAAACTCGAACACATCGTTGATCTCTTTTGTCAGCCGAAGATTGGGCGCGGGAAACCTCTCGATGTCTCCCAGGTATCCGTGATGATGAAGGATTTCGTTGTGGGTGATCTCGTAGTAGTTGAACCGGGTGGTGACGAAAACGAACAGGTAGACGAGGAAGAAGAGGAGGCTCATGTATCCGTAAAACTGCTGGTTCGCCACGATGTTGATCTTGCCAAAGATACCCGCGATGGATTCGGCGAACTCGTACTTTCCGTTCAGCCATAAAGAGCCAAATAACAGGGCTATCGCCAGCACGATGCACGTGATCGTGACGATTCGATTGAACTCAAAGCTGATCACCAGGATGTTGATGGTGAACGCGAGGCAAAAGATGAATCCGAGAGATCCCGCACTGAGCAGCATGGGATCGACTTCCGCGGTCGCAGCATCATCTGAAAAGAGTAGAAGCCAGCAAAAGACGGCAACCAGGAAGGTCGGATAGAAGAAGATCACCTTGGGATAGGGTCGAATGACCACCTTGTTGACCGGCGCCGGGGCCTTTTCGGGTGGCGCGGTGTCTTGCTGGGTCGGGACCTGGTCTTCTTCCTCGGCCATCGAGTTTTTTCCTTTCCTTGGGGGATCGTTTGCGGTCTCTTGAACGAACCGGGGCAGCTGAAAAAGGCTCGGAGAGAGGGTTCATCATAGCAAACCGAAGATCCGAGTCAACGTGACCAGAAGAGTGTCCCATGGGGTCTAGAACGACTATTCGCCGGCGGGGGGCGCCCATTCAGTATTTTCAGGACGGTTCTCGTGGGAGGGAAGCATGTCCATTGTTTGTGGCATCGACGAAGCCGGGTACGGTCCGCTTCTTGGACCGCTTGTCGTTGGGAGCTCAACCTTTGAGATCGATGATGAGCGTGCCGGCGGACGAAGCCTTGCCCAGCTCCTTTCGCCCCAGGTGAAATGGGTGAAGAAAGATCGAGATCTCTCCTCTTCCTCCGGCCGAAAACCGCTCCTCGTTGCCGACTCGAAGCGCCTTTACTCGAAGGGCCGGAAGATCGAGTCCCTCGAGGATTCGGTCCTCGCGTTCGTCGGGGCTTCAACCGGGACGATTCCAAGGACCCTCGAGGAACTGGTCGCTCTTCTCGGCGAAAGCTGGCCTGCAGGGCTTCCCTGGTATGAAGCTCCAGGCCCGGAGCTTCCCCTCGGTGAGGACTTCGATCGGGTGTCCCTGGCGGCGGAAAAACTCGCGAAGTTTCTGAAGGAGCGAGGGATTCGGGTCCGGCTGAGCTGCCGAATCCTGTCCGAGCCTGCGTTCAATGGAAACGTGGCGGATGCGGGCAACAAGGCAAACGTCCTCTTCAACCTCGCTTTGGAGCTGATCCTCAGGGCCTGGGATGGTTGGGGAGCTCAAAAGCCTGGAGGAGCGCGCTGGGTCCTGGACAAGCAAGGAGCGCGAAAGTTTTACGGCGATCTCCTTTCGGCCTCCTTTCCGCTTGCATCCATCGAGGTCAAGAAAGAGCAGGACAGGCACTCCGCCTACGTTCTGGACACCCAGAGGGGCCGAGCAACGGTCGACTTCATCATGGGAGGCGAGGACAGGGAGCTCCCGATCGCTCTTGGCTCCATGGTTTCCAAATACATGAGAGAGGCCTTCATGGTGGCTTTCAACCGACACTGGCGCAAGCTGATCCCCGGGATTCACCCCACCGCAGGGTATTACGGGGATGCCCATCGGTTCTTGAAGGATATCGGGCCCCATTTGTCCCCGATTGGCCTCCAAAGCGAGGCTTTCGTTCGTCAGTGTTGATCCGGATTTCGCCCGGGCGCCTCGATCTTCTCGAGCGAGTAAACCCCTCTTGCGTTTGCTCTTAGGGGATCGACCCGTTCGCGTTTTGCCTAGTTTTTGCTCGTCGAGAAGAAAGCGGCGAGATCCACTGTCGCCTTTGCTAACCTTTCGGCTTTCCTTGCCGTTGTGCCCCTGCTCAGAGTTTGCATCCAATGAAGCTGACCCGGTTTCTTCGAGAGGACCTGATCGACCTGAACCTTCAGTTCGAGATTCCTGATCTCGATCCGGAGGCCTCACCGGAAAAACGGATGTGGGCCAGTAAGGAATCTGCCCTCAAGGCTTTGGCCGAATTGCTGACCGGGTCGGGTCGGATCGGCAACAAGAAGAAGCTCTTTCAAGACCTGCTGTTTCGGGAACGAAAAGCAACCACCGGAATCGGTGAGGGGGTTGCGATTCCCCACATCCGGACCATGCAGGCAAAGGAGCTTGTCATGGGGTTTGCGGTCTATCGGGAAGGCGTCGCTTTTGATGCGGTGGACGATGAGCCTGTGTTTATCTTCTGTCCGATCGTGACGCCGCCCTACGAAGACAAGACCTATCTGCGTATCTTGAAAAGGCTAGCGGAGCTTTTCAATACCGAAGGAGTGAAGGAACAGCTCCTGGAAATTGATGATCCGGGGAAGGTCATTCGCTTTCTGAGCTCGTCCTTTTGAACGGCTGAGCCCGGTGGGTGTTCCGGCCCGGGTGAGGCGGGCAAAAAGCCCATCGCGACTCGAGTTTGACTTTCCTTTTTGTCTTCCTATACTGCCGAAAACGATTTCGTAGATGGGTATCTTTAAGCTCTTCTAATTCAAAGATTTAACGTGTTGGGAGTGCCTTCTTTAGCAGGGCAGTTCCTCGATTCGCAAACCGAGATTCATGATCAGCAACGCTCCAGTTTCGTTGGCCATCGTGGTTTTGCTCGCGGTGGCGGTTCCCGCGGTGTTTGTTCTTGTGCCGAGGCTTCTGGGTGCGCGCCGCGCGAGCAGTGAGCGACAGACTCCCTATGAATGTGGCTTGCTTCCCGTGCAGGATACGAAGAGCCGCTTCTCGGTGAAGTTCTATCTCGTCGCGGTGCTGTTCATTTTGTTCGACCTTGAAGTCGCCTTCATCTTTCCATGGGCCGTCGTCTATGACGAACTGGCGGTCCGAGGTTTCCTGGAGATGTTGGTCTTCGTGGGAGTTCTTTTTCTCGGGTTGATGTACGTCATACGCAAAGGCGCACTTGACTGGGATTAGTTACCCGTTCAAGGGCGCATTGCGAGAAGACTCGGATTCAAATCGTGAACGCAGCAGTCCAGGTTGAAACAGTTTTGAAAGAGTGGTTGGGGAATGATCTCCTCGACTACCGGGGCGAAGGTCATGAAGAGACCGTTACGGTGTCTCGTGAGTCCCTCCATGCCCTCTTCACCCGATTGAAGAATGATCCCCTTTTCGACCTCGACGTGCTGATGGATCTCGCCGGAATCGATCTCCTGGAGTTCCCCAAGGATGGGAAGGACGGGGGAGTTCGAGGCTCATCGAAAGAGCGGTTCCGGGTCGTGTATCACCTGTATTCCTCGAAGACCTCGCAGCGGTTGCGGGTGAAAGTCCCTGTTTCCGAGCTGGACCCGGTCGTCTCCTCGGTGATCGATCTCTACTCGGCGGCTGATTGGATGGAGCGGGAGGCCTTTGACTTGATGGGAATCAAGTTCGAGGGGCACCCGAATCTGAAGCGAGTCCTGACTCACAAGGATTTCGTCGGCCACGCTCTTCGGAAGGATTATCCGGCAAAGCAAGGGCAATGGCTTCTCGAGCTCGATGACATGATGGACGAGCTTGGTGAGGCGCCGGATGACGACGATCATCTGTCCGAAATGGTCCCGATGAATATCGGGCCATCCCATCCGGCAACCCACGGCACCTTTCGCATCCTCTGTCGCCTCGACGGTGAAACCGTCGTGAAGGCGGTTCACGAAGCCGGCTATTTGCACCGAGGATTCGAGAAGTCCGTCGAGCGAAGCACCTACACTCAGGTTGTTTCGTACACCGACCGGTTGAACTACTGTTCGGCACTCATGAATAATGTCGGGTACTGCAAGACGGTGGAAAGCCTCCTTGGAGTTGAAATCCCGGATCGTACTCGAATCATTCGAGTCATCCTTTCCGAAGTATCTCGCATCATGGACCATTTTGTGTGCTGCGGTGCGTGTCTGGTCGACATCGGAGCGCTCACCAACTTCTGGTACCTCTTCAATGTGCGAGAGAAGATTTACGAGGTGATCGAAGGCCTTACCGGTCATCGCCTCACGAACACTTTCGTGCGAATCGGAGGGCTTTGTCACGATCTTCAGGATGGCTTCGTTGAAGACCTGAAAGCCGTTCTGGCGGACGTGCCCAAGGCGGTGGATGATGTTCGAGGGCTGATCGCCAAGAACCAGATTTTTGCCGATCGCACCGTGGGCGTGGGAAGGATTTCCGGCGAGGATGCGTTGAACTGGGGCTTTACCGGTCCGTGTCTTCGAGCCTCCGGCGTCAACGTCGACCTTCGCAAGGACGATCCTTACTACGGGTATGAGGAGTTTGATTTCGATATCGTGCTCGGGGCAAACGGAGACACTCACGATCGCATCATGGTGCGTCTTGAGGAATGTCTTCAGAGTCTTCGCATCATCGATCAGGCCCTCAAAGTCCTACCCGACGGTCCCATCAACATTGAAGATCCTTCCATTGTTCTCCCCAAGAAAGATGAAGTGTACGGCTCGATCGAAGGGCTGATGAATCATTTCGTTCTCGTCTACGACGGCATCAAGCCACCGGTCGGCGAGCGATACGACTTCACAGAGGCCGCCAACGGAGAGCTTGGATTTTATGTGATGTCCGACGGGGAGGGGCGGCCGTACCGGGTGAAGGTCAGGCCACCTTGCTTCCTTCTCTATTCGGCTCTTCCGGCTCTTGTCGAAGGAGGAATGATTGCTGACATGGTGGCGACTCTGAGCAGTCTGAACATCATCGCCGGGGAGTTGGATCGATGAGCTCACAGCAGACAAAGAGCGCTCCTTTGACGAAGTTTCAGCTTTCCAAAGAGAGCGAGAAGAAGGTCGAGGTAGCCCTTTCCCGGTTTCCGGATCGGCGTTCCGCCTTGCTCCCATTGCTGTGGATCGTCCAGGGCGAGAAAGGCTTTGTTTCCGACGAAGCCGTCCTCTACGTTGCCGACAAGATTGGCATTGCGCCTCCGCACGTTCTGGAAGTCTTGACCTTCTACACCATGTTCAAGCGCCGCCAGGGAGGCAAGTTCCTCTTCCAGGTTTGTCGAACTCTTTCCTGCGAGATGGGTGGGTCCGGATGGGTGATCGACTACCTGAAAGAAAAGCTCGGGATTGATGTCGGGGAGGTCACAAAAGACGGCCTCTTCGAGATCCTGCCGGTGGTAGGCCTTGCCGGGTGCGGCGCCGCGCCGATGATGCAGATCAACGACGACTATCACGAGAATCTCACCAGGGAGAAGCTTGATGGCTTCATCGATGAGATTCGTACGAAGGGTGAGGTCGCACCTGCTCCGGCAAAGCTGTATTTCGGTGACGGGCAGCAGGGGGGCGAGAAAGAGCGCCCGGTGACGGCGAACTTCGATCTGAAGGATAGCCACAAGATCGAAGTGTATGAGAAGTCCGGTGGATATCAGGCTCTCAAAAAAGCCCTGGATCTTCCCGCGGACGGAGTGATCGAGGAGGTCAAGGCTTCTGGACTTCGGGGCCGTGGCGGGGCAGGGTTCCCCACCGGCGTCAAATGGAGTTTTGTTCCCAAGAACCTTGGCAAACCAATTTACCTCTGCGTCAACGCCGACGAAAGCGAACCGGGAACCTTCAAGGATCGAGTCCTCCTGGAGCTTGACCCTCATCGTGTCATCGAAGGGATTGCCATCGCGTCCTACGCGATCGGTTGCACCACCGCCTTCATCTATTTTCGGGGGGAGTTTGGCCCCCAGATCAAGATCTTCGAGAAGGCGATCGAAGAGGCAAAGGCCAGAGGCTATCTCGGGAAGGGGATTGCCGGCTCCAAGGTCGATCTGGAAATCATCACATTCCGAGGAGCCGGTGCTTACATCTGCGGGGAAGAAACGGCTTTGATCGAATCCCTGGAAGGAAAGAAGGGATTCCCGAGGTTGAAGCCACCGTTCCCGGCGGTTGTTGGCCTCTATGCCTGTCCCACGATTGTCAACAATGTTGAAACCATGGCTGCCCTTCCCTTTATCCTGAAAAAGGGCGCGGGTGCATACCAGGGGCTGGGAACGGAGAAGAGTCCTGGAACGAAACTGTTCAGCGTTTCGGGCCCGGTCAAAAGACCTGGTGTCTTCGAGGTCCCTCTCGGCTATCCCCTCATGGACATGATCGAGAAGGAGTGCGGCGGCCTGCTTCCGGGGTCCGAGCTAAAAGCGGTGATTCCTGGTGGCTCGTCCGTGCCCATCCTGACTGCGGAAGAATGTCAGGATGCTTGCCTCGATTACGAATCGCTCAATGAAAAGGGAACGTTCCTCGGTTCCGGAGGAGCGATCATCATCGACCAGAACACCAACATGGTCGATGCACTCAGGAACCTTGCTCAGTTCTACTCCCACGAATCTTGTGGGCAGTGTTCCCCTTGCCGGGAGGGGACGGGCTGGATCAACCGCATCCTGACGAAGATCGTTTCGGGAGACGGTGACCAGGAAGACGTAGACCTTGTGCTTCGGACGGCCAAGAACATGAGAGGGGCGACAATTTGTCCTCTCGCGGATGGTCTTGCGATGCCGGTGGAAAGCTACTACAAGAAGTTCTTGCCCGAGTTCGAAGCCGCAGGTCGAAATGCCAGTGGTGTCGAGGCGGGAAAAGACCCAGGCGAAGCGAACCCATAAGAAACGAACCTTGAAGAAATCATGGCAGAGTTAAAAGACAAAGAGACCGCGCAGGATCCCAAGATGGTCACCTTGACCATTGACGGTCAGGAGGTCACCGCACCCCTTGGGATGACGGTGATCGAGGCTGCGTCAAAGCTCGATGTTGATATCCCTCACTACTGCTACCATCCCGGCCTCTCGGTGGCCGGGAACTGTCGAATCTGCATCGTGGAGCTGGTCGGAGCCCGGGGAAACCCGCTCCAGATCGCTTGCAATACGCCGGTTGCTCAGGACATGGTGGTTTTGACCCAGAGCGATCTTGTCAAGAAGCGCCGGGCGGACGTCCTTGAGTTTCTTCTGGTGAATCACCCTCTGGATTGCCCCATCTGCGATCAAGCCGGAGAGTGCAAGCTCCAGACGTACTACATGGAGCACGATCAACAGAAGAGTCGGCTCGATGTGAGCAAGGTCGAAAAACGAAAAGTTATTCCGGTGGGGCCGCGGGTGATGCTCGATCAAGAGCGCTGCATCCTGTGTACCCGATGTGTGCGTTTCCTCGATGAGGTTACCGGGACTTCGGAACTCTGCGTGATTCATCGAGGGGATCATTCCGAGCTCACCACATTTCCCGGTCATGATGTAGAAAACAACTACTCCGAAAACATCGTCGACATCTGTCCGGTGGGAGCGCTGACATCCAGGAATTTCCGATTTCAGGCTCGAGCCTGGTTCCTCCGGGGCGTGGATACGGTCTGTCCCAAATGCGCCACCGGGTGCAATGTTCGAGTGGACTACTACCATCATGAAGTGGTGAACTTCAATAATGGGAAAGCCTATCGCCTGGTGCCCCGGGAGAATCACGATGTCAACGGATTCTGGATGTGTGATGAAGGGCGCCTCGCTCCGACCGACGTCAATGACGATCGTGCTCATACCCCGGTAATTCGCGAAACAAGCGAAGCGGAACCGGGGCAAGCCACCATGAAGGAAGCCCTGAACGCGGCGATCCAGTGGATCAAAGGCGCGAAGGATTCGGGCGAGACCGTTGCTGGACTGGCCTCCCCCGACTGCACCCTGGAGGAGATGTTCCTCTTCCGACGTTTGATGAAGGATGTCCTCGGTTCGGACCTTTTTTCTCTCGAGAGCATGAGGGAAAGCGGCAAGTCCGATGAATTCCTGATGCACGCCGAGAAACATCCCAACGGGAAGGGCGCGGCTCTTCTTGGCAAGGGGAAGAAGGTCTCCGAGGTTCTTGATGGGTGCAAATCCGGCAAGGTCAAGGTGCTGGTCATCCTTCAGAACCACTTGAAGGATGAGAAACCGGACGACCCGGCCATCGATCAGGCTCTGCAAGGAGTGCAGAAATTGATCGTGATTTCTACGAAGTACAACCGAACCTCGCTCCTTTCCGACGTTCTGCTACCGTCCGTTTCGTTCATCGAAAAGGGAGGTACGCTGATCAATGCCAAGGGACGTGTGCAGAGGCTTCACCCGGGTCCCGCACCTTACGGTCGAGCGCGCCCCGATCTTGAAATCCTTGGTGCGTTGATCGAAGGGCTCGGGGGCAAGGTTGAGAGTACCGAGCCGGCAAAGGTCTTTGTTGAACTCACGAAGGAAGTCACGGCTCTTTCCGGTTTGACTTACGAAGACCTGGGTAGCGTTGGGGTGATGACGGGGGGTGACGCATGACCGAAGCCCTCGTTCTGATCCTGCGGCCCCTGGGTGCGCTCGGGTTTTTCATGACCCTCATTCCGATCATGATCTGGTTCGAACGCAAAGGTTGTGCGTTCATTCAGGATCGGGTGGGACCGAACCGGGCGTTCATTCCCGGACTGGGCCTCAGGCTCGCCGGGTTCGTGCACAATCTCGCCGACGTCGTGAAGCTTGTCACGAAGGAAGATTTCATTCCTGCGTTTGCTCACCGGGGTCTATACATCGCGGCGCCGATGCTTTCGATGGCGGCGGCCCTCTTGACCTATGCGGTGATCCCGTTTGCGGATGACCTCACTCTTGGCTCCGTGACTTTCGCGTTGCGAGCGGTCGACACCGACCTTGGCATCCTGTTCATCTTCGCGTTTTCATCTCTTGCGGTGTACGGGGTCGTTCTTGCCGGCTACGCGTCGGGTTCCAAGTATCCTCTTCTTGGAGGGATTCGTGGAACCGCTCAGATGATCAGCTATGAGGTCTCACTCGGGCTCTCGGTGATGGGAATCGTGCTGATCTTTGGCACCGTTGATCTGAATGAGATCTGCCGGGTTCAGGGCCAGCTTCTGTTTGGAGTCGTTCCCAAGTGGGGAGTTTTTCTCCAGCCCGTGGGCTTCATGTTGTATCTCTTTGCCGCCTTTGCGGAAACGAACCGAAGTCCCTTCGACATGGTGGAGGGGGAATCGGAAATTGTTGGATTCCATACCGAGTACTCCGGGACCAAGTTCGCTCTCTTTTTCATGGGGGAGTATGTCGCCATGGCCATCCAGGCCGCGGTGATCGTGACACTCTTCTTCGGAGGGTGGCAAATCCCCTGGCTGCCGACGTCCGCCTTGATCGAGAACGCGAGTCAGGTGCTCGTGGTTCTACTCGGTGCCATCGCGGTGGGGGCCCTTGGGTTTGGCGTCTTGCTCCTTCGATTCCATCGATGGAACAAAGTGAGATGGCAAGACGAGAGAAAGCGGGAGGGAATCATCCTCGCGATTCTGCTTGGTTTTGGACCGGCGATCACGGCTCTGCTTGGTCTTACGATCGTGCTTTCGACCGATCTTTCCGGAAGCGTTCCGAATGTAGTAGCCTCGGTGGCTCAGTTTCTGGCGTTTTCCGTGAAGGTTCTTTTCTTCTGCTGGGTGTTTATCTGGGTCCGTTGGACTCTACCCCGGTTTCGCTATGATCAGGTCATGTTCCTCGGGTGGAAAGTCATGCTTCCTCTTGGGCTCTTGAATCTGGTCGTTACGGCTGGCCTTCGGTTGCTATGGCTCTGAGCAAGAAGTCTCGCGTGCCTTGCAAATCAGTAGTGAGTGATTGGGAATGATTGAAACGGTTGATCAGAGCGATGCCAGAGGAACCTCCTCTCAAAAGAGAAAGAGAGAGGTTGTCTATGTCAGTGCTCCTCTGGATCTTCGAGATGCTCCGGAGACTTTTCACACCAGCGCGCCTCCCAGACTTCGGTGGTGGAGGCGGCCGCTTTTGCGTCTCCTGTACGTACCGGCGATTATTGCCGGTATGGGAATCACCATCGGTCACCTGCTGAAGAACCTCATTCTCTTGAGGCAGCCAACCATCTCCTTTCCGGAAATAAAACCCTTCATCCCCAAGAGGTTCCGAAGTCGTCATCGTCTGATGCAAAAAGATGACGGCTCGGTTCGCTGCACCGCGTGTATGTGTTGCGCTACAGCTTGCCCCTCCGGGTGTATTTACATCGTCGCTCATGAGGTCGAGGATCCCGAAGTCGAGAAGGCGCCGCGGGTCTTTGACATTGACGGTTTGAAATGTGTTTACTGCGGCTTTTGTGTCGAGGCCTGCCCCTGCGATGCGATCCGAATGGATACCGGGGTCTACCCGGAAGCAGAGATCAAGCGGGGCAACTTCGTTTGGAACATGGATAAGCTCATGCACGACATTCCGGATAACCTTCCGGAGTGACGTGATCTGAAAGGAAGAAGAGGGCGGTGGAGTCACTTCTCTTCTGGTTTTTTTCCGTGATTGCGGTGGTGTCGGCCGTGCTGATGGTTTGCTTTCGCAATCCCTTGATGGGTGCGTTGTCGCTGGCGATTTCGTTCCTGGCAACGGCGGGGCTGTTTGCTCTCATGACCGGACCGTTCGTCGCGATCATGCAAGTGCTGGTCTACGCCGGTGCGATCATGGTGCTGGTGATCTTCGTGATCATGCTGCTTCGAGCTGATGAGGCAAGCCTTGATCGTGAGAGAATCGGCCCGTTTCGGTTTGCTCTTGGCGCCTTGATTGGCCTTCCCTTTGGCGGCTTCCTTCTGGTTGCCGTTGGAAACTTTGGAGGGAAGGTCGAAGCGGCGACTTCGGCGTTACCGCCGGATTTTGGATCCATGAAGTCGTTCGGGCGCATGCTCTTCAATCAATACATGTATCCGTTTGAGATTGTTTCTATTCTTTTGCTGGTGGCCATCATTGGTGTGGTCGTTCTGGCAAAGAGAGATTTTTAGCATGGACGTTTTAGATCGACCTGAAGGGTTCCTGATGGTGGCGGCAGTGCTGTTCGTCATCGGGGTCGTGGGTTTCATCCTTCGGCGGAATCTCATCGTTCTCTTCATGTGCGTTGAGCTGATGCTGAATGCGGTGAACCTCACTCTCATGGCTGTCGCTCGTTACGTGGGCGCCTCCATGGAGGGCCAGATCATGGTGTTTCTGGTCATGGCGGTTGCTGCTGCCGAAACGGCGGTGGGGCTTGCGGTGGTGATTGCGATCTACCGAAAGCGTGCGACCGTGGATGTGGACGACATGACGGTCATGAACGGGTAAGGAGTCAATGGCCGATTCAATTGCATGGATTCCGGGTGTGCTCCTCTTGGGAGCCGCCGTCAATGGTCTTCTGACCTTGTGTTCCGCCCACCGAGGGGGGCCCAAGAAGGGGATGGTGATTCCCTTCGCTCTTGGAGCCCCGTGGATTGCGTTTGCCCTTTCGGTGATGGCGTTCTTCAAGGTAAAGGGAGGCGAAGTCCTTTCGACCAGCCTCTATCAGTGGTTTGACGGAACACTGTTCACGGTTGATGTCGCCTTCCAGATGGACTCCTTGTCCGCGGTCATGATTCTTGTTGTGACAGGGGTGGGTGCGTTGATTCACACCTACGCCGTCGGCTACATGAGCAAAGACCCGGGGTTCGGCCGATTCTTCAGCTACCTGAACCTCTTCACGTTCTTCATGTCCATTCTCGTCCTGGGTTCCTCCCCGCTGCTGTTATTTGTGGGGTGGGAGGGAGTCGGGCTCTGCAGCTATCTTCTGATCGGATTCTGGTGGAAGGATGGAGCCAAGGCACAGGCGGGCTCAAAAGCCTTCATCGTCAACCGAATCGGAGATGTGGGTTTTGTCCTTGGCGTTCTTTTGATCATTTCCACGGTGGCAGCTTCGGGGAAGTCGGTCCACGACTTCGCGTCGCTCGAAGCCTTTGCCACCGGCGACGGGAAGGCCGCCCTTGAGAGCCCGTTCATCGGATCGTTCTCCGTCGTGGAAGTTGCTGGCTTCCTTCTCCGTCTCGGGGCTTTTGGCAAGTCAGCTCAGCTACCGCTGTACGTCTGGCTTCCCGATGCCATGGCTGGACCGACTCCGGTTTCGGCTCTGATCCATGCGGCTACCATGGTGACGGCCGGAGTCTATATGGTGGCACGCCTGCATTTCCTCTTCGTCATGGCTCCGACCGCGATGGCCTTTGTCGCGATCGTGGGAGCACTGACGGCTCTCTTTGCCGCGACCATTGGCATTGCCCAGAATGACATCAAGCAGGTGCTTGCCTACTCGACCGTCAGCCAGCTCGGATTCATGTTTGCGGCGGTGGGAGTGGGGGCGTTTTCCGTTGGCATTTTCCACGTTGTGACCCATGCGTTCTTCAAGGCACTCCTCTTCCTCGGAGCCGGCTCGGTGATTCACGGCCCCCATGAAGAGCAGGATATGCGCAAGATGGGCGGCTTGATCAAGATCATGCCGATCACCGGCTGGACGATGATCATCGGATCTCTGGCTCTTTCCGGAGTACCTCCTTTTTCTGGATTCTTCAGCAAGGATGAGATTCTTGCTTCGACCCTCCATCCTCACCCGGCGTTTCCGGGCGGGATCGGTCCCATCCTCTACGTCATCTTGACCATCGCTTCCCTGTGCACGGCCTTTTACACGTTTCGTATGGTCTGGCTCACCTTCTTCGGGGAGAGCCGGGTCGATCCGGAAGTTCGGAAAAAGGCTCACGAATCTCCAGCCATCATGACACTCCCTCTGGTGATCCTGGCCGTCGGGGCAGCGGCGATTGGTTTTCTTGGCGTTCCTCATGCGCTTGGTGGCCATAACGTTTTTGGTTCGTTTGTTCGCCAAACGGTCACCTCGGAAGTCGAGGCTGCCCATGAGGGTTCGGGAGCTCTTTTGCTCGTCGGGATCGCAGTGGCGATCGCCATCCTTGGTGTGCTCACCTCTTACTGGTTCTATCGGGTTCGTCCTTCGATTCCCGGCAGATTGTTCGCCGGTCTCGGCGGATTTGGCCGGCTCGTGGCAAGTGCCTACCGGGTGGACGCTCTGTATGCAAAGACGATCGTCAATCCTCTGACTCGGTCGGCGAAGCGAATCTTCTATGAGGTCATTGATGTCAGGTTCGTCGATGGTCTGGTGAACTTCTTCGGGAGCTTTACCAAGGGGTTGGCGGGATTGATGAGGCTTTTCCAAACCGGTGCGGTGCGGACCTATGTTTTCTTCATGATGATCGGTGCCATCTTGTTGGTTTGGTCGGTGTTTTCCTGGAGCTGACGCTTGGACGTTTCCCTGAGTCTGGTCACGTTTCTGCCTCTCCTGGGGGCGGTCTTGTTATTGCTGATGCCGGAGCGGCTCGGTGGGCAGATCCATCGTCTGGGGTTCCTCATATCCCTCGTCACGGCAGCTCTTTCCCTTTGCTTCTTCTTTGGGTTTGACGAGGGAACGGCAAGGCTGCAATTCGAGGAATCCTATTCCTGGATCCCATCTCTCGGGGTGAACTTTCATCTGGGCCTCGACGGGATCAGCATTCTGCTCTATGTGCTCACCGCCGTCTTGACTCCGCTTGCCATCCTGGCTTCCGTTGGTTCGGTGAACCGCCGGATCAAAGAATTTGTCTCCATGCTGCTCGTCCTTGAGAGCTTCATGCTGGGAACCCTGGCTGCTGCTGATGTCTTTGTCTTTTATGTGTTCTGGGAACTGATGTTGATTCCCATGGCGCTTCTCATCGGTGTGTGGGGCGGGCCGCGAAGAATCTATGCGACGGTCAAGTTCGTGTTGTTCACCGTCGCCGGGTCTCTCCCGATGCTACTGGCGATCCTCTATCTTTATGCCTCGTATCGATCCCAGGGAATCGGGGCAGAAGGGGTGTCCGGTGGGTTTGATTTCCAGTCTCTTGCCCACCTGACCCTGACCGAGAAAGAGCAGACCTTTCTTTTTCTAGGCTTCGCATTGTCATTTGTGATCAAGCTGCCCTTGTTTCCGGTGCATACCTGGCTTCCTGATGCGCACACCGAAGCACCCACCGCAGGGTCGGTGGTCCTGGCTGGAGTGTTGCTCAAGATGGGAGGCTACGGTCTTCTTCGCTACGCCCTTCCTCTTTTTCCTCTCGGGGCGGCGAAGTTCACTCCGTTCATTCTGGTGCTGTGCGTGATTGGAATCATCCACGGCGCACTCGTGGCGCTCGCTCAGACGGACATCAAGAAACTGATCGCCTACTCCTCGGTCAGCCACATGGGACTCGTGGCTCTGGGGATCTTTGCCGCCAACGAGATGGGGATTCGTGGAAGCATTTATCAAATGTTAGCTCATGGTCTTTCCACCGGCGCGTTGTTCCTGCTGGTGGGAGTGATTTACGAGCGTCGACATACTCGCGAGCTTTCGGAATTTGGCGGGATCGCCAAGGTCATGCCCTGGTTTGCCGCAGTCTTTCTCCTGACCACATTTGCCTCCGTGGGTCTTCCCGGGCTCTGTGGTTTTGTCGGGGAGTTCCTTGTCCTTCTCGGGGTGTTTGCCAAGAGCAAGGTCATGGCGGCGCTGGCGGCGCTGGGGATGATCCTCGGGGCGTGGTACATGCTGAAGCTCGTCAAGGGAGTCTTCTACGGAGAGCTCACGAACAAGGAAAACGAAGGGCTCCCGGATCTGAGTGCGAAGGAGATCACGGTTTTGGTTCCTCTCGTGCTGCTCATGATTCTTGCGGGCGTCTATCCGATGCCGTTTTTGAACAAGACCGACGCTTCGGTTGAAGCTCTTGTTCGGCGGATCAACATGGAGGTTCCGGCGGAACCCGATGTTTCCGCGTTTTCCGACGATCAAGGCAACAAGATCATCGTTACGGGAGCCAAGGATGACCGGTAGCGTTGTCGAATCACTGATGGCCGTTGCTCCGGCGTTGAACCTGGCTCTTGCCGGGATGGCGGTGGTGTTCGGTGAGACCTTCATTGGAAAGGGCCTCGATCGGCGGTGGCTGGTGTCACTTGCACTTCTTGGATCCGTGCTGGGGCTGTTGTTCACGTTCTTGCTCTGGGAACCGGCGTCGACGGCAAGCTATTCGGTGTTCCAGGGGCTCGCAACGGTGGATACGTTTGCTCTCTTTCTCGGGGGAGTGATTCTTCTTTGTACGATCCTCACCCTGATCTCTTCCGTCGATTATCTGAGACGGTTTGGTCTGGACCGAGGTGAGTTTTATGCCCTGGTTCTATTTTCGGCAACGGGGCTGTGGGTCATGGTTGCCACGACCCATCTCTTCATCATCTTCCTCGGGCTGGAAGTTGCGTCCATTGCTCTCTACGTGCTTGCAGGATACTTCCGCAAGAGGGACCGCTCCCTGGAGTCTTCTCTCAAGTATTTGCTGACCGGCGCCTTTGCCAGTTCGATTCTGCTCTATGGTTTTGCCATGGTGTACCTGGCGACGGGTACGGTGGATTTGAACGGTGTAGCTGCCGCGGTGGAGTCGGGTGAGGCCTCGACGAGTGTCATGCTTTTGGCCCTGGCGTTGATCTTGGTCGGGCTCGGCTTCAAGGTCGCGGTTGTTCCCTTTCACATGTGGGCACCCGATGTGTATGAAGGGGCGCCCTCGACGGTGACTGGCTTCATGGCAACGGCGGTGAAGGCGGCAGGATTCGGTGTCTTGATCCGGGTACTGACCGTCGGGTTTGGCTCGTATCTTCCTGACGCGGGAACGATGCTTTTCTGGGTAGCGATCGCCACCATTCTTGCTGCCAACCTGGTCGCGGTAGCCCAGTCCAATGTGAAGCGCATGATGGCCTATTCGAGCGTCGCCCACGCAGGCTACGCGTTCATGGCACTCTTTGTTTTGACCCAGAACACGCCTGGAGCCTCCGGCGAAGCCGTCCGAGGTCTTCTCTTTTATCTTCCGGCCTATGCGGTTTCGACTCTTGGTGTTTTTACCATCATTTCCTTCCTGGAAGATCGCCGGGGGAGGGGCCTTGAGCTTGAGGATTATGCCGGACTCTATCGCCGGTATCCCGGGCTATCCATGGGAATGGCCGTTTTCATCTTATCCCTCGGTGGAATTCCTCCGACGGCGGGGTTTCTCGCCAAGTTTCACGTGTTTGGCGCGGTCATTTCCTGCGGCGTGGAGAGCGGGTCGTCTCAACCCCTTGCTCTTGCGGTGGTGGGAATCCTCGGCAGTTTGATCGGCCTCTACTATTACTTGCGGGTGCTGATCTTCATGTACATGCATGAGCCCCAAGAAGATGATCGCCAGTTCCGTCTCCCGGCCCTCGGCGTTTCGTTCGTGGTGCTGGTGACGGCCGTCCTGACCCTTTGGCTCGGGCTCGGACCGGCGGTCGGGTTCGGTGCGGCTGACATCTTGGGATGGGCAGAGGCCGCAAGGCCCTGAGCTGAGTCGAGGCTCGATCCTTCTTGCCTACGCGATGCGAAACAGCCTACTTGCGTTGTTCGTGGTCAATCTTCCCAGCTTCTCAATGGGCATCTCCCTTTCGTTCGCGATGCAAAGCGCCGTGTGGGCGACCATCCCGGGCTCATTGGGTCTTTGTCCCCGAAACGGATGGGGAGAGAGATAAGGCGCGTCGGTCTCGATCAGGAGTTTGTCATCCGGGACGACTGCGGCCACCTGGCGTAGGTCGTGGGACTTCTTGAACGTGACCATTCCCGCAAAGCTGATGTGAAGTCCGAGGGCCAGGCATCGCTCGGCGAGGTCTTTGTCTCCGGTGAAGGAGTGCATGATGCCGCTGAGCGGTCCCCGCTTCTCGGCGTCGTCCAGCATTTTCACGATATCTTCGCCGCAATCCCGCATGTGAATGATGAAGGGTAGATCTGTTTTCTGGGAAAGCCGGATGTGGCGATCGAAGTAATCTTGCTGCAGATCAAAGGGGGCGTGGTCCCAGTATCGATCCAGGCCGGTTTCGCCCAGGGCTACAACACCTGTTTCTTTGGATAACTCGATGATGCGATCCCAGTCACCCGGTTCGGTTTGAGAGCAGTAGTTGGGCTGGATTCCCACGGCAGCGTGGACGATGCCATATCTTGCAGAGAGGGCGATGGCCGCTTCGCTCGAGGCTCGGGTTGTCCCCACGGTGACCATTCCGACGAGCCCTGCGTCTGAAGCTCGCTGAATAACATCGGACCGAATCGGGTCGAACTGTTCATCGTCAAGATGAAGATGAGTATCAAAAAGGGGAGTCGTCATGCGGGAAGCATACCATCAGGCTCATGCGGCGTGGCCGGTGTGTGACGACCCAAGCGCCTCCTGACTACTTGACGAGACGTGCGTCTCCCCAGTTTGCCAGTTCCCCTGGCAACGTACCTCCGCCATCCTGCGAGATCAGAGTGATTCGGCTGGAGTGACTCACATCGAGATCGATCGTGACCGGAGGAGACTCTTTTGTCATGGGGGCGCTTTCAAAGGCGAGCTTGTCGTCGAGCAAGATCTGAAAACGGATCATCCCGGCGGGGGCGGCCTCCGCGTCGATTCCCACGTGGGTCTGGAATCTCCGGAAACCGGGCCCGATCTCATAGGTGACCCGGGTGTCGGCGTGAGTTCCGACTCCCTTGTAATGGATTCTATCCCCGGAGAACAGGAGACCACCGTTTGCGTTGCGATCCAGAGCCACTCCGGATCCTTCAGGCTCGACGGAAAGAGGGGGTAGATCGCTCAGGTAGCTGGAATTCGAATCCGGGCCGCGGAAGAAACCATGTCGGTAGGAACTTCCGGTGGATCGCCCGATGGGACGGAGCTCGATACTGATCGGGTCAACGAGGCCAAGTTCATCGTTTCGAATGTGCAAGAACTCGAGGTTCCATCCCGGAGAACGAGCACCCGAGAAGTTGCTGAATCGGTGCTCGAAGAGTCGCTTCCCGTTGAGAAACACGACGACTCCGTTTTCCTTGCGATGGGTATTGATGGTCGAGGCGATGATCAGGTCCCGGTCTTCCAGTCCGTCACGAGGGAGGAAGAAGGATTCTTTTCCGCTGTAGAGAATCCCGGAATCGGCAACCGGTCGACCGCGAACGGGAAAGCGTTCAAAAGTGTTTCCGACCCAGGTCTCAACCTTGTGAGAAAAGCGGTCTCGTGAGGCCTGATCACCCACATCGAGGATCCCTGTCGGAAGTGGGGACAGAGAAACCGCGGAGAGGAGCGAGGACTCGCTTTCCAGCTCAACCCGATGTGTTCGTGATTTCCTGAGGATGGAGATCAGCCGGTCGAAGGAACTCGGATTTCGGACGCAACCGGCGAAACGAGTGAGCAAGTGATCGAGACCGCCGGAAGCAAAGAACATCAGTCCGTTCTCATCGCCAACCGGGAACATCAGCCCCCTGGCCATCGGGTGACCCTGATTTTCAGTGAGTCCAACGCCGATGGCATGAACGGGAAGGCTTGGACAGGCAAGGAGGTCGCCTTCAAGCTCTTCTGGAATGACGCCGAGCAACGACTCGATCGGACTGAGTGTGCTCGGAGGATTCCCCTGGAGCCATTGGCCACCCGGAGCTTTCAGGTTCGATCCGTCGAAGGTCGATCGAGTCAATCCGGAGAGAGCCGGAGCGACGGAAAGATTCATGCTCTCGCGAAGCCACCGGGGTGTTCCCATCCATCCGGATTCTCCCAGGGCGGAGGCAAGGGTGGATTTTTGAGGCATCCAGATGACGCAACCTCCTCGAGTGAGGAAGCGCTGGAATGCGAGCACGGCCTTCGGATTCTCAAACAGTGGAAAGGAAGGATAGCTCAAGCAATTGGTGCCGAGGATGAACACGTGCCGTGATCCATCCGGATCTGCGGCAAGATCCCCTTGGCCGTGGAGGAAGGTGGTGACGAGAGCCTCCGCGGCGGCGCCGAGCCTCGGGTCGAGACTCTCAACCACGATTCCGCTTTCGCCCAGGGCGGGAAGGATCGGGTCGGTCGCAAGGCCAATATGGAGGACGGAACCTCGAATGGCGACCGGCGCGGATCTTCTGACCGCTCCCCTCTGAGTGAGCGTCGATCCGTTGGTCCGGGGAGAGGTTTGTTTCGGGTCCTCGTTCCCGCGGTTCGCTTTTTCTTCAAAGCTCAGGCGAAGATGAAGGGGTCCACTCTTCTTCGCCAGTAGGCTGGCACAGAGGAGCCCGTCATCTCGAAGGGAGATCTGAGCCTCGTCGCTCTCCGGTCGGAGGAGCATGGGTTGAAGGTGATACCGCTCAGGAACGTGAATCTTCAGGTCTGTCTTTTCGTTGGCGACAAGATCCACGGTCACAAAGAGAGCGTGAGTCTCGGGGTCAAAGAAGTTGCGACGGATATCCGTGCCTCCCTGACTGACGTGGCGAGAGGACGAGAGAAGTTTGGGAACGCCGGGTTTTGCCGGATTGAGGCTGATCACGGCACATCCATGAGCAGCAAGTGGAACGGAAATTTCCTTCCTCATGCAGCCCAGGAAAGAATCGGTCCAGTATTCGAACCCCAGGAAATCGGCTCGTGGCTGAAGTCCGATGTCTTTCAGCGATATCGTCGAGACCACGGGATGATCGAGGGGGTTGAAGAGAGCAACAATGTGGTGGCCAAAATCGTCCTTCGGACGCAGGTGGAAGATGCGAGGAAGATCTTCACGAACAAGATCCACCGGAGAAGCCGAGGCTCCAAGGGGAGGAAGGATTCGTTTCAGAATGTCGACCTGCTCGGAGGAAAGGCTTGTGGGGCGATCGGCAAGGAGGATCGCTCCGCCCAGCATTGAATGGAGAGTTGCAAACGAGCGTGATTCCCAGCGGGTGAGCCCTTGTCCGAGGTGAAGGGGGGCAAGATGGGGAATCGTTCCGGTTCCTGCCGCATGGAATCGTCGCGCTCCTATTTTGAGGAGTTCGGGAAACCACCGCCAATCGGCAGTTGTGGACGGTGACATCAGAAGACCGTCGAGCTTGGTTCCGGTGGAAAAAAGTGCACTGCGTGCGCCGAGGAGATAGGTTTCTGGGCCGACTTCTTCCCGAATCCAATCGAGTCCGCGCGCCAGGGAATCGAGGGAAGTGGCGTCGGCGTGACGGCGTTTCCCCTGAATCGTCGCAATTCCCAGGTCATCGAGAACGAAGAAATTGAAGCCGGCATCTTTGACGAGACGCCGAAAGACTTCTTTGAGCCAGAAACGGGCAGATGGTGCCGTGGTGTCGATGCAAAAGAGACTCCCTCCCGAGGAGGGTAGAAGTGGGGGAGTTGGATGGCTCGACCACGCTTCTCGATCCAAGGGGCTTTGCGGAGTGCCGGTCTCATCCGTGACAAGAGCTTCAGAGAGTCTTTCCATGGCGTGAGAGCGATCGTCCACCAGGAAGGGTGAGATCCAGAGACCCGGGTTCAGTCCTGCCTGACGAATGGATTGTGCTTGTGCGATCAAGTCGATCGGACAGCTTCCATCTTCCTGTAGCCAATCACCTCGGGCCCAGTCGTCGGAAGATTGATTGAGGAACTGCCAGCCTTCATCAAGGAGGACCGTTGAAAGACCGTAGTCCACGAGAGGTTTCAGGGCCTGAAGCTCTTGCTCCAGAGCTTCAGTCGTGAGTGGTCGATTCTTGAGGCTCCGTGCGGCCCATCCTGAAAGGGGGCTTTCGTCGTTCCCCTGGGCCGGTGGATGGCTCAAGACCGCGTCGTTTCGAAGTGCTCCCAGAATGTTGCGAGTCACTCGAAAGGTGATGCTGTTCGTGGTCGCGGTTGCTTCCGGCAAGAGGACGAAGCCGTCGAGACGAATGCGGGCGGAAATCGAAAAACCAAGCTCTCCTGATTTTCGCGAGATCGAAACTTCACCCACACCGTGTTCGGGCTCCCGAACCCCAAGGAGCGCTCCAAGCTTCAGATGCTCGTTCCAGAGCGCCCCCGACCAGTACCCATCTTCTTTCAGTGCACCCGAGATCTGGGTGAGGCTCGGCGTGTCGGAAAACGGGAACTTCTCCACCAGGGTCTTCCATCCTTCGATGGGGCCCCGGGGGAAGCAAGCGTGGCTTTCATCCACCGTGTAGAAGGGAGTCACCGAATCCAGACTGAGGTTTCGGTTTGATTGATTTTTGATCCGGGTTTCGATGACGACGCGCGGGGATCCTCGATGAACC
This sequence comes from Planctomycetota bacterium, assembly GCA_029260825.1. Classification (GTDB taxonomy): domain Bacteria; phylum Planctomycetota; class JACOTG01; order JACOTG01; family JAJDCM01; genus JAJDCM01. Next base: position 24,468 of record JAJDCM010000011.1, on the reverse strand, counting down.
TTGAGGTTCTGGATGATCTCGAGATCCCCGTCCATGAACGTGGATCGAAGAACAATCATGTCGCCGCGACCTTGATCATCAACGAATGACCCGGAGGTCACGACGGTTGATCGGCCGGTGAGGTGGGTGTTGTAGGAGACTCCGGAGACTTCTATCGAGCACGAAAGGTCACCCACGACCACTTCGCCTTTTTCGTCGGCGATCTCCCAGGTCTTGCTTCGACCGTCAAAGATGACCACCGCCCGTCCGTTTGCGATTCTGGCCCAGTTCCCGGCATGAGCAATGGATGGGGAGATGAGACAGAATCCCAGGATGAGGACAAGGAGTCCCCGATAACGGGAAGAACTGAAACCAGAGTGTGATGCCGAATCCATGCGTCTTGACCCTTTTCTGACGATCTGCCTGGATTCCGGACAGGGCGAAGAGTGATCCTTTCCGTCCACGCTCCGGTCTCCGTTCGAGTTATCGGCTGAAACCCGGACGGATATCGAGTCAAAAATACCCTTAAAAGGGACGTGATCTGACCCCATCAGATGGTAGAAACAGCGGTCTTGAGACGGATAAGTTTGTCCTGGAGTACCCCGAAATCGTCTGGTATGATCCCCCCCTTTTAATCGTTGTGGCAAAGGGGGTTCGGGCGCTCATACCCAGATCTTCTACAGCATCCAAGAGCGGTCGAGGGGGATTCAGTTTTCTCCCGATTGCAGGTTCCGGAGGCCTTTTCGTTGAGCCGAGTCAAAAACAAGCGTTGCGCCATCCTCGGCGCCGGTATCACGGGGCTCGCCGTGGCCCGTTTTCTCAAGGATGCAGGAGCCGAGATCGTCGTCTTCGAGGCCGATGGGGTGACCGGAGGTCTCTGTCGCAGCGACGATGTGGATGGATTCATCTATGATGTCGCCGGCGGACACGTGCTGTTTTCCCGGGACCCGGAGGTCATGTCGTTTTTGGCGGGATTGATGGGGCCGTCGAACCTGGTTCGCTCCGAGCGGAACACCCGGATTTTCTTCCGGGGTCGCTATGTCAACTATCCCTTCGAGAACGGTTTGAATGATCTCTCGGCCGAGGACAATTTCCTTTGTCTTCGTGGGTTTGTCGATGCGTTCTACAAGCGAAAATATGAAAATCCGCCGGCGCCGGAAAACTTCAAGGATTGGATTCGTTACCGGTTTGGCGACGGAATCGGCGATCTCTTCATGGATCCCTATAATGAGAAGATCTGGAAGACCGATCTCAAGAAGCTTTCGGCTGCATGGGTAGCGGGACGGATTCCCGATGCTCCGGTGGACGACATCATCAAGACATCCGTAGGCATCACGACTTCCGGCTACAAGCACCAGGCCATTTTCTTTTACCCCCGAGAGGGTGGATTTCAGGCGATTCCCGACCGGCTGGCCGAAACGATTGAGAGTGATATCCGTCTCAATACCCGGGTCAACTCGATTGCCAGGACCGATGACGGCTACGAAGTCAATGGTGAGAAGTTTGATGAGGTTGTCAGCACGATCCCCATGGATAAGGTCTACAGCCTGATTGAAAAGCCGGATCCGGATTCAAAGAAGGCGGCCGAGTCTCTCGACTTCCTTTCTTTGGCGACGTTCTTGATCGGGCTGGACGGAAAAGATGAGTCCAACGATCTTTGCTGGATCTATCTCCCCCACCCTGAAAACGGCCCCTGTAATCGCATTACCTATCTATCCAACTACAGTCCCAACAATGCGCCTCCGGGAACGACCTCCGTTCTTTGTGAGGCGACGTATCGGGAAGAGCCAAAAGATATGGACGCAATGGCGGACGAAGTCGTGACCGCCCTTGACAAGAACGGACTGATCGACAAGAGCAAGCTTCGGACCCTGGCGTGGCGGAAGATTCCCCACGCCTACATCGTGTTCGGGCTCGACTTTGCCAAAAAGCGTGACAAAGCGATCAAGGGGCTGAGAGACCTGGGGATTCATCCTGTCGGTCGGTTTGGGCGTTACGAGTATCTGAACTCCGACATGTGCGTTCGTGCCGCTCTTGACACGGCAGCCGAACTCATCGGTGAGATGCCAAAACCAAAAGAGATGGAGCTGGGTCGAGAGTTCACCGAGAGTGTTTACGCCGATCAGAACCTGTCTATTGGGCCGACGAAAGCCGACTAGCTCCGGATCGGTATCGACCGGATTAGCACCCACAGAATCGCCAGCCCTTGATCCCGATTTCGTGTGCCGAGTCCGGCTTTCCTCACCTCGAGGAGGGGCGGGCCAGCATTTCGTTGATGACCTTGTCGGAGACTCCGGCTTCTCTTAGCATCAGGATCTTCTCCACGCTCAGATCGAAAATGGCCTGTCTTTGATCCATTTTTTCGATGATCTCGTGGGCCGGGAGTTTTCGCTCCGTCATGTCGAGAATTTCATCGACAGGCATGAGTGTGGGGCGGCTTTCGGGCCTCGTTGACACCGGCGGGCGGTGTTTGACGACCTGATTGCGCCGGCTGACACAACCTGTGGTCAGGACCAAAAGTGCGAAAAGACTCAGCAAAAAGGTCCGACTCGTACCGTAGTTATCGTACATTGGTTTTCCTTAAGTCTCCTGGGGCAAGGAGAGTCGAGTATCGACTTCTGGGATGAATGATCAAAAGATCGTATCCCACCTTCATCTATTTTACTAAAAAGGGTGCAGGTAAGAAGGTCGAGCGGATCACACCCAATGCAGCGACCGAAGCTCAGGAAGATACTGGCCTATCCCGTGGCCACACGACAGGGGACCATGGTGTCCCTGGAAGATCCTTTGCGCATAGCGGATCGCCCGGTGCTGATGGCTCCATCGGTCCACTTTCTCGTCAACAAGATGGACGGGAGGCGCACACTTTCCGACCTCCAGGATGTGTTTGAGAGCCATTTCGGCCAGCCGATCCCTCAGGAGAAGGTAAAAGAGGTGATTCGTACGCTGGATGCGGCCCTCTTTCTTGAAACCGAGCGTTTCCTGGAGATCTTCCGAAGGAGAACGAAGATCTACGGCCGACTGATCGAGCGTCCTCCGATCTGTGCCGGCCAGTATTATGAAGCTGAATCCGGGCCGCTCAATCAGAGACTGGAGTCGCTTTTCAGCGAGCACGTAGAAAAAATCGAACAGGCGGGAATCAAGGAGCAGGAACGGCCGGGTGCGATCATTGCTCCATCAACCGACTTCTTGATGGGGGGAGAGGTCTATGCTTCGGCCTACGCCAAACTGCTGAGGACTCCCTGTCCAGAGCTCGTGATCATGCTCGGGACATGCCATACGACCCTGAAGGCTCCTTTTGCCCCCACGAGAAAAGACTATTTGACGCCGTTTGGGAGACTCCCCACCCACCGGGACTTTGTGGAGGCTCTGAACGCCAAGGCCTGGGGGAACTTGCTCGATGAGGAGATGTCCCACCTGGCTGAGCCTTCGCTGGAGTTCCAGTCGATCTTCCTCTCTCACGTCTATCCCGAGGATCGGTTCAAGGTCGTTCCGATCCTCTGCGGGAACTCACCGGACAATCCAGATGAGGAGGGGGCGTTCTTGCGGGTCCTTTCTGACTTGATGGATCAATTTGGGCGCGGACGGGTCCTGATCGTCGTTTCCGCCGATCTTGCCCGGGCTGGAGTGCGGTACGGGGACGAGGCTCCCCTTTCTCCCGACCTACTCGATGATATCGAGAGCCAGGACCGTTCTCTTCTTCGCCGGGTTCTTGCCGGGGAAGGGGCCGAGTTGCGGTTGGATCTTCAGAAAGACAAGCGGCGAAAGAAAGCTCGAGGGTGGACTCCGGTCCAAGCTTTGATGAGTCTCGTCAACAATCCTGAGGGGGAGTTGATTCGATATGAGGCCTGCGTCGACGACGACCGGAACCAGGCGGTTACCCTGGCAGCGGTCTCATTCCCATAACCTCTAGCCTCTGCGCTCTGCCCCTCAGATTCTTGATTTCCTACTGCCGGGGGCTCCGACTCGGGCGGCCTCGTCTCAGAGGAACTCGTTTTCTTGCTTCGTCCTCATCTTCATCGGGTTCGACAGCTTCCGGTTCTTTCTTTTCCTTCCGCTCGAACTTAGCCAGGTCGGGTAGAGACACCTCGGTGACCTCTCCTTTCCCGGATACCCGAAATTCCGCCAGAGCCTTGCCGAGTTGCCGGTCTCGCCAGATGACCCGGAAGGTGTCGACGTGCCAGTGCTGCAGGTCGGCTACCAGAGCCTGACTTCGAGTCAGGATGAGTTTTCCTTCGTGATGGATCACGGAGAGATCGCCGTACATCTCATGGACAAAAGTCCCCGCATATTTTTCAAGGGGGAGGGAAGGATGGGTGTCCGTGATTCTGGCGGCTTCCAGTTTCTTTTCCTCGGCTTCCCCTGCTTTTCTCGCGCTGGTCAGGGTGGTGAGGTACTGCTTGCTCCAGTCGGTTGGCTCCTCCTTGAGGAATGCGTCGAAGATGCGGTTGCGCACGGCGGAGGGGAGAATGTTGCCTCCCAGATTCGTGAGAGCAACGAGGCCGAGGTTTTCCTCGGGCATCATCGCGACCAAAGCGCTCATGCCGTCGATGTTGCCGCCATGCTCCACGACCTTCTTTCCCTTGTAGTCATGCAGAAACCAGCCGAGACCATAGGTAAGGAAATTTGCTTCGCCGAAGTAGAGCTTCCAGCGTCCCTCGATCCGGATGATGGTTTGAGGGGTATGGAGTTCAGAGACCGTTTCCGGTTTGAGAATCTGTTTTCCGTTGTAGGTTCCGTTGCCCAGGTGAAGTCGTACCCACTGAGCCATTTCCTCTGCGTTGGAATTGATCGAGCCTGCCGGGCCGACGTTGTCGATGTTGCGCCAGGCTATCGGGGTGACGACATCATCGATCCGACCGTGAGGCTGTGCTACGTTTTTCGCCATGATCAGATCCGTCACCGAGCAGTTTGTTCGGACCATCTCGAGTGGGAAGAAGATTTTCTCCCGAACGAAGGTGTCCCAGCTGGAGTCCGTCAGGGCCGGGATGATCTGACCACCCGCGAGATACATGATGTTCTGGTAACCGAAAGTAGACCGAAAGCTCCAGGTCGGTTCCAGATGACGAACCCGTTCGAGGATCTCATCCCGGGTAAAATCGGATGCATACCAGAGCAGGTCACCCCGGCTCAATCCGGAGCGGTGAGTCAGGATATCCGCTACCGTCAGTTCCCGGGTCACGTAAGGATCGTTCAGCTGGAAATGTTCGAGATGCTGAGTTGCCTTGTCTCCCCAGTTGAGCTTTCCCTTTTCCACGAGCATGGCGAGAGCTGTGGTCGTGAAAGCTTTGGACGCGCTGCCGATGGCGAACACGGTTTGTCCGTCGACCGGTTCGTCTTCTCCGGAAACCCTGGTTCCGTAGCCTCGGGCGAGAATCACCTTGTCATCTTTGACGACAGCAAGGGCGAGCCCCGGCACTTCCCATTCTTTGAGAGCTGCTTCGATGTATTCATCGAGCCCGTCGAGCGGTGCTCGCAATCGATCCAGAACGGCGACCCGGGCGGCTTCCTCGTCGGCTTGGGCCTGGACCAGCTCCCTGGATTCTCGCCGGCGTCTTTCATCGAAAGTTTCGACGGGCTTTTCGGCCTTTGGCTCTTCCTTCTTATCCTTTGACTCTTGAGCCTGTGCCCAGGTGGCGGGAACGAGGAGAAGAAGAGCGAGGAGTAGGGCGAGAACGCACGGACGCGTTTTTTTTCCAGTTACCTTGTAGACCATGGCGATGAGTTTTCCAGGTGGGGAGCTGTGGGGCGTGCCGAGCCGCTTGGCTCGACTTCTCTCTTACATCCTTCATATCATTCGACTAAGACTCTCAACGTTAAGAGCAATCTGAGGGAAATCCAAGGGTTTTTTTGGGGTTTTGAACCGTTCTTGGATCCACGACCCCCTCCTGCGCCGATGAACAGAAATCCCTGCTCCCTTGACACTTCGTGAGATTCGTGATTTCGTGGACGAAGGAAAAGAGGAACTCAACTTCATGCAGGATCCGGCAACCGCAACGCGTCCGACGAACCAAGTCCGCGCTTTGATTGAGAATATTGAGAGGGTCATTTTCGGTAAACCGATACCGATCAGGATGCTCGTCACCGGCCTCTTGGCCGGGGGACACGTGCTCATCGAAGACGTTCCCGGCGTCGGCAAGACGACTCTTGCCCGGGCCCTTGCCCGCTCCATCTCCTGTACATTTCGACGGATTCAGTTCACACCCGATCTCCTGCCTTCGGACATCACGGGCATTTCGATCTATGATCGAGGAAAGTCCGAGTTCACCTTCAAGCCGGGTCCTGTCTTTGCTCATGTCGTTCTCGCGGACGAGATCAATCGCACCACGCCGAGGACTCAGAGTGCCCTCCTTGAAGCCATGAATGCTTTTCAGGTGACGGTCGATGGAACCACCCATGATCTTCCCCGTCCGTTCCTGGTGGTCGCTACCCAGAACTCCCTGGAATATCTCGGGACGTATCCCTTGCCGGAAGCGCAGCTTGACCGGTTCCTCCTTCGGGTTCATCTCGACTATCCGGATCGAGAGCAGGAAAAATCGGTTTTGCGCAGTCGTCAGCATCAGGATCCCCTCGAGGAAGTGACTCCTGTCTTGACCACGGATGAAGTTGCCTTGCTGCAAGATCAAGTGCGTCGGGTCACGGTCAGCGAGCCCGTGTTGGACTACATTCAAGACATTGTTGAAGCCACGAGGACCCACCGAGGTTTGCAATCAGGAGTGAGTCCTCGGGCGGGGCTTGGACTTTTTCGCGCCAGCCAGGCTCTTGCGTTCCTTGAGGAGCGTGATTTCGTTCTTCCGGATGACGTCAAGACCCTTGCCGTTTCCGTTCTCGCACATCGCGTCATGATCAAGGGAGAGATGCGATCGGTGGGGATTTCCTCGATGGCCAGGGATATTATTTCCGAGATCATCGAGACCACTTCTGCGCCCATGTAGGAACTACAGGGGAGAACCGTGAAGAAAAGACTTCCTCATCGCCGAGTGCCCCGTCTCACCCGAGCGGGTGGCATCCTGGTGGTGTGGTCTGTCGCTTGCGCTTTGTGGGGTCTTCAGCTCGATAACAATCACATCTTCCTTCTCGCCTGTCTGATGACCTCGACTCTCCTCGTTGGTCTTCCGCTAGCGGCGAGAAATCTTCTGGGTGTGGAGTTAACCAGGAGCATCACGCCTCCCTATTTCGCCGGTACCCCGTTCCCCATCCAGCTGACCGTTCGCAAGCGACGCGGATGGATTCCTCTTTGGCTGGTCATGATCGAAAATGAAGTCGAGGGTTCCGGGGTTCCGAATCAACCGTCGTTTTTCCGGTCGCCGATCGAGATTGTTCCTGCGGGGAAGACGATCACCGTGAATCAGCGCGGCCTGTTTTTTCGCCGGGGGAACAAGACCTTCATCGGAATTACGCTGTCGAGTTCCTTTCCGCTCGGGCTATTCACCCACTCGAGACGGCTTGAGCTTCCGGAAGAACTTCTCGTTTACCCCCAGCTCCGTCCGATTCCGGCGAGTCTCATCCCTCAGAGAATGGTCCTGCGACGGAGTCAGGTCGAGAGGGTCCGTCCCTCGGGAGGGCAGGAAGATTTCTTTGGCCTTCGGGAATTTCAGCCCGGAGATAACCCGAAATGGATTCACTGGAAGAGCTCGGCTCGGCTTCCGGATAAGTTCCTTCTCCGGGAGCGGGAAGATGAGACGATGAAGCGGGTTCGAGTCATCCTTGATTCCCGGGTGGTGGGCACGGGTTTTGGCAGCCTTCCCCGTTTCGAGAAGGGAATAAGGATTGCTGCTTCTCTTGTTCATCAACTCGTCTTGAATGACTTCAGTGTTGACCTGGAAATCGTCGGTGACGAATTTCAGTGCATCTCGGTCTCGCCCCGGAATCGTTCGCTCTCCCCGGTGTTCGAGGCACTCGCCGTGCTAGCTCCTTCGCTTCCCTCCGGAACGGATGGGGATCTGACTGCTTTGCGCGGCGATGGAGTGCCGACCCTCTTGATCTCTCCTCGGGAGCTCTCTCCCCGAAAGTCCCTGGAGTCGATTCTGCGATGGCGGTAGTTCCTCCTACAAATCGACAGGCGTTCCTTTGCCTGTCCCTTATTTTTCTGCTCACCTTGGGATCGTCCCTGGTTCTTGGGAGTATCTGGCCGCTTTTTGCCGTGATCTCTTGCTTTGGAGCGAGGTCTCTCTTTAACCGACTGCAGGCAAGAGGCGTGGTCGGGAACTGGACATGGGGTCCCTTGAGTGGGCTTTCCATGCTGCTTCTGGTTCTGGCGCTGTTTGTTTCTATCCCGGCAACCCAGGGCAGGCTACCGCGACTCGGATTACTGGGAGTGTTGACCGTGGAAGCGGTTCTCATCTCGTTCACGTCAAGTCGTGGGCGACTTCAGCTCCTGGCGGTGTTGGGGGCGGCCCATCTGCTCATCTTGTCTCTCGAACGATCCTTTGTTTATTACCCGTTCCTGGTTGCGATTGGCTTCGGGCTCCTCGTCTTGTTTTTTTCTAGCATGGCAGCTTCGGGATTCGTCAGACGAGAACGGGGACGGGTCAGCAGAGATGATAGCGCTCCTTCGAACCTGCCTCCTCCCACGGGTTCTTCACGATCCCGGCTTTCCATGCACCTGGTCCTGATTGGAGGGACGTTGGCGGTAGGTTTTCTTCTTTTCTTCGTGTTCCCCCGGGTCCGCATCGAGCTCGACGTAGAGGATGCGGACATCGGAATCGAGAGGGCAACCGCGCGAAGGATCAAAGCCGACCGAGAACTTGAACAGGCGGAAAGGGCTCCCAGCCGAAGAGCCTCGGAAGTGGGCTACACGGACAAGGTTTCTCTTTCTGTGCCGGGGCCAGGGGAGCAGGATAGTACCCAGATCATGACGGTGCGGCTGCAGCGGCCGGATGGAACGCCTCATGTTCTTCCCTATGTTTTGCTCCGTGGTTCGACTCAGGATACCTATGACCGGAAGCGGAAAACCTGGTTCAAGCGTCCACAAGTGAACCTTTTGCGGGACGAGACGGACGGGAGTGACGGATGGATCGGGTTGCCCGGAACCGGTTCGAGTCAAGGAGAGTTGATCCGACAAGAGATCGTCATGAAGCCGGTGATTTCGAACGTCCTCTTTGCCGTGCCAACCGTTGTGCGTGTTCAAGCCGCGGAATTGTCGGTGGACGTGGATGACGGTAGCGCTCAATTTGTGAGCAAAGTTCACACCGGATCCCGAACAGACGTGGTTCTTTCGAGGTGGGTTCTACCTTCAATCCTGCGTGGTCAAGAAGAGAAGGGAGGGCGAATTGACGGGCGGTACCTTCGGGGCCTCGGTCGTACGGGTCGGCTTGTCCAGCTGACGAGAAAGGTCGTGGAGGGAGCCGAGGGGAAGCTCGAGCGATGTGAACGCATTGTTTCTTATCTTCGGCAAGAGATGTCCTATTCTCTTACGGTTGATTACACGGATAGCAACCGACCGATTGAAGACTTTTTGTTTGTTCGAAAGCAGGGCTATTGCATCCATTTTGCCTCGGGGATGATCGCCATGCTTCGATCTCTCGGGATCCCGAGTCGGATGGCGTGCGGGTTTGCCACGACCGAAACCGGGAAGGCTCCAGGTGAATTCTTGATCCGGCGAAGGAACGCTCATTCCTGGGTCGAAGTTCATTTTGGTGACACGGGGTGGGTTGCGTTTGATCCTTCTCCTGCCCAGTCGGCGATCGCTCAGCAGGCCAGGGTTTCTAGCTTTGACAGGATCCGTGCGTGGCTAAATTATGTCTCCAGGTTCGATGACCTTGAGCGCGAGCGTTTGATGGAGCGGTTCTCCGATTCTCTATCACGTCCTCCCTTTTGGATCGTTGGGGCTCTCCTGGGGATCGTCGTTCTTTGGCGACGCTATGGAAGAAAAAGGAAGGGTCGGGGTGTATACGCGAAAAAGGCGGATTCAGGATCGACGGCTGTTGGTTTCTACGACGCCTTTTTGATCTTGCTGTCAAGTGAGGGGATCCGCAAGCGTGCGTCATCAACACCAAGAGAACTTGCCAACGCTGCCCGAGGAGTTTTTTCGTCGGAGGAGGTCGATATGGTGACGGATCTCTTTTGTGCGACCCGATACGGGGAGAGAACCTTGACCGATGAGGAAGAGGTCCGAGCGCAAAGGGCGGTGGTCATGATGACCGAGTCCCAGGAGCTCCGCAGCATAGAATAATGAAGGCTAGTCGAGTTCGGGGCTCAACCGAACTTGAAACGATTCCGGGTTCCGGATGCGAGATACATCTTGGCGCAGAACCCGCAGGACATGACGGCAATGCTTGCGGCGGGAGTCGAGATCTTCTTCGGACGGGACGGGAATGCCGTTCTTCATGATCTGAGTGAGCACAGGCCAAGCCTTTGGCCCGTAGCCCTTCATGGGGTCACGGGTGGAAACGATGTCATGCCGGGGTCTGGCCTGGGCGTCTCCGATCCGATAGATTTGCTTCTTTCCGGGGCCACTAGTCGTCGGATTTACGACCATTCCCGATAGCTCCACGAGTTCGTAGCAGAAGGCCTGAGAGGACGGTCTCGGAGGACTCACCACAAGGCTGAATCCATCCACCGGGATCTTCTGATCGAGAAGATCCTGGATACCGAACTCATCAAGATCACCCTGGACCAGGATCTTTGTATGAGCAAGGCCCGCCGCGTCCAGTCTGGTTCTTACAAGCGCTCCAAATTCAGAAGCTTGTCGGGGGGAGACAGCAATGCCCGGCAAAATTTGGTCCTTCCGGGCAAGCTCCGTTCCGATTTGAATGGCCAGGGAAAGAGCGTTTTTGTCCTTTGGGCCTAGAGGGAGAAAGCAGGTCTCTTCGAAGCTCGTCACCATGTGTCGATAGGCATCTTCCAGATCCGGGTAGGCGTCCATGAACAAAGGATCTGGCACACCGGCGAAGGGGATGGCGAGGTCTTTGGCGGCTTGAAGATTGGAGGTTCCCGAAAATCCTACAAGATAGGTGGCTCGTGCTCGTTCGCTTTTCGCCTTGATCGAATCGTTGACACCCGTCGCGTCCAGGAGAGTTTTTTGCTGGGACGCAAGCACACATCGGGCGGCTCGGGATGCGATCAGGCAGGGTGGGCCAACCAAAGATAAGACGAGCGCCCGAAGAATCACCCCCTCGAAAAGAGGGCAGGTAATTTCCAGAAATGGCTCTCCGGGGAAGAAGAGCTCACCTTCTGGGACGGCAAGTACATCACCTGTGAACCGAAAGCTTTTGAGTCTTTCAAGAAATGCCGGATCGAGAAGACCGTGGGCGGCGAGAAATCCGAGGTCCTCCCTGGAGAACCTTGCCTGGGTCAGGTGACGGACAAGATTCGAAGCTCCGCCGCTGACGAAGAAAGACCAGTGCTGCGGTATCTCTTGTGGCGCCACCGTAAAAGTCGCTTGCCCCGTTTTCCCGTCCTGAATCAAGCTTTGTGCGGTGAGCAGAGAATCAAGATCAAAGGGGGAGGATGTCATCGAGCATCGTCCCTCAGTTTGAGAAAGTTGAAGAATTTTCCGGAGGGCAGCATGACGACTTGGGGCTGATAGAGCCGATCCAGGTCCTCGTGGTTGGCAACGTCATATTCCCAGACTTTGATCCAGCTTGCCGTGGGATATGGAATGAACCGGGATGCCTTGCGATTCCTGTCAAGCGGTTCATCCGTTACCGCGATGTTCCCGAGGAGAAGGAAAGTTGGGCGACGGGAGATGATGTATTTTCCGTCTTGTTTCTCATGTCCCGCCCAGCGTTGTTCCTCGTTCAGTCGCTTTCGCCACCCGGGTGGATCCGAGTGGGCAATGTGACGGTCGGTCAATCCGAGCATGTCGTAGACGGTGAGTCGACTGTAGTAGGAGATGGCGCCCACCGGAACGCAGGCCAGCGTGTCATCCGGGGCGGCGCTTTTCGCGAGCCACTGACCTGCCTCCGTCCACGCTGGAATCTGTACGTCTTTTTGATCTCGATAAAGACGGTACTGGTTTCCAAACTGAGGATCGGCGGAGCAGTAGATCACATAACCGACAGCGAGGAGCAGAACACCCAGTCGTGCCGGTTGAGGTCGGTCTGGCGTCGAAGTTCGGAGCAAGAACCAGGAGAGGCATAGTCCAAGCAAGAGGGAGGATGCGGGAATGAAGGGCACCACGAATCGATACATCGGGAGCCCGTCTCCTCCTGCCTGGGTGACAAATGCGATCTGAAGAAGGGCCAAGGTGGAGAAGATCAGGCCGCCTCCCTTCCGGAGGGCTGGCATGGCGAGCCCTAGAATGATGACTCCGGGTAGGATAATGGCGCCGCCGTGATCCATGAAAGCCCCGAGGAGATACAGGGCTCCCTGCTCCATTCGAATCAAAGTCGCTCCGGACTTTGCGTAGAAAGTGTTGGGAAAGATCTCGCCGTAGTAGATCCAGCGAAAGGCGTGGAGGGATAGGGCGAAGCCGACCACGACGAGACATCGAGTCAGGAGGTATCGGTTGGACTTTTTCGGGTGGGCAAACCAGGTTGCGGCCACAATTCCCAGGCCAAGAAGGATCCCCTCGGGTCTGGAAAGGGCAAGGAATCCGCAGACGGTTGCGGACATGAAGCAGGTCTTATTCTTCGTCCATTCCCCGAGAGCAAAGAAGAACCCGAGAACGATCAAGAACGTGTGGGAGGAAGTTTCGAGGCCGGCAAGGCTCCAGCACGCAAGGGGGGGATTGCTGGCGACGAGGAGGGCGGCAACCAGGGGGGGGACTTCGAGGATGAGGTTCCCCTTGGTTTCTTCATTCTTGGTCATGCGGCCGACCAGAAGATCTTGAGCTCTCTTTGCGGTAGCCCAGGTCAGGACCACGGTGAGGATGGCGAAAGCCCCGCCGAACACTCGAGCTAGCAGGAGCAGGTCTGATCCGAGGATTCGACCGAACGCCGATAAGGAAAGAACCCAAAGCGGGTTGGAAAAGCCCTCGACCTTGTCTCCCGGATTGAAGACCAGGCCTCCCCCACTGATGAAGTTCTGGACGTACCGGAGTGAGATGAAGGCGTCGTCGGAAACGAAATCAAAGGCAAGCCCTCGTGCCAGAAGGATGATTCCGGCAAGAAGGAGGCCGATCGCTCGTAGAGTGGTGGATTTTGGGGTCGTCATGGGTTTTGGTTCAAGCAGCGAATTGTACCAGGTTGCCGGAGGATTGGCCTTTTGGAACGCCATTGGTTGACCGTTTCGGCCCAATGACCCAACATGGTTCCATGGCCACGGAAAATACAGTCGATGAGAGTGGAAGATTTACTTCCGCGATTGCCGGGGGAGCCTGTCTGTTCCTGATCGGACTCTCCTTTGTTCTCTACGCTCGTGGGCTGGGATATCCGTTTGTTCGTGATGACTTTCCCATTGTTGTCCGGAACCCGATCGTGGTGACACCGGGTCAACTCGGTGAAATCTGGAGTTCCGGCTACTGGCCGGAAACCACGGGAAAAGTGGATCCTCTCTACCGCCCCCTGGGGATTTCGACGTTCCACCTCCAGCATCAGATTTTTGGGTCTGAATCAACGGGCTATCACCTTTTCAATACTCTTCTGCATGGTCTTGTGTGCGTCTTCCTGTTCTTGCTGATACGAGATCTGTCGGGGCGTATCGACATCGGATTTACTTGTGCCGTCTTGTTTTGCTGCCACGCGGTCAATGTGGAGGCGGTGCAGTACGTGGTCGGGCGCCTGGATCTATTGGCGGCGTTTGGGTTTGTGGCGGCACTCTTTTTTCACCAGAAGGCAAGGTCCCGGGCGGGCTGGGGAGCGTTCTTGTGCCGAGCAGGGGCCGGCCTGGCCTGTGGCATTGCGGTGTTTTCCAAAGAGAATGGAGTGATGGTCTTTCCAGCGGTCGTGCTCCTGGATCTCTGGATCGTTCGATACCGAAGTGGAAAGAGCGGGGGAAGTCAGACCCGTCGTATCCCGTATTTCTCCTACCTGTCCTATGGTGGGGTGTTTCTTGGTTATCTCGCTCTTCGCTGGTTCGTGTTCGATGGAGATATGAGTCGTTCGGCGGAGGAAGTCGCTCTCCTGGACAATCCACTTGCGGGCGTTTCCTTTGGAGCCCGTTGTTTGGGTGGGCTAGTTCTTCTGCAGAAGGCACTCCTTCTCATGCTCTTGCCCTGGTCGGTCTCGTCCGACTATTCGCTTGCGGCGATTCCTGTGCCTGAAACTCCTGGTTCACCGGGGGTCTTGATCGGGGTTGGATTTCTTGTCCTCCTGGTCTGGGGGGGGATGCGATCATTCCGGGGACGAGGGCTTGTGCTTCTTGGTGTAGGATGGTTTGTCCTATCATTCGCCATTCCGAGTCAGGTGTTGCTTCCCATTGGAACCATCTTCGGGCTTCGATTGCTCTACTTACCGTGCGCTGGGTTTTGTTTGTTGCTCGGATCAGGGCTTGCCTTCGTCGGAGAAAAGTTGTTTTCCGGGAATCGACGGAGCTGGGTTCTTGCTTCACTCTCCGGTGCGGTTTGCTTGTATTTTTGCGTGGCGAGCTTTGCTCAGATCGGGATGTGGAAGGATGAAGAAACTCTGGTTTTTCGCTCGCTCGCAGCGGAGCCAGAAAGTGCGCGTTTGAACTACCTTGCCGGAGGGATGCTGGCACGGGCGGGAAAAGAGACCGAGGCTCTAGCTCATTTGCAGAAGGCGGTGGAGATCTTCCCCGATCTCGATTCTGCCCGGGCCATGCTCGCAATGGTGCTGGTTCGTCGAGGTGACCTTGACCAGGGGCTTACTGAGATTGACCGAGCCTTCGAGTCTAGCCCGGAAATCGTCATCCCCTCCTTTGTCTTCCTGGGAGAGCTGCTTCTCAAGAAGGGGCGAGTGAAGGAGGCCGAGAAGTACCTTTCCGTCTACGTTCAACGAAATTCGGGAAGCACAAAGGCGAAAGGCCTTTTGAAGAGGGCTCGAGCCCTGATGAAGAGTTCAGGCTAGAAAATGTTTGCAGGATAGCCTGAATTCTCCTCGCAACAATTGGAAGACGAGAGCGTATGGAGGGGCATGAATGAACGAAAGACCAAGGAGATAGCAATGATTTGGCTTGACCACCTGAAAAGGATCACAGCTCGAACCACGACCAGACTTGCTTCGGTGGGACTCGGTCTTGGGGTGGCTTCGTTGGTTGGGATCTTTTCCGTACCTCCTTTGGCGGCGAAGGAAGCCGCGTTTGAGAGGGCGCTTGCATCCATCGAGGCGGCCGATTTGACCCGCCATGGAGCGCTTCTTTCTCTGGATGAGCTCAAAGGTCGAGACGGTGGGTCTGAAGGTGAGAAGCTAGCCGCTTTCTATATCGCTTCCGAATTCAGGAGGCTTGGGCTGAAGCCTGGTGGGCTGGATGGAACCTATTTTCAGCCCTTCACGACTCGAAAGAAACTCGAGTCGAATAATGTGATTGGTCTTCTTCCCGGCACAGATCCGGAGCTGAAGAATGAATACATCGTGGTCGGGGGACACTACGATCACATCGGGGTCAACCGAGAGGGTGAAATCTGCAACGGTGCGGACGATAACGCTTCGGGTTCCTCGGCCGTCCTTGAGGTCGCCGAGGCTTTTCTTCTTCATCCTCCCCGTCGAAGTGTTTTGTTCATGGCGTTTGGGGCCGAAGAGCAGGGGCTTTTGGGTTCCGCGCACTACTGTGCGCACCCCATTTATCCGTTGGCCCAAACGGTTGCCATGGTCAACCTGGACATGATCGGGAGGAGTAAAGATGATTACCTCTTCATCGGAGGAGCGGGAACCTCTCCGGTGTTTCGTCCTTTGATTGAAGAGTTGAACCAGCAGTTTGATTTCAACCTCGAGATCAAGAACGGGGGAGGTGCCCCCAGTGACAACATGCAGTTCTTCTTGCGAGGGATTCCGGTTCTCTTCTTGTTCACGGGGATTCACCCGGACTACAACCAACCCTCGGACGACTGGAACCGGATCAACCTTGCCGGGCTGGAGAAGATTGCCAGGTTTGCATTTTCTGCGGCAATGCACCTCGCCAATCGTGACGAGAGGCCGGAGTTTGTCCGGGATAGCGACTTTGCTCTTCCCGATGCGATGATCGAGGAAATGGGGGGAAGGCGGCGAGGTCGGTAGATTCTAAAGGGGGGGATCAAGTCAGCAAGGCATGACTTCAGATTGATGAGCAGAAAAGCGGACGTGAGTAAAACTCACGTCCGCTTTTTTATCGAATCAGTTCGCTTGGCTATTTGCGGTGCCGAGTTTGGTCAGTGCTTCTTGAATCTCGGACCAGTCTCTTTCGTCCCCGGTGCTTTCCTGGATCTGGACGTGAGCGACTTTGCCGTCGGCATTGACGATCACGGTTGCCCGGTGGCTGATGAACGGAACTGCTGGATGTTCGAGGCCAAATGTCTTGGTCACGTCGAGCATCGGGTCGGCGAGGAGATCATGGCTGATGCTCTTGGCTTCCTTGTAAGCCTTGTGCGACCAGACGGAATCCCGACTGATTCCGACCTTGACCATGTTGTCTCCTGTCAGAATTGACTCGGTTGAGATCTTGCAGTGTTCGGTGGTGCAGGTCGGACTCCAGTCCAGCGGATACCACATGAGAACCACGGTTTTCCCCTTTTGTGCGGAAAGGGTCCAGTCCTCGTTGTCCTGGGTCTTGAGCGTAAAGTTGGGAGCGTCTGCCCCTACTTCGATTGCCATCGTTTCTTCTCCGTATTGGATTTTTGGTTGTTGGGTTTGGGCCCATCTCAGCAGGCCGGTGGAGGCCGATAGTGTAGCTCTCGCGTCATGACAGTTCTAGCCCGCATTCTTCATGAAGGTCGGCCGAAATTGCTCTGATCTACCCGTGAGCTTCGTCCCAGCAATGGAGTTCAGTCTCTTTGGCCTGTTGCCCGGGCCCAGTCCCGGGGAAATCGAAAAGACCTGGGAGGGAGATATGTTGGCCGATGGTAGTCGGGTGGATGAAGAGAGATCCACCGGTTCAGAAGGGTTTGGAGGGCCCGGTGGCGGTCCTTGTTGTTTGAAGTCTGGTCTTCAGACTCCAGGGGATCCTGGTCCAGATGATAGAGGAATTCCTCCTCGGTTCCGGAGAGCACGTCGGTTGTCCGCGCTAGCTTCCATCCTCCGTCGATGACGGCAGTGTGTCGTTTTGCCCGGTGTTGGGTGGCGAAAAAGAGTTTTTCTCGGGGGAAAGTTGCCCCGTCCTGAATTGTGGCCCACAGGTCCTGTCCGTCAATGTCGCCAGGAGCTTTAAACGAGGCTTTGTCCCCGATGCCGGTTGCCGTAATCAGAGTCGGGCCAATGTCGAGGAGGGTGATTCGTTGTTCCGTCTTCCGGCGCTTCTCGATCTTGGCCGGCCAGCGCAGAATGGCGGGGACTCGGATTCCGCCCTCGAGGGTGGTGGCCTTTCCGCCTCGAAGAGAGCCATTACTACCACCCTTGTCAGGCGCCGCACCATTATCGCTCAAGAAAAGGAGCAGGGTGTTTGATGTGATCTTCTCGTCATCGAGGGTGTTCAAGATCTGTCCCAGGGATTCATCCAGCGTATCGACCATGGCGGCATAGGTGCGTCGTTTCTCATCTTGGATCGATGCGAATTTTTGTTCGGCGGAAGGAAGTGCTTGCAATGGTGGATGAGGGGCGTTGAGGGCAACAAGCAGGAAAAGGGGGCGGTGCACATCTCGGTCTTGAATGACCCTTGATGCTTCCTTTGCAAGGAGAGTGGTCGTGTACCCTTCCTCCTCGACGGCTTTCCCATTTCGTTGCCAGTCAAGGCCAAGACCCTCGGGTGGCCTGAGCTCACCGTGGGAAAGCTGGTGAGTAAAGTAGTCAAGCCTACCATTCAGGTGGCCGTAGAAGTGATCGAAACCCCGGGCGTTGGGAAGTTGCTCCGGATCACCGTGGCCTACGTGCCATTTTCCTACGAGAGCGGTGGCATATCCGGCTTCTTGAAAGATCTCGGGGAGAAGTCTTTCTTCCTTGGGGATTCCGCGGGAGTCCCAGGGGCGAATCACGGAGAAGGACATTCCGTACCGGACGGGATGCTTGCTCGTGAGAAGGGCGGCGCGACTCGGTGAGCATTCCGGCTGAGAATAGAACCGTTCGAGGATCAACCCGTCGTTGGCGAGCCGATCAATGTTTTTCGTTTGGATCTCGCTTCCACGATAGCTGACGTCTCCCAGCCCAAGGTCGTCTGCAAGTACGATGATGATGTTGGGATGAGGGAGCGATGGTGGTGGGGAGGAGGAGCAACCCGGGTGGAGTAATAACAGCGCAATCACGATGAGAAGATGCGCTCTCACTTGAGATACCCCAGTGCTCGAAGTCGATCCTTTTCTTCCTGAGACAACGGGCGTCCCTGTTGCCGAAGGGGGAGAAGTTCGGAGCGCGCTTTGTCGGCGATTTTTGTGAATGAATCGAGCGCGGAAGCGAGGGATTCCTCCGGGGGGGAGGTTGCCTTCTTACCGGATACGTGACGGTGGTCCTTTTCGCCAAGTGGGATGTAGGGAGCGCCGGTGAAGGGATTTCCGGTTTTCCAGAATTTCAGATCGGAAAGAGGATGGCGATCTGCTCGAAGATAGAAGTCGCCCTGGAAAGCGGCCCGCTGGGTCACGGATTCGGCATAGCCGATGCGACCCATGGGTTCTGTTCCGTTCTGGAGGAACGGAAGAAGGCTCTCGCTTTGAGTTCCGGGAGGAGGCGCCAGGTCGAGAGCATCCAGAATTGTGGCGAAGGCGTCCAGGTTGGAGACGCCGTTCTTGAGTCGAGTCTCGGCCTGGATCCCCGGGCCGACAAAGGCGAGTGGAACTCGAGTTTGATCGATACCCAGACCGTGGCCGTGGGCGCAAAAGAAGTCGTCTTCGCCGAAGGCCTCGCCATGATCCGCGGTGATGACGACCAGGCTCTCCGATAGAATCCCCTCGCTTTGCAGGGTTTCGAGTACTTGACCGAGGTTGGAATCCAGATAGCGGATTTCCGCATCGTATCGCCGAACATACTCGGCAAGTTTTTGCTCATCCTCAAGGACTTGATAGGCGGGGAGTGCCTTGTATCCGGAGTGGTTTGCTCCGACCGGAAGGGACAATGGTTCCGTGGTGGACGGGGCTGGAGGTGGAAGAAAGCTTTTCGGGGCGGTATAGGGGCCGTGGGGGTCCTGGAAATGAATCCAGAGAAAGAACGAACTGCCCGTGAGTTCCTTGATCTTGGCGATGGAGGATTTGCGGGTGTTGTCGGCCGTCCGTTCCAGGTCATTTCGATTGCGTTCCCGATCCGGAAGCACATCGTCGTAGCTATCAAATCCTTGGTCGAGAGCGAGTCGCTTCCCGAGGACCGGATTGCCCACGATTGCCGCGGTTTGCATGCCCTCTGCCTGACACAATTCGGCGAGGGTTTCAAACCCCTTGTTCAGGGGATGACTACCGTTGTCAACGTCGACGGAGGTGAAGCTCGGGTAAAGGCCGGTCATGAGAGATACGTGAGAGGGGGCGGTGCGACAGGATGTGGAGAATGCGTGCTGAAAAACGACACCCCTGGACATGAACCGGTCGAGGTTGGGAGTTGTGGGCTCGGAGTATCCGTAGTAGTTGAGATGGTCCGCACGGAGGGTATCGATGGTAATTAATACTACGGATCTGATTTTTCGGCTTTCTTGATTCCCGCAGCCTGCTCCGAAGAGACTGGAGGCGATGACAAGGGCAGCCAGATAGAGGATGTTTTTCCGGGCTATCCTATTCAACATAGCCCATCTCTTTTAGCTTTCTTCGGGTGTCTTCATCCATGACGCGGGAGGATTTCACTCCGTTCAGTTCGTCCTCGAAGATGGAGAAGATTGCCTTGAGGTCTCCCTGGAGGGGGAGGGCGACATTTTCCGCCCGTGAATCTTCGTTGCGAACGTCTTCCTTGTTGCCGGAGTAGAGATTGTTTTGATCTACCCGGAAGAAGCGATTGCCGCCCAGCTTGACCTCTTGCCACTTGCCGTCGATTTTCTGGAGATCTTTTCCCGGTTCGAGGAAAGTTCGACGCATGCCAAAGGCTACTGGAGGCCTTGTGTCTTCTGCCAGGAGGTCCCGTCCTTTTCCAGGGTATTTGCCGGCGACTCGGGCCAGGGCATGAAGAGTTTTGTGTACGTCCACGGAGCCGGCGATGTCTTTTCGGATACCCGGTGATATTCCTGGGCCGTGGAGAATCAGGGGGATATGAAGCTGGGGAGCCGAAACGCGTCTTCCGTGACCAAAGGACCCATCTTCTCCAAAACTCTCTCCATGATCCGCGGTGATCACGATGGTGGTCTTCCATTTGGTCTTGTCTTTGCCCAGGCGATCGAAGAGTCGGGCAAGCTGTTTGTCCAGGAAGCGAACGTCTCGGAGGTAGGCTTCTTTGACCTCGAGGATTTTTGCGTCCAGTTCCTGAGCGGGAGGGTTCTTGACCGCCAGCTTCAGGAGTTTGGGCAGACCGATTTCTTCCATTCCGGTTTCCTCTCGGGCCGCGTCGCCGTACGGGGCATGAGGATCGTAGTAGTGGAACCAGAAGAATTGCTGATCGTTCGATGCTTCATCGATGGAATTGATGGCCTTATCTGTGATGCCTCGGGCAAAGGAGTGAAAGTTCTGGTTCTCGACTTCGTGTTCGTTCCAGGTGTTGGCGGGGCCGCTTTCGGTAAAGTCGTCGTCGTAGGCTTCGAATCCCCGTGCGAATCCGAATTTGCGGTCAAGGGGAAAGGAGGCGACAACGGCCCGTGTTTCGAACCCTTCGTCGAGGAGACTTTCGGTCAAGGTGAGGTAGTTATCGGTGAGGATCATCCCGTTCGCCGTGACGGCGTGTTGCCAGGGATGGAGGCCGGTGAAGAGGCTTGCGTGAGTTGGCTGGGTTGATGAACTGGATGAGTAGGCTTTTTCGAAGGAGAGACCCTCTTTGGCCATTTTTTGTGTGTTGGGCATGGATGAGATCAAGGAATCATATCTCAGCGTGTCGAGGGTGATGAGAACGATGCGTTCGGGCACTCTACTTTTTCCGCACGAGGAGAGAGTCTGGGAGGCGAGAAGAAGGAGTAGTACGAGGAAAGGTCGATTTGCGCTCATGGGAGTAATCATACCGATGGTTACTGTGTGTATCCCAGTTCTTCGAGGGCTTTTCGGTCGGCGTCTGTCATGGTGTCTTTGGTCTCATCCTGTTGTAGTTCCTGGTCGAAGGCCTGGAAGAGTTTCTTGATGCTCTCGGCGATCCCTCCGTCGACTTTGCCTTTGCTGATGTCGCCTTCCCGGATCTGTGTGTGGTTTCCTGCATAGAGAGTACCACCCTGGACGGTGTAGAAGTGAGAGCCCGAGATCGTCACGGTTCGCCCGGAGAGACGTGTGTCTTGGTAAGGTTGGAGGAACATTCTTCGCATCCCGAAAGCCTTGCCTTCTTTATCCGGGGTCGTGAGGTCTCGTCCTCGCCCCAGCGGCTTTGCGTTCACAAGAGCAAGGATGGTTGAAGGGACATCGATGCTTCCTGCGACATCATCCCGGACTCCTGGAGCGAGATCTGGTGAGTAAAGGAGGAGTGGGACTCGGACTTGTTCCATGGTCAGTCGTTTTCCGTGGCCGAAGGATCCACTTTCGCCAAAGCTCTCCCCGTGGTCGGCGGTGAGGATGATGTGGGTTCGAATGCCGTGTTTTTCTTCATCCTGGAGGAGGCGATTGAGAAGCCGGCCGAGGGCTCGATCCATCGAAGACACATCGGCGTCGTAGAGTTTCCTTGCTTCGCCGATCATCTTTTTGAGGTTGGGGTGCTGAGCTCGCGCGAGGTTCAGGATATCAGGTAGGTCAACGACGGTCTTTCCGGTGTCTCCATAGGGGGAATGGGCATCGAAGTAGTGAAACCAGAAAAATTGTCGATCGGCTTTTGATGCAGAAATTTGGTCAAGAGCGCGTTCGGTGACGGTGGAGGCGAGGGAATAGAATCGATCATTTTCGACCTTGGCACCTTCCCAGTCATTGACGCCAAGGCCGATGGTGAAGTCGTCATCGTAGGTGTTGAATCCCTGGTCGAAGCCGAACTTTGAATGGACGGGGAAGGAGGAGACGACGGCGGCCGTTTCGAACTTTTCGTTTTGAAGGATTTCCGCGAGGGTTTCGTGGGACCCGACCAGGTGGCAGCCATTTCGGTGGACTCCGGTTTGCCAGGGGTGGAGTCCGGTGAAGAGGCTTGCGTGGGTGGGCTGGGTGGTTGAGGTCGCCGAGTAGAAATTGGTAAAGGATTGGGCTTTTTCCGTGAATTGTCTCACTTGATCCATGGAGCCCTGGTGTTCTTCTGATCCCATGAGGCTATCGTAGCGGAGGGTATCGAGGGTGATCAGGACGACTCGTTCCTTGTGGTTCGATCCGCCGCAGGATGCCAGGACAAGAGAGGTGAGAAGAAGGCTTGTGGAGGCGAGCATCCATCGCCGACCGGTTTGGTGTTGGCCCTTCAGGTTTGGAGCTTGATTCATCTTGTTGTCTGTCTCTTATTACTGTGCGGTGGACTTTCGCGGGCAACTTACCCCGCAAGGTGAAAAAGATTGTATGGTTGCCACGAAGGTGTCACAACCCCGGTCCTCTGCAAGTGGGATGTACGTTGATGAAGGCTTCCTCTGTGGCGGCATTGTTTGGGCTGACGGCCGTGTCTTTTTTGGTGCGGGTGCGGAGTTTGGACGTGCAGATCCTGGGGGGGGATGAGCTTCATCTCCTTCAGGTCATTACGTCCCAGACTCCCTCAACGATTGTGGGGTTGGTCACAGATACGGATTTTTCGATACCTCTGGCGCTCCTTCTTCGGGGTCTTTCAGCGTTGTGGCCGCTTACGGAGTGGGGGCTCAGGCTTCCGGTCCTCTTGGTGGGGAGTTTTACTCCAGCGATCCTTTTCCTTGGGGTCAGGAGGGTGATTCCCGAGGCTCCGGCAGGGCTTTTGTCCTTGATCGTTCTTGGCCATCCGCTCTTCATATTCTACAGCCGGTTTCTTCGACCTTACGGGCTCTGTGTAGTTCTCGTTTTTCTCGTGTTCCTGTTGCTTCTCCGGGTTCATCGGAGTGCAAGGGGAGGATTCTGGAGCTTGGCTCTGGTTTCCGTGCTGGCCGCCCTGAGCAGCTGGATCCATCTGGTCTCCCTCATCTCCGTGGCCTGGCTCTTTCTCACCGCCTTCCTATCGATCTTTGTTTTCCGCCAAGAAAGCAAAGGAGAGAGGTGTCGTGAGACCAGCCTCGGGCATTCCGGGCATTCCAGTGAAATCAGCCTGGGGCATTCAGCGGGGAAAAAAGGAGCCCGGATCCGACGAGCTCTCGGGAGGGGAATCAGCCTGGGGCGTTCGCCGGGGAAGGAAGGAGCCCGGATTTTAGGGTTTGGTTTCTTCACGCTTCTTCTCACCTGTGTCCTTTATTCACCGGCTCTTTCTGGTCTTCGGGAGCAGATTCTTCAGGACAATTTGGGCCAGGGTGGACTTACCAGTGAGGTTCTCTGGCGAAATGCCTCGATTCTCTCCGGATGGCCGGGGAAGTCAGGAGCGCTGGTCCTCACGGGCCTGGCTTGCACGGGTGCGTTCTTGTTGCTCGTCAGGCGAAAACCCCATCTGCTGTTTTGGATCTTGATGCCCGTGGCTGGTCAGGTGATTACCCTGATCGTGTTGAATCCCCGTTTGTTGTATTTCTCCTTCGTGTTGGCGCGCTACCTCTTTTATGTTCTTCCTTTTGTTCTCTTGCTTGCGGCAATCGGGCTGGATGCAGTGATCAAATTCGGGGTTGGGAAGATCCCGCTCCGGGAGCGTCAGAAATCGGTGGTGGCGTTTCTGGTCGGAGTGTTATTGATCAGCCTGGGGCTCTGGTTTGGACCTTATCGGCGAATCTATGACGGGTCGAGTTCGTTTTCGCATCACAACGTTTTTCAGACGTTTTCCTATCTCCAGAGTCCTCGTTGGCTTGCTGCCTCGGAGCGATCGTACAGCGCACCCATTCCTCCTCTCTATCGGCAGCTCGGGGCCGAGGACGAGTTGCTTGTGGAAGGTCCTCCAGCGAATGCATTCTTCGACAACGTGTATGCCTACTACCAGTGGTTTCACGCCCGACCTGTTGTTTTTGTGGCCCCAGCCGATTCCTTCTGGGGATCTCCTCGACTGAAACTGAAGAATGTTGTGATTCTTGGGCCGTCGGGGCCAAGCCGTCAGCTCCCATCCGGAACGAAGGTCGTTCTTCATCGATCGATGCTGGAGGAAATCTCCCTGGCTCTTGGGCATCCTCCGAGTTTGAAGGCCACGGCTGTGTTCTCAAAGAGGATGATCGAGACCTTGTCTCTGGAGCTCAGGAAACTCTGTGGTCCGGCGGTTCAGAGGGACAAGACCGTCGAGGTTTACATCTGGCCCTGACCGGGTGGCGACTCACATGCCATGAGTGGGTCGGGCGAGTCTAACTCCTTGCGGGGAGTGACTCGGCGCCGTAAAATGATGCTAGCCCGGATGATTCATGAGTTTGAGCGAGAATTGTTCCAGGTCGTTTCTGGCAAGGAGTCTAGGTGATTTCGACCGCAGGCGTGTTTAGAGACACGTCGAGGATCGAAAT
>JAJDCM010000002.1 GCA_029260825.1 Planctomycetota bacterium | reverse complement strand
TCGAGAAACATTCCCATGATGACCGCCCTTCATCACTGGAGCCCAAGGAAGGATACCGCTACAATTCTACCAAGATCGGACGGGTTTTCCCGACAAGGCATTCGGGTGACTGGAAATCTCTCCCGTGACGCAGACTCCTAGTGTAAAGAGATGTGCAGAGCCCAAACTCGCGTCTCGAAAAGGTTCTCCCACTGCAAGATGACCATTGCTAAGTGACAACGACCATCCGAACCGATTAAGAGAGGTACCGTCTTCCAACGTGATTTCAACCGTGGGGATCCAATTCGTGCCATCGTATCGATACATATGCACGGACCCGATTCCTTGAGGTGGGGAGCCGTTGATTTCACCGATAGCTATTCGGTCTCCAGTAGTAGCAACCGACCACCCAAAAGAAGCTACCAAGGAACTCTGAAATTTCTCCTCAAAGATCCATCCGATGCCGTCGTTTCGAAAGATGTAGGCGGATCCAATACTCGATGCACTGCTTTGTGGCGCTCCGATAACTACAATGTTCCCATTCACCGCAACCGAATGTCCAAGATTGTCATCAGGCATGGCATCGGCTGCGATCAACTTCGTTTCTTCCACCCAGGTACTTCCGTCGTATCGATATACATAGACGGCTCCGGAACGGAATCCGGCGTCTCCATCAAAGAACGCGCCGACGCAAAGGAGGCCGCGAGTGAGAGAAACCGAATACCCAAAGCGATCGCCGGGTGTTCCATTCGAGGCAGTCAACCTTGCCTCCTCGGTCCAGGTTGTACCGTCACTTCGAAACACGTAGACTGCCCGCTCTTTGTCACCAACAACGCAAACTCCACCGTAGACGGAGACTCTGAAGCCGAAGGATTGAGTCGCCTCGCTTGGCGTGATCTTCTGTTGGAACGCCCATTGTTGACCTGTGTAGCGATAGATGTATGCGGCACCCGATCCCAAAGCTCCCTGATTCTGGGGAGCTCCAACCAGAGCCGTGGCGCCGGCTACGGCCACGGCGTCTCCGAATCGGTCTCCGAAGGCACCATCGGGAGCCAGCAGTGTTTGTTCGCTCTGACCGTCGTGCCAGATGGCGCGGACGGCTCCGGTGCCGCCTTCGTTAGGAGATCCAACGATCATTCCTCGGGAGTCGACCGCGACGCTGGCTCCAAGGGTATTGCCGGCAGCGATACCACTGACGTGGCCCTTCTTCGTCCACTGAGCAGAGCCCGAAGAAGAAGCAAACATGAAGCAGATCATGGAAAGTGTCAAGACGGCCAGATTGTTGCTATGCATTTTCGATTCTCCTTGACGGAAGTACGCCTTCTAGCCGGTTTTGTGGCACTGTTTCGCTTCTGGGTGGACAAGCGGAAGGAATTGGGGAAGCTGACAGAAAATCTGGTATTTTTTTGTGGGGGAGTGAGAGTCTCCGAGTTCCATGCGGTGCAGTGTGTCTGAGCCTGGCGTCCTATTCGCGACGAGTCGAGCGTTTTGACCGGCATCGGGCTGTCCCTCCCGATAACTCTATCCAAGGCGAGCGTACGTGGAGTTGGTGAGCGAAGGTGAATATGAGGGCCTTGTCGTGGGTCGGATTGGCGACGTGGTCCCCCACGATTGGGATCACCTATTTGTGTTTCTTGCCGATCACCAGGCACTGTCGGATCCCGAGCGACCTGTCTTGTGCGTTGACCTTTGCGATGAGCCAGGGAGGTCATTTCGAGTAATACCGTCGGAGATGTGGGGTATCGCAAACAATCTGTCGATTGCCAACATGGGTTTCGAGAGTGTGAGATCTATTTCAATCGGGAGCGACATCATCAAGGTGGGGGGACAGGTTGATTGATCCTGAACATCGGTCGCGAGTCGAAGGCCAGATAGAAAAGCGTGAAAGGCTTGGCGGTCTTCTGAGCTTCTGCTTCCGGTCGGCGGCGTGATGATGGGTTCGTTTCGGTTTTTGCACGGTACGCGGTCAGTCTTTACCGAAGATAGACTCTCAGTTCACCCTCCCGCCCGAGAAGGCGAAGACCCTCATCACTCTTGGGTGCCTCGGTGTAGATGTAGGCTCCGTTCTGCTCTACGTCTTCGTAGGTGACCGTATTGGCAAACATGAAGCGCCAACTACTTCTGGTTCTAGGGGCGTAGCCGTTCTTCTTGATCTGGAGCATTAACGCTGCCAATGAACCCCAGGCTTGATGATTCCCGGTGACGATTAATGGAGAGTCTCCCAATTCTCTCACAATCTGCTCCGCTGCATTTTCCACGAGGTGATTCTTCCTCGTCAATGTCGGATCGATGTTCTTATGGGTGCGAATCGCCATGATGACACCTACCAGGAAAAGAGCGACGCATCCACCGTATGTCACTCCCAATACCCATCGTCTTTTCTGGGGTGGGCACTCTCTCTTGGGTATTAAGGAAAGTACAACCCCGGTCCATGCAAGGGCGACCGCAGGCAGGAAGGGGTAAATCAGATACTGATGAAGCTCGCCTCGAATGTTCAGCAAGCTAGTAACGGCGACGATCAGCAACACTACTGACCAAAGTAAGAACCAGGTTGCAACTCGATTACGACGCTTCAGCGCAAGGAAGAGACCGAATCCGATGAGACCAATCAGCACCGCCGTCAAGCAGCTTCCGAACTCAGTCGCAAGGCCTGAACGACGAAATCCACTGGAGAATGGTTCCCCGATCACCTGAGTCCCGCTGGCCAGTAACTCACTCAACGGTGGATGAGCGATCTTGTTGTTCCCAAAGAACTCAAGGATCTGTCCCATGTTTCCATGTTCAATTTCTGCGGCGATAACCGGTGCCCAAGTAATCAAGAAGAGAACCCCGGCAAAGATCAGGCTCCTCTTGACACCGGGTTGCTGCCGACTTCTCATGATGACCGCAACACTGGCGAAGAAGAACGATACAGTGGCCGCAGGGGCAATCCCAAGATGAGATTGGGCCGTAAAGGCGTGAAGAAACACGATCAAAGGGAGGAGTCGGAATCGGCCGAGAACGCACGAGACGGCACAGACGTGAAGCAAAAACAGGGGCATGATCGCAACCACGGGGTTCCATTCTGGGCGTGCGAAGAAACCCTTGATGGCGGCACAAGTAAGAACCAAAACGATCAAAGTAATCCCGCAGCGCTGTGCCGTGGATTCAGTGAAACCAAACAACAAACGGGTGGCAATGACTAGGCTTGTCGCAGATCCGAGAAGCGCCGTCACCACAACGCTCAGATGCGCCTCTTGGAACAGAGCGTAGGATGGGGCGAGAATGTAAGCATAGATGGGACCGGGATGATGCCACTCAAATCGCGAATACGGCCCAAGGAGTAGGTTCCCTTCGGTTGCGGCATCAACATAGAGTCCCATCACCGCGCTGTCGTTCCAGGCCATGTCGTTGTGCCCAAGGACGATTGCAGCGACGCCACATCCGATAAAAGGAGAGACGATGAGAAGGAGAATCCAGCGGTTCATCGTCGCGCTCCTAGGGGTGATTTTCTTCCTCCGCCGTGAAAGGTCGTTGCTTGAGCCTCAGGGAGTTCAATCGGCTATTCTATGTCGATTCTTGACGGGCTTTCACTGTGCGTACCCAGCGCTCGGCGAATGCATTCAGATTTGGATTCAACGCCGGCAACTTGAGCGGCTTCACGCCGGCGTCGCGAAGGAGCGATCGGAAATGCTCGCAGTACTTCCCGTCACGGTCGTGAATCAGATAGCGAACGCCTTCGAGGAACCCCAGCCGTCAGCCGTTTCGTTGCGCGCGATCTGGCCCATCCACTCGCCGGTCGGGTTGGTTGTGATTCCTGCGATCTTGATTCTGCGAGAAGCGACGTGGATGAAGAAGAGCAAGAGTGATCCGCTCCGGATCGGTGAGCGGCACTCGGCCGTCGATCTTCGAGCGCAGGATGGGGTTGTTTGGCGTTCTCCATGCGATCCTCGTCTTGAGCATTGGCTCTGCGCCGGGGAAAACGGCTCCGACTGGGCTGGACCGTCGGGGAATTGGCTCTCGGTTTTGGTGATGGGGGCCTTGATCTTTTTCTTCTACCGCATCTGTCGAGCCAAGCTGTAGCTTCTTACGATGGGCGGTATTTCGCCTGGTCGTTTACGGCCCAGAGCGACGCGGCCTGCAAAAATCCCTCACACAGGGGCAGAAAAATCCGTCGGCGTCGTGGCATACTGCTGCGCATATGATTGTTGATCGACACATTTCGTTTGCTCGCCTGCTCAAGGTGATGTGGAAGCGGCTGGTTATCGTTGCTTTGGTGGCGATTGGCACGATCGTCCCCAGCCTCCTCCTCAAGGTTGAAAAATGGAACGTCGGCATCGACCTGTCGATTCCACTCGTGCTCGGTACTGCGCTCGCGATCTTTCTCGGCTTTCGCACGAATTCGGCCTACGAGCGCTGGTGGGAAGCGCGCAAGCTTTGGGGATCGATCGTGAACGACACCCGGAGCATTGGGCGGCTGTTTAAGGGTTTCCTGGGGTCGGTCGGGGAGCATGACCGCAAAACCGTGGCAGGGCACGTTCGGACCCTCGTCTACCGTCAGGCCGCCTGGCCCTTAATCTTCTCCCAGCAGCTGCGCGGTCGCGACAGGTTGCAAGGGACCGAGCACCTTCTTTCGGAGGAGGAGCGCCTGCAGTTCGCCGGGGCGAGCAACGCGGCGCTGGCCGTTCTCAACCGGCAGGGCGCTGCGGTGCGACAGGCGTTCGAGGCCGGCCTGCTCGACGTCCGCCAGGCGATCTACCTCGAGGAGACTCTGTCTAAGCTGACCGGCCATCAGGGAGGATGCGAACGGATCAAAAGCACCGTCTTTCCGGTGCACTACACCTACTTCACCAAGGTGTTCATCTGGGTTTTTCTGGCGTTGCTCGGCCTAAGCCTTCCGGCCCACGAAGACGTGGGCTTTTTCTCCGTGCCGGCCGTATTCGTAATCGGTTGGGTGTTTTTCCTGGTCGATGGCATCGGCGACTACATGCAGGATCCGTTCGAGGAAAACCGCAACTCCACCCCGATCAGCACCATTGCGCGTACGCTTGAGATCAACCTGAGAGAACTGATCGAGGATCAAGACATTCCGGAGGCGCTCAAGCCTGTCGAGGGCGCTCTTTGGTAAGCGAGGAACAACAATGAATTTCCATGCTTTATTGCGCGAGGCGTTCGAAGGAGCGATTGAAGAGGCCGATTTTTGCCGCAACGCGGCGATGGCTCTTCAGCCATTGGGGTTCACCAAGGACACGGCCCTGGTCTGCATCGCCACCTGCCGCGACGAGATCTCCCAATCCTGGGTCGCGGAGACCCGCGAGCGCTGGGGAGACGTCTTCAATCTTGCTGGGCTCGGCGGTATGATCTTCGCCGGCAAGACCGGATTCGGCGCGGCGCTGTCCCACGCTCCGATCAGCGACGGACGCGAGCGCTTCGTGTTTTTTGCCGGGCCCCACATCGGTATCGGCCGGGAGGGCGAGCCGGGACTCTGTGACCGCGACGGGCGGCAGGAGCCGTCCTACGCCTGCGGGGCGCTGCTGGGTCTGCTCGGCGAGCTCAAGCAGGGCAAGATCGGGGCGACAGACGATCCGGACGATCCGGAACAAGGGTTGATCCGGAGCCGTCTTGGCGGCCGGGCAACGGGGGACTCGACTACGGACTTGTTCGCGCTGACCCGTCTGGCCCACCAGGTGATCGACGAGGACCTGGACCGCCTGCTGGCCGCCACCCTGGACACCGCCAAGGCCGACTACGCCGTGATGACGGGCATTCAGATCCACGGGCCGGAGATGCGAAACTACATCCAGCCTGGTTCTTCCTACGCCGTCGTCAACGGCGCCCGACGCGACGTGGAGTTCGGCTAAGCACGATAGAGTTGGAGTCGAACAATGCGCTTGTGTAAGGCCATCACTCTAGCTGGGCTTGCGAAGGAACTCGAGTTCCGTTTCTCGATCGGTTGAGACAAGAGGTTCTCCAGGGCGAGCTTGGATCTCGTTTTCAAGATGGCACGGAGAAAGAGGGTCAAGTAGCGCAGCAACGGGAAAAACTCCACTCGTCAATGGATCGGTTTTGCGAGAATGGCGTTTGCCGATTGTGATTGACGGTGGTCGTAAGTTTAGCCGTGGTAAGGACGACGAATATTTGTGGCCCACAGGCGATTGCTTCGTCCTGTACGTTTGGGCCAGGCCACCCCGGGTCGACATGATTCGAACTCTCCCCTTCGGCCTGGGGGAAGCAGCACTTCCCGTTCCCTTGACCTCGCCATCACCAGGACTCGCCCCTCGAGCGATTTTCAAGAATATCCCCGGCCACGAGAAATTACTCGGTGAGGCAACTCATCCTTCGACCAAGGCGCCAAGCAGTCCCGTGGACTTGCCGGCTCTCAACCGGGTCGGAGATTTTTTCTTTCAAGGACTCATCCTCGATTCGAATTCGGATCAAGGACAGCTCGCGGTGACCAACGGCGTCTTGGTGATTTCACGTTAGTTCGCCTTCGCCCGTTGGCGTTTCACGGTAAGCGTCCCCGCGATCGTGACCGGGATGGAATCTCCCAGGCCGGTTGTCGCAGTGAGGCGCAGTGCTACTGTTTCTCCCGAGAACACCGGGATACCCGCTTGGAAGTGAGAATCGATTGCCCACGGCCACACCGATTGGTCTTTGGAAATGTTGGAGTCCTCGGGTTGACATGGCACCTCGGCGATCACCGTCCCGTTGGCGTAGATCTCCAGAGTGAGCTCGGTTTCAGTTTCCTGGGGGAACACTCCGCTAGTAATGTCCCGGAACAAGAACCGGCGGTCGGCGGGCACTACACCAAGCACCAGAGGATCAGCGCCAACCACCAAGCTCCGCCGTCTTGAGAGGGTTCGCTCCCCGCTTCGATTCAGATCTCCCCTCAGGTCCATCTCAATCAAGCGACCGGCGCCTGTACGAGAGGTACGAAGGCGGGCCGAAACGGTGGTGTTGCCCTTGATCTGTATACCTGCCGTGAGCTGGGAATCGAAAGCCCAACACTGGGCGGGAAGAAACGGAAAGTATTGCGACGGAAGATCGGCGATGAGGGTCCCGTTGGCGTAGATCTCCAAGGTGAGCTGGGCCCCTCCCAATCCCAAGCGACCTCGGGACAGAACCGAGCGCAGCCGGACGCTCTCGTCAGGTCTTGTGCGGGCGATGGATTTTGCCGGTCCGTTGACCTCGAAAGTCCCGCGATGAAAGAAGCCGAGTGCGGGTTGCGACTCCAGCCGGCCGGTTAGCGTAATCGGCTCCAGATCCTCTTGCCCTCGGTTCCCGCCCCGAGCCAGGCGCGCGGAAAGCTGACTGCCGCGAGGGATCACCAGCGGAACCTCCAGGTGTGCGTCGAATGCCCATGGATTCAGGTCGCCGGCGTCGCTGGCGTTGACGGGAATGGTGGCCACCTGCATCCCGTCGGCAAAGAGTTCGAGCTCGCTTCCATTGTTGATCAGGACACGCGAAAACACATCAGTAACCAATAGATCCTGGTCCGAGGGAACTTCCAGCGCCGGAGTTGGATCTCCGCCGCTCGGCAGCTCCAGGCAGAGGTTCCAAGGCGCCTCCTCCGGCTGCCGTCGCTCGGCGATGATCGTCAACGGTACCGGTTGACCGGGCCTAGGAGGATTCGCCGTCGCTTGCAGGGATAAACTCTGCCCTCCCTGAAGAACAATGCCTTCCCGGAGGCTAGTGAGGTAGCTCCAGGACCGGATACTCGAACTGGCGTATTCGTCCTGGGAGGGAATGGAGGCCACCAATTCCCCGTCGGCGAAGATCGAGAGATCCTGCCTCGTCACGTTCCCGTCCAAGATCTCGGAGACGAAGTCCTTGAGCACGAGGATCTCGTTCTTCGGTACGGTGTTGACAGTCACCGGAGGATCGGAACTGATCAATGTGGTCCGGATCTGGACCACGTCCTGAGTGTCCGGTTCCCGAATTCCACAAATAGTAAAGGATACGGGTGTGTTGTCGATCATCCCTCGTCGGCGAAGTCGTACCGAGATAGCCTGCCCGGAGGTGAGCACGATCCCATGACGCAGGTGTGCATCGAACGACCAGGAGTTGAGTTGGTTTCCGGTCCAAGCATCGGATGGAATGGCCGCCACCACCTCGCCGTCGGCCACAATCTCAAGGAATTGGCGGGACGCGAACAAGTTGATCACAGCGGTCGTGAAGTCGGTCAGACGCACTCGCGCTCCGTTCGGGACGACACCCAGCGACACCGCCGGACCTTCAGGGATCAGGGTCGGACGGAGTCGGATCACTTCATTGGTCGGAGATCCGGCTTGCGCAGGACCGATCTCAACCAGCGAGCCGAGGAAAAAGAGAAAAACAATGGTGGAGAGCCCACGCAGTCGCGGAAGCACCTGTGACATGAAAACCTCCTTGACCAGAAGCTTATTTCGTACGTTTCACTCCATGGCCATTTTCGCCTGGCCGACTATCTGAACACCCTTAGTTTATGGTAGCCAAACGGTGTGATGTCTTGGTATGTAAAAACTCATCTAGGCTAAATTGCTGGCTTTCAGTGAGCCAGTTCCCCTTGCAGGGGCGTCGTGAGGAACGGTGTGGTCGTGGATCTTACGCCGGGCCTTCAGCGGAGTCGCAATAGCGATGCAGGGTGACGGAGGGGAATTCTGCGGGGATGAGGGTTCCCCACTACTTTGTCTTTGGGAAACAACCGTCGGACAAACACGACTTTACGAAGAGCATTTATGAAGTTTCTCCGTCTGGTTCGCGCCTCCTATATTTTGATGCGTTCCAATGGCGAGTCGAATTTAAGCCTTCCTTGAAACTGCTTCCGAGAAATGTTGCCAAGGGTACCGGGTGGAAGTGGGAGGGTGAGATCTCCATCGACGGGGAGAAGAGTCAGTCTCGTGCCCAGTTGAAAGTCGTGGGTGTCGAAGAGATCGCGGTTCCCGCCGGGGTTTATCAGGCAGTCCACGTGACACAGGTTCACCACAAGCCTGGCCTTACCATCCACCGCTGGTTTGCACGGGGAGTGGGGTTGATCAAGGAGGATCAGATCCTCCGCAAAAAAGAGGGCGTGACCCTGCGACGCGGACTTCGCCTCTTGAGCTTCGCTTCGAAGTGACGCCGGGTGTATATCAGGTGACCGCGAGGGGAGCCTTCGACACACCGAAATCCCCTGATTCCGGTTGGTCCCGAGTCGATTTTTTGTTTTTGGAGTCACGAATCGACCGTCCGAGAGACACTACTAAGGGTAAGGTATTGAACCCGATGAGCCGTGTTGACTTGCGAGGACTCCAACCACGATGTGCAATCCGAATCGAATTCGCGTGATCTTCGGCCTGATCCTTCTGTCGTTTCTTGCGGCGACGCCTTTGCAATCCCAGTCCCCGACTTCCGGGGGAGGGGTTGTTGGAAGGGGGCCTGGCCTTGTCCTCACAAAGTTCGACAAGCTTCAGCCGGCGCCCTTTCCGGATCGGCAGCGGGTTGGTTTCGGGGCCAGCTTGTGGGAAACAACCTTCTTGAGCGGGAATCAAAACCCCGAGGGAGATATGCCTCGAGAGGTGGAGTTCCTTCCTGGCGGCTCGAGTTGCGTCATCGCCAATCGAGAGACGGATACCGTTACGTTCTTCGACGTCAATACTCGGACGATCACCGACACGGTTGCCACCGGGGATGCCCCCGTAGACATTGCGGTTGCCCCGGATGGAAGCGCGGCAGTCGTCCCGAATCTGTTGGGCGACTCGATCACGATCATTGACCTTGCGACGCGAACCGCACGTGGCACGGTGAGCATTACCGGGACCCAGCCGTACCATGTCGCGATTACGGCGGATAGCGCATTCGCCGTGGTTGGGGTGATCAACGATGCCGTGAGCTCCTCGATCTCCGTTGTCAACCTGACGACTCAACAGGAAGTTCGCACCTTCTCAACGGTTCCCCAGGGGATCATCTACTCGTTTTCCGAGCCCACTCCGGTAATTTCGGGGAACGTCTATACCCAGTTTGCAGTTTCCTCGGACAACCGAACCGTGGTCGTTCCCGATCGCCATGGATCTCAAGTCGCACTGTACGATTTCACGACGGGTGCTCAACGCGACCTCATCTCAACAGCAAGCCTTCCCGCCGCAGTTGACGTCAGTGCGGATGGAACGGTTGCAGTTGTTTGTCATGAGGGGAGGTCCATTCTGACGAAAATAGACATCTCCACTGCTTCTTTGATTACGTCCTTTGACCTGGGGAGCGAAGTGCGCTTCATGGATCAAACGGTCAAGATCACTCCAAATGGATCGAGTGCGGTTGCGCTTGCCGAGGGGTTGGTAGTGATCATCGATCTTTCGACGGGATCGTTTGAGTGCTGTGTTCGCTCGGGGCACGCCGATGTCGGTATTTCTTTCGATGGTCAGTTTGCCTTCGTCTCGGGTTTTGGGGTTCAGGTGATCGACATCGCTGCAAAAGCCCCGGTCGCCTTCATCGGTTCGGATTCAACCTTTGAGGTCGCCGCCAGTCCCACCGAACTCCGTGCGGTTTCCCTGAACAACCGGCTCCGAGAGGATATTCACCTCTACAACATCAACGGATCCCAAAGTTTCTTCGAAGGAAAAGCTCTGACCGGGGAGCTTGAGGAAGGCGACGCGATTCGACGGGTCCGGATCTCTGCGGATGGTCGAGTCGCGGTGGCATCGGGGCGCACATCGGACAACGCCGTGATCTTTGATCTCGAGTCGATGGTGGCTCGTTCCTATGTTTCTACCGGAGATTTGCCCGATGAGGTTGCGGTTTCGAATGATGGCACCACGGCGGTGGTTTTGAATGTTTTATCAAAGGATGTGACGGTCATCGATTTGACGACCGACACCCCAGTGGCTACCGTCCAGCTTCCCGATTTCCCCATTCAGGTTGCAATTTCTCCTGACGGAAGCCTGGCCTATGTTGCCGCAGATCAAGGCCTCGCCGATTCTCTTCACGTGATTCGTCTTTCTGGATCTACAAGCACACTTCTTGAATCCGTGCCCGTTGGGAATTTTTCCTTCTTTGTCGTTGAAACTCCAGGAATCGTGTTTAGCCCTGACGCATCCATCATCGCTCTCTGCATGGTCACCGATGAGGTCGTGTTTGTTGACAGCGCGACTCACACGGTGATCGCGAGAATTCCACTGGACCGTTTTCCGTTCAGGGTCAAGTTTTTACCCGATGGAAGTAGAGCCTATGTGGGGCATGCCGTTTTGGGCGACACCATTAGCGTGATCGACGTGGGATCGGCAACGGTGATCGACACCATTGCCAACGTAGGGGGAAGGGCCTTTGACCTGGACGAGGAGGGAAGATACCTTTACAGCGCCCACGTCACTCGACTCGGAAATCCACGAATTCGTGTTGTCGATACCACGACAAACTCGATTATTCATACTTTCTCTACCGTTGGAATTCCTCAGGCCTTGGTCGTCTCGAAGCCGGACGACATCGTGTACATGACAACCAAGGATGCAACGGTCGTTGTCGCCAGCGGGGAGGGGCCTTCAAGCCAAGTTCTCGATACTATTCCTTTGTCAGAGGTCTCTTCGGATTTGGCGTTTTCCCATCAAGCCCATACCCTCTTGTTGGCTCAGCCAGGTCCGGATGGGATTGACTGCATCCGGCTCGCGGGGGAGTATGATTGTCGGCGTGGGAACTTGAACGCCACCAGTGGATTCACCGCCGATGTGGTGTTTGTTAATGGCAGCCCGGGAAGTCCCGCCCACCGGACGGTGACGTTTGGCCCGAATGATCCCCTCACGATCAATGTCCAGGCCGCGCCGTCAAGAGGAGCAGGTCGATCGAAGTTCGCCCTGTATGCCTGGATCGGATCTCCTGACCCGACGACCCTTCGAGAGCTTCCCTTTGGTCTTGGAACTTCGTGCATGGTCATGCCGCCGAACTCGGATTCCGGACGCCCCCAAGACGACCCAAAGAAGATCTGGAACAATATCGCTCGGGCTGGCTCCTTGGGAGTCCCCAACCTTCCATCCACTCCCGCTCCTGTTCAGCTCGTGAACAATGCAAACGGAGCCGGGCGCACGATCACCGCCTTCCTCCAGGGGGTGATGCTCGACTCGGCGGCTCCTCAGGGGCAGGCCGGGGTGACCAACGGCGTCCGAATCGTGATCGAATGATCTGGGCGAAAGTGTCTCAACCGAGTTGAATCGTGCGCCAGAATTCACAACGACCTACTTCTTCTGCGCCTCGCCCGTCATGGGCACGAAGCCACGAATCGCATGAGAGAAAAACCTCCGCTGATCAGGAGTGACGGCGCCAGCAAGTGACCGGCGCCGTCAAAGGATGGATGGATCAGGAGAGATCGAAGCGATCGAGGTTCATGACCTTGTTCCAAGCCGTTACGAAGTCACACACGAACGCTTTCTGCCCGTCGTCGCAGGCGTAAACTTCCGCGATCGCGCGAAGCTGAGAGTTGGAGCCGAAGACAAGGTCGACACGGGTGCCGGTCCACCTGGCTTTGCCCGTTTTGCGATCGCGGCCTTCGAAGACTTCGGCGGAGTCCGACGCCGGTTGCCATTCCGTGTTCAAGTCCAGCAGGTTCACGAAGAAGTCGTTGGTTAATGTTCCGGCGCGCTTGGTGAAAACGCCGTGGTCGGATTGCCCGACGCTGGCGTTCAAGACGCGGAGACCACCCACGAGGGCGGACATCTCGGGTGCGGTGAGCGTCAGCTTGTGCGCTCGATCCACCAGGAGCTCCTCCGCTGGTCGTAGGTGGCCGCTTGCGAGGTAGTTGCGGAATCCGTCCGCAGTGGGTTCGAGAACCGCAAAAGCATCCACGTCGGTTTGCTCCTGGGAAGCGTCGGTGCGTCCCGGAGAGAACGGAACCGACACCTCGTGTCCAGCGTCCTTCGCGGCCTTCTCGATCGCTGCGCATCCTCCGAGAACGATCAGATCGGCGAGCGAAATCTTCTTTCCGCCGGACTGGGCGGCGTTGAACTCCTTCTGAACTCCTTCGAGGGTGCGCAGGACCTTGGCCGTCTGCGCGGGGTTGTTGGCCTCCCAATTGTCTTGCGGCTTCAAGCGGATCCTCGCGCCGTTGGCGCCACCGCGCTTGTCGGTGCCGCGGAAGGTGGATGCCGACGCCCAAGCGGTGGAGACGAGTTGAGATACGGAAAGTCCTGTAGCGAGGATCGTCTTCTTGAGGTTCGCGGTATCCTTCTCATCCACGAGCTGGTGATCGACATCCGGCACGGGATCCTGCCAAAGCTGAGGTTCCGCGGGCACCAGGGGGCCGAGACAACGCGTGCGGGGACCCATGTCGCGGTGGGTCAGCTTGTACCAAGCTCTGGCGAACGCTTTCGCCAACTCGTCTGGGTTCTCGTGGAATCGCTTCGAGATCGGTGCGTAGATCGGATCCATCCGCAGAGAGAGGTCCGTTGTCAGCATCATGGGGGCGTGGGTCTTCGTCGCGTCGTGCGCGTCCGGAACGGTGCTCCGGGCAGAGGCTTCCTTGGGGGTCCACTGGGTGGCGCCGGCGGGACTCTTCACCTGCTCCCATTCGTATCCGAACAGGTTATCGAAGAAGTTGTTGTCCCAGTGTGCCGGAGCCGTGGTCCAAGCGCCTTCCAACCCGCTGGTGATCGTATCGGCCGCTTTACCACTGCCGAACGTGTTTTTCCAGCCGAGACCTTGCTGCTCGATTGAGCCCCCTTCGGGTTCGGGACCCACGTGCTTGCCCGCGTCGGCGGCGCCGTGTGCCTTGCCGAATGTGTGTCCGCCAGCGATGAGCGCAACGGTTTCCTCATCGTTCATCGCCATCCGAGCAAACGTCTCGCGAATGTCCTTGGCGGCGGCGACGGGATCGGCGTTGCCGTTGGGGCCTTCTGGGTTTACGTAGATGAGACCCATCTGAACGGCGCCGAGAGGTTTCTTCAGTTCCCGGTCGCCGGTGTACCGCTCGTCACCGAGCCAGGTGCTCTCCGATCCCCAGTTGATATCCTCTTCGGGTTCCCAGACATCTTCGCGACCGCCGGCGAAGCCGAGGGTCTTGAAACCCATCGACTCCAGTGCACAGTTGCCGGTGAAGACCATGAGGTCGGCCCAGGAGAGCTTCCTGCCGTACTTCTGCTTGATCGGCCAAAGCAAGCGACGCGCCTTGTCTAGGTTGGCGTTGTCCGGCCAGCTGTTGAGCGGGGCGAAACGAAGCGTTCCGGAGGCCGCGCCGCCCCGACCATCGCCGATACGGTAGGTGCCTGCGCTGTGCCACGCCATCCGGATAAACAGCGGTCCGTAGTGCCCGTAGTCGGCCGGCCACCAATCCTGGGAAGTGGTCATGACCTCTTTGATGTCCTTCTTCAGGGCAGTAAGGTCGACCTTTTTGAACTCTTCAGCGTAGTTGAATTCCTCACCCATGGGGTCGGACAACGGAGAGTTCTGGTGGAGAATCTTCAGATTCAACTGGTTGGGCCACCAGTCTTGGTTCGTCGTGCTTTTTG
Organism: Planctomycetota bacterium; assembly: GCA_029260825.1. Lineage (GTDB taxonomy): Bacteria > Planctomycetota > JACOTG01 > JACOTG01 > JAJDCM01 > JAJDCM01. The sequence continues at coordinate 1,352 of JAJDCM010000002.1, read as the reverse complement.
CCGCCGTGTGGGGACTGCCCAGGACGGGGTCCGTACTCTTGGTCTCTGACAACGGAGTTCTCCTGAAGTTTGCTACTTCGTGATTTTTCGAGTTTTGCAGACTGCTCAGTTGCTAGTGCTGTCGTCGCTCGGAACATGTGTAGGGTGCGTTACTCAGCCGCGTTCTCCGATCGAATCCGAGAACGGGCTACACAGTCGGGGCAGCGGCCCCAGTAGATGACCTCGGCCTCATCAATTTCGTAGCCCATGCCGTCGGCGGCTGTCAGGCAGGGGGTTTCACCGACCGCGCAGTCCACGTCCACCATTCGCCCGCAAGAACGGCAGATGAGGTGATGATGATTGTCGCCAACACGGTCTTCGAAACGGGCGGGCGAGCCCGAGGGCTGAATGCGTCGAATCAGGCCCCTGTCGGCGAGGATTCCCAAGGCGTCATAGACGGCTTGACGGGAGATGGTCCCGATCTCGGACCGGACGACCACCGCGATGTCTTGCGCGGTCGCGTGCGGTTGATCCCGCACGGCCATGAGGACCGCCAAGCGCTGGGCCGTCACTTGGACGCCGAATTCGCGGAGTCGTCGGGCGGTATCATGGGGTGGCTGCTTTGACATGGACTTCAGCATGACTCTGATTCTAGACAGTGTCAAGAAATGTTTTGTGTCTGAATGTGTGACCCCTCCGGGCTTCTGGCGCAACTGCGACCTGTCCCTCCCGAAAACTCTATCCGGACCCGAAGGTGACCCGATTTTCCACTTCGGATGGTCTGCGGCAGACGTCGATGGGCGGGTAGATTTTTGAACCCTCAGAGTCGCGATGGTTTGATGGTTTGGGGTGTGAGGTTGGCGTTACCGGCAGAGAGTCCCCCGGCGGAGAAAGGCTGAGGTCACTCTTTCGGGTGGTAGAGGCGATTCATCTCGCCTCAGTTTAAGACAAGAACGACCATGTTTGTGGTGCTTACTCCCAGGGGGTTTGCGGCATTGTCGTCCTCTAGAATCCCCTGAAGTGTGATCGTTATTGCCGTTCCAAGCCCACCGGATCTCACAACCGAGAAGGGAACGGAAGGCGGAGCAGCGGAGTCGGGAATCGATCCACACAACGCAGGTGGAAATCCATCGCCCAGCAGACACCTAAAGGGCTGTGGAGATCCCCCGGTCAGTGGAATCGGGTTGGCTAGGCATCCAAGAGGATTGCCACCACCTGTGATCTCAGTCGGATTCAGGGGTTCATCGATCCAACTGTTGCAGTTCGGGGTATGAAGTCCACCTGCAGTTCGGCCAAGCTGGTCCACCCCGCCAGCTCATTCGCGTAGTCTGAGTTCGGCCAAGCTGGTCCACTCCAGTTCGGCCATGCTGGTC
>JAJDCM010000001.1 GCA_029260825.1 Planctomycetota bacterium | reverse complement strand
CGTCCGGATCATTTCCGCGACAAACCGTGAGCTCGAAGATCTTGTTTCGAAGGATCTCTTTCGGAGCGATCTATATTTCCGGCTCAAGGGCGTCGTGGTGCAGGTTCCACCTCTGCGGGAAAGAGCAGAGGACATCCCGTTGCTCATCGAACATTTTCTGGCAGAGATCAAGAAGGCCACTCCGAACAGCCCGACCCGACTCTCCTCCGACGTTCTTCGGGTTCTCCTCACCCACGAATGGCCGGGAAACGTACGGGAACTGAAAAATGAGGTTACTCGCCTGGCCGCACTGACTTCCGGCGAGATTATCGAAGATCTTGGTCTTCTCGAAGGGATCGGACCCGCCAAAAAATCAGCGAGCTCCTCCGGGCTTACTCCCGGCCCTGGAAAAACCCTCATCGAAATCGAGACCGCCGCCATTATTGCCGCATTGGAAAGAACCGGAGGTAACAAGGCCAAGGCAGCTCAGGAACTTGGAGTCCCCCGTCGCACCTTCTACGACAAGCTCCGCAAGTATGGACTGTAACTGGTGAACCTCTCCTGGCAATTAGGAAAACTACTGGTGGCTCGAGAAGAAAGAGCGGAGACGTCGCGGAGGAGAGAAGAAGTAATCGATCAACAAAGTGACTAGCTGCCTGCATGTGTGACTAGCTGCAGCCTGAAAATAAAGTAGCCAAGGGAACTTAAAAGGAGATTTTAAAGGGGATATCTAAGAAGATATGATGGGATTGAGTTTTACGCCCCTCGGGGGCAACCTTGGCTATCTTTTGAGATTCACTGAGTTGAGATTTCAGAGAGCGATTGGAAATGGGGTGGCTGACTTCCCCATCAGTCTGATTAGTTTAACAAGTCCACCTTCACTGTCAATTTATTTTTTTCTTGCTTGCGCTCTCCCATTCAAGCGCGACTTCTTCATGCGAAAGTTCCCTCCAAGTTTCCCTTCCGAACATGCTGACTCTCCGATGTTTTTTTCGACATGCCAGGAAAAGACATCAATTTCTCCCAAACAGCAGCCGATCAACCAGATGATGTAAGTTGGGAACAAGTCGTTCCCGCCAAAAGAAATCGCTCCGGCAAAGTTGTTTCGCGTGCCGGCGATGGTCTCTCGATCGACTCATAGGAGACAAGAGTTAGCATGACGAAGACACGAACCACGGCCAAGAAAAAGACTGCAAACAAGAAAGCCGCGAAGTCTAGCGGCAAGAAGGCGGCAAAGAAGAAGGTCGCTCGCAAGAAAACCGCTTCCGCCCGCAAGAGCCCAAGCTCGGCGGCGAAGAAGAAGAAGAAGAAGAAAGTCATGAAGAAGAAAACCACTTCGCGCGCCGCTGCAAAGAAGAAGGTCACTCGCAAGAAGACCGCTTCTCGCGCTGCCGCAAAGAAGAAGGTTGCCAAGAAGAAAACCACTTCGCGCGCTGCTGCAAAGAAGAAGGTCGCTCGCAAGAAAACCGCTTCTCGCGCTGCCGCAAAGAAGAAGGTCACAAAGAAGAAAACCACTTCGCGCGCTGCTGCAAAGAAGAAGGTCGCTCGCAAGAAGACCGCTTCTCGCGCTGCCGCAAAGAAGAAGGTCGCAAAGAAGAAGGTCGCAAAGAAGAAGGTTGCCAGGAAGAAGACCGCTTCTCGCGCCGGTGCAAAGAAGAAGGTTGCTCGCAAGAAGACCGCTTCAGCCCGAACAACAACTGCCAGAAAGAAGACGGCCAAGAAGTCCGCTTCTCGAAAGCCAAAAAGCGCGAGCCGCACCAAGCGATAAACAACCGACCTGGACGACGAAAAAAGTACCGGGCTTGCTCATCAGAGCACGTCCGGTTTTTTCGTATCCAGCGCGACCAAGGCAATCGATTTTGGCCTCAAGACGCTTCGTTCGAAAATATCTTGAGCCCCTCTATTTTTCCGAGCAGCCCCTTCATGTTACAGGTATGGGTTCGTTGAGTTTTCCAGGCGGTTTCAAATGGAGAAAGAGCCTTGCCCAGAAAGAAAACAAAAAACAAGACGAAGAGCGTCCCTGTTGTCGATGTCAGACCCGACCGAGTCGATCTTCGAGATCGCATGTACACCCCTCCTCTTCGGTCCCTTCCTCCGGAGTTTCCTCCTCGAGACCTTGCCGAAAACTGGCTTCCACTCTATTGCCATGATGAGATGGTCCTCGACCAGGGAAACGAGGGCGCTTGCACCGGCTACGGGCTTGCCGCCGTTATCAACTACCTCTACTGGAAGGACCGCATCACCGGAAGGTACCTTCTTTCCTCGGAAAAGACCCCACGACGGGTGAGCCCGGCCATGCTCTATCACCTCGCCCGAATCTACGACGAGTGGCAAGGTGAAGACTACGAAGGCTCGAGTTGCCGGGGAGCCATGAAAGGATGGCACCGACACGGCGTCTGTGAGCAAGATCTCTGGAACCACAAGGCATCGAAAAAGAAGAACGCCAAGAGGTCGTTCCAGGAGCCGACCGAGGGGTGGGAAGAAAACTCGGCCCAACACCCTCTGGGCGCCTACTATCGAATCGATAAAGACTCGGTCGGTGACATGCAGGCAGCCCTGTACGAAGTCGAAGCCATTTACGCCTCGGCGAATGTTCACGACGGGTGGGAGCGTTGGAACGACGACGAACTCAGCATCATCGAACCCGGAGACGAGGCTGGCGGACACGCCTTTGCTCTTGTTGGTTACAACAAGACCGGATTCATCGTTCAGAATTCGTGGGGAAACGACTGGGGATACTTCGGCTTTTCCATTCTCCCCTACGAAGACTGGATCAGAAACGGCATGGATGCCTGGGTCGCGGTCATGGGAGCTCCGGTCGAACAAGCGAACCCGACCGCCACCACAGGATCCACAAAGAAGGCGTCGTCAACGCCAGTCTCCTTGTTTGCCCTGAAGAAGAACCCTCCGTCTCGGGTCGGAACCCGCAACCCCGCTGCACAACCTTGGGCGGAGCGACAAGCCCTGAAAAGAACTGTTGTCCTTGGCAACAACGGAGTCCCCATCCGCAAGCTGTTTGAGTTCCAAACCGCAGCGGATTCGATCCAAGCAGTCTGCCATGACTATCCGCTCGAGTGGCTCACCAGAAACCGCGCGAGACGGGTGGCGGTGTATGCCCACGGAGGCCTCAACGACGAAGCAGCATCCCTCAAAAGGATCCAGATTCTCGGTCCATACTTCGAAGCAAACAACATCTACCCCTTGTTCCTGACGTGGCGTACCGGACTTCTCGAGAGTCTGGGAGGCATCGCCGGGGATCTTGTCGACTCCATTCTTCCCGGTCGAGCATCGTTTGGCTGGTCGGACATTACTGACGCTCTTTCTTCCTGGGCGAAGAAGGCAAAAGACTTCGCCAAGGAAGCAAAGGATCGTTCGATCGAGCTGGCTTGCGAGAAAACAGTGGTAAAACCCGTATGGACCCAGATGAAGCAGAATGCGGACGCCGCGTTCGGGGGAAACTCCGGCGGGGCGCTCCTGAGCCAGCATCTGATTGCTCTGCGAAAAGAACTGCGCAACAAAGTCGACTTCCATTTTGTCGGCCACTCGGCAGGCTCTCTCCTTCTTGGACACATGCTGAGTTATCTCGGCTCCAGGCGAGTGCCCGTCAGCTCAACATCCCTCTTCGCTCCCGCTTGTACTCTTCGATTCGCCCTGGACCATTACAAGAAGGCGGTGAATCGGCGCATTCTCCCCGCCAGAAAACTCTGGATCGAAAATCTCGACGACGAATGGGAGCTCGAAGACAACGTGAGCGGAATTTACGGAAAGTCACTCTTGTACATGGTGTGTCGGGCTCTCGAGTCGATCCACAAAATGCCCCTCCTTGGCATGCAGGCAGCATGGGAGCCGGAGAAAGCAGCCAGGATCAAATGGCCGACGGCGGTCGATCGAGATCTGCGCCAGTGGTCCCGTTTCACCCGGAATCACCGGATCAAACCGACCTACTACGGAGTTCGCGACAACCCGGTCAACAATGGAGTTGAGAAAATCCCCCTGGGGCACGGCTCTTTTGACAACGACAAGGAGTGTATCGAAAAAACCCTCTCCAGGATTCTCAACCTGCAGAGGGTGACCGATCTCCGTTGTCGGGTCAAGAGCCTCAAAGGATTCTGACACCCACAAATAGAGAAGACTACTTCACATACCCCAGGCTCTTGAGGCGACCGATTTCAGGCGTGTCAAGAGCCTGTCTTTCTTCCTGAAGAGAGATCTGAACCGGTCCTCCCTCCCCGGCGGATAGCTTGATTTCGCACCGATCTGAATGAAAGACACCGGCCGAGACTCGGAGAGTATAGTCCTGTCCGAGGAGAGGGCCGATCAAGACAAGACCATTCGCAAGAGGCTTTACGTCGAGTCGAACCGGTGACCTGGAAGGAGGGGCCCATTCCGGCCACAACCGATCATCCGACTCACGGGGACGATCCACTCGGTCCGAGGTCTCGACCTCTTCGATGACATACCCCATTTCCTCCAGCGCATCGATGTCAACAACGTAACCCAACTCCTCAAGAGCCCGAAGCCTCCGCCCGGAAACTCGGTGAATCACCGCGGGCTTTCGGGTCGGCTTGAGGACTGCATTGGCAACCGTTACTTTTCTTCGGGCGAACAAAAAGGAAACCTTGCAGGTCTCGACGGGACCGTTCTGGCAAAGAAGGGGGGAGCCATCTTCCAGAACTAGATCGAGCTGCAAGCGACGAACAGGAGGAAGTTGAAGATCCATCCATTTGGCCACCCCTTGCTCAACTTCGATTTCCCGCTCAATCCCCACTCGATGATCTTCCTCGTCAAATACGCGAAGGGCATAGCTCCCTTCAGCAAGGTGTCGAAAAGCAAATGCTTCTCCCGAGCCAACCGATAAAACCGACGAACGAGCGGCAAAACCGCATTCCTTGCAAGGCTGGCTCCGACTGAATCCGGAGGGGCTGGCGAGTCCTGAGAGTGCACCTGACGAAGACGGACCAGCAGTTCCCGCAACCAGACTCCCCCGCGCCTTCCCGTCCGAATCAACGTGACAGTCGGGACAGGGGTAACGTCCAGCTCCAAGGAGTTCAACCGTGACACGATCTTCCGAACCCAGATTGGGCCCGCGTACAGAACCTTCGAGAGTCGCGCTCCCCGGCTGAAGCATCACGACTCCAAGCTCGCTTGTTTGACCAGATTCAATGACAATCGGATCGATCAGTTTGGGCTCAAAACCTCGGGAGCTCAAAGAGAGCTGGAAAGACCCCGGGGACAACGAAATCTTTAGCCAGCCCGATCCCCCTTGTTCTCCGTATCGGGTTTCATTCATGATGTGGGCGGAGACAAGCGACACCGGCTCTCCCGTGGAAGCGTCGACCGCCTTCAGGACGAGTAAACCGGGTTCATGATTGACTTCACCGGATGGATCCACCTCTTCGATCAACTCGGTCGAATCTTCAAGTTCTGGTTCCTCTTCAAGATAACCAGCAGTAACAGTCTCCCCGCCCTCCAATGCCTCTGACCTCATGACAACTCTTCTCTCACGACGATCTTGCTTTGCCTCTCCTTCCTCTCCTCGAAAGGGCTCTCCGTCAGATCCGGATTGAAGCCACATGACCCCGACGAAGCTACAGGCCAAGATCCCCGCAGTCGCCAACGTCTTGAAACCCAGGACTCCACTCATCATGGTTGATCCCCCTGAAAGTCCGGCAACTGCGCTCTTCGCAATTCCGGCAAGAGAAAGAAGAACGGAAAAACAGGCCATGGTGTCTCCACCATGCCTCTTGATCAAACGACTTCTCAACTGCCCAAGGCCCCGACGGAGTCGACTCTTGATCGTGTTCACCGAGACATCTTCGCGCCGAGAAATTTGAAGGGGGGTGAGGTCTTCGAAGTAACGAAGTAAGAGCGTCGAACGATAGGGATCGGGAAGAGATAGAAGCTCATCGACAAGCTCCCGATGAAGCGCCACTCGACTCACGATTTCATCAACCGGCTCGGTAGCTTCCGGCCGAGCCACCCGTCGCTCCCGAGCTCCTCGTCGCGCTTCGGTCCTTCGTACTTTTCGAGCCACGTTTCGCGTCGCCGAAGCAAGCCAGGAGAAGAGAGCCTCTGAGGAGCGGGGGGGAGATTGGAGAGCAGCAAGCCAGGTTTCCTGAACCACGTCTTCAGCTGCGTCCGGGTCAAAGACCAGGGCTCGCGCAATCCCTCGGATCATTCCCTTGTGCTGGATCAAGGCTTCCTGTGTCAGTGGAGAAGTTGCAGGTGCTCTCATCGGATTCCTCCTTTTGGGCTGAAAAGAACACTGGGAAGTACCCGCAGCGACGATCCAGAGTGCAAAATTATCTCAAAAACTCCATTTGCCCCGAACAACAGTGCTGCCTCCGCCGAGTTCCGGGGATAATCTTCGGGCAACGTACTTGAGAACCAACCTTCTCCAGGAGATCTGACCGGATGAGAGCCCTGCCGTTCCTACTCTTATTACTTCCTCTCCTCGTTCTCTCCCGTCCAGGCGGATCATCCGGTGGATTCGCCTCACCGGGACGATCAAAGCCAAAATCTTCACCGAACGTCCTTCTTCTTGTTACCGACGATCAGCGATACGACACGATCCGAGCTCTCGGCGACTCAACCATCCAAACTCCCCATTTGGATCGACTGGTTCGTGAGGGTTTCGCCTTCACATCGTCCTACGTAATGGGTTCTCTTCACGGAGCGGTGTGCATGCCAAGTCGGGCGATGCTCCTCACCGGTCAGCATTACTTCAAGCTTCCGAAATCGATCACCGTGACGTGGAACGTAAAAAAAGAACTCCGGGGGAACACTCCCCACCCGACCCTTCCCGAACTCTTTCGAAAGGCAAATTACACAACCTTTGGAACCGGCAAATGGCACAACGGTCGGCGGCTCTTTGCGAAAGGATTCACCCACGGAGAGGCGATCTTCTTCGGAGGAATGCATGACCACCTGAAGACTCCTGTGTATTCGTTTGATCCCACCGGGATCTATCCCGCCAAGAGAGCAGTCGTTGGAAAGAAATTCTCTTCCGAGCTCTTTGCCGATGCGACGATTGATTTCTTGAAAAAGCGGGATAGGAGTCGGCCCTTCTTTGCCTACGTATCCTTCACTGCTCCCCACGACCCTCGAATGGCACCAAAGAGATTTGCTGATCTCTACCCCCCAAAAGAGATGCCCCTACCTCCCAACTTCATGACCACTCATCCGTTTCCAACGGAAGTTCTCTCGATTCGAGATGAGAAACTCGGGCCCTATCCCCGCACCAAGGAAAACGTGCAAAGTCATATTGCCGGCTACTACGCCATGATCACCCACCTCGATCACGAAATCGGCAGAATCCTTGAAGCTCTCGCTCAAACCGGAGACGGTCAAGACACGATCGTTGTTCTCGTCGGAGACAATGGGCTCGCCGTGGGTCAACACGGTCTTCTTGGCAAACAGAGTGTCTATGAGCACAGCTCTCGAGTTCCTCTTGTTCTCCGCGGCCCCGGCATTCCTGTGAATCAAAAATCAGACGCCTTGAGCTACATCCACGATCTTTTCCCGACCTTGTGCGACCTGACCGGAATTCCCTTGAATCAACCTGTGGACGCCAAGAGCCTTGCTCCCATCTTGCAGGGAAAGCAAGATCGGGTGCGGGATTCGATCCTCCTCTCTTTCTCCGAATCAATCCGGCAAGAGGACGGAACCTGGGTCCGGGAGTCCCATCGTGCGGTGAGACAGGGGTCTTTGAAGCTCATCCGAACGGTCTATCGTGATCGGCGGGAGGCGAGGCTGTTTGACCTTGAAAAAGATCCGTGGGAACTCCGGGATCTTTCAAGAGAGGGTGAAAGGAAAGCCGATCGGAAACGACTCGAAAAGCTCCTTGTTGGCTGGATGAGGGAAAGTAAAGATCCTCTCGATCCGGAAGATCTCATTCCCGCTCAGTAGAGCTGTGATTCACTATCCCCCACCCGCACGGCAAGAGCAAGGAAGGATCCTCTGACAGCCGTCGCCTCCGCCCTCAGAGCGCGGAGCCTCTCAGCTTCTTCCTCGTGGACTTGACGGAGGGGAGCAAAGGATTCTCTCACTTGCTCCAGGTTGTGCATCAGCTCTCGCTCAAACTCCTGGGTGAAAGACGCTTTCAACTGACGAGTCAGCTCGTGAACTCGATCGCTAAAAGCCCGCATGGCCTTTGCCCTCAAGGCAGGAAGAACAACAAACCCCGTAGCAGCAACCGCTGCGCCAACGACCACCCCGGTCACAACCGCCGTCTTGAAAAGAACGATCAAGAGCGCGCCCACCGTTGCCGCAGAGGCCTCAACCCCGATAAAACTCATGCCGCCCTGCAAGACGCTCTTCACGATTCGATCGGCCTCCTGAGAGGGATTGAGGCGAGCAAGAGTCTCATCGACCCCTTGACGAATCTGGTGCAAGACCTGCACGCGACGAGACTCCGAAGTCGATCCTGGATCCTTTGAGGACAACTTGTCTTCTTGCAAGGGACCCAGGCGATTCTCAAGAGAGAGGCAGGCCTCCCGCCAGGTCAAATTCAATTCTTCTACGAGCCAGGCGGCAGAACTTCGTAAGACCTCACTGATTCTCTCCTCCAGATTCCCGATGACTTCTTTTTCAAAAGCGAGTCGGAAGCGTTCCTTGCTTCCAATCTTCGTCATCCCTCGTAGCCTCACGTTTCTCTCGATGAATTCGCGGCCTCGGGCATCAAGCTCCGCCATCAAATCGTGGAGGCTTGAAAGGAAACGATGTTGCCTTTCTTGAAGAATGTTCCCCTTGAGCCCGAGTTCATCATCGACAGATCGGAGAACGGAAGCCTCTTGGCTCAGACTCTGATCTTCTCGGTCAAGACATGACATGACGTCGCTTGCGATCTTGAGCCCTGCGTCAATCGGACCGGAAAGCTTGAGCCGCACTCGCTCCTCTTCCGAAAGCGTCTCCTTCAAGAAACTCTTCAGCTCTTTGAGTCCGTCCGAACCTCCACTCTTTTTTCGCGCCTCCTTGACAGAAACAGGAAAAACCCTCGGGTTGAAACCGAGAAGCTCCTTCGAGCATTTCTGGACATAGGCCACGACCTCACCGACTTCTTCGGGCTCTCGGGTATCTGTCTTGGTGAGTACAAACAGCACTCTTCGATGCCATTCTTTTCGAATGAGAGACAGGAACTGGCGTTCACTTTCACAAAAGGCACGGTCGATGGACGTCACGAACATCACAAGATCCGCCCGGGGAAGAAAACCCTCGGTAATCCCCTGATGTTCCTTGACGATGGAGTTCGTTCCAGGAGTATCCACGATGCTCACGTGCTCAAGCATCTCGTGGCCAACGGTCTTCTCCCGGATCCAGTCATCGATCCCGCGCTCGGCTTCCTCGGTTCCATGGCGCAGCACCCAGATTCGATCGGTGACGGGAATCGGTCCCTCTTCGCACACCGAGGCTCCGAGAATTTCATTGATGAGTGCCGATTTTCCCGAGTTCACTTCTCCAACCACGACCAGGAGAAAAAGATCTCCCAGGTGCCCCCGAAGCACTCGAATCTGATCTTGGGCAGCTCTCGAAAGCTCCACCCGTTGAGCCAGATCTTCAAGCCGTTCGAGGAGGTCGGCCTCTTCCTCTACAACGGCCGAATAAGCTTCATCGAGAATCCGCAACATTCGCCTCCCTGTGATTGATAGGCAAAGGAAGTATACCCATGGAAAGAGGATACATTTAGCCAGGAAGCCTCCCGAGCTGGCGTGCTGCCACGGCACACCGGAAATCGTGCGAAAGAAGCATGGAAAGCCCAGTTTAGCACGATGTCAGGAGAGCACGGAATCTGGTATGATCGAGTTTTGGCGACAACCTTTTTTTCAGGTAGAACAAAAAAGAGACAAGACCATGCCAACCTCGATCAAGTCGGTTGAGTATTTTCGAGCCATCGTCCAGGATCAGCCCGGAGAGGCCTACCAACTCCTGTCAAACCTGAAGAACCAGGGTGTAAACCTCCTTGCGTTCAATGTCGCTCCGCTGGGGGAAGAGAATTGCGAACTCATCGTCTTCCCGGAAGAGCCCGAGCATCTCGGTCGAGTCGCGGCCGACGCCAAGCTCCAACTCGTCGGCCCCCAGAAAGCCTTTGTCGTCCAAGGCGACGATGAGCTAGGTGTCCTCGCAGAAATTCACCGAAAACTCTTTGAAAGAAACGTAAACGTCGATGCCTCGAACGGGGTTTCGGATGGGCGGGGAGGCTACGGCTACGTCATTTACGTCCGAGCAAGCGACTACGACCAGGCCGCGGAAGTCCTCGGCGCAATTCACAGATAAATACCTCGCACGGGCTAGCAGCCCGTTGACAAAGTCAGATTCCGTCGAGGACAGCCCTTTCCGCCCAGCTCTGCGTCGCCGAAAAGCACAAGAATCCATCAATTCGAGTCCGTTCCGGCTCCTTGATCTGAACCGAAATGACTT